>NZ_JBEXXX010000047.1:0-62275 GCF_040630635.1 Streptomyces sp. NPDC005761 | reverse complement strand
GGATCTGCGTCCCGTCCGCCGACGCGGCCCCGTCCACATCCACGCACTTGCCACCGATACCCGTGATCACACCCTCACGAGGACCGGAGGTGCCGGAGGTGGTGACGGTGAATTCGTCCACGTCGAAGAGGGCCCCGCTGCCGCCCTTGAAGACGAGGTGGAGCGTGGTGGTGCCCGCCGGGCGGTCGGTCAGGTTCGTGGACACGTCCTGGAACGTCTCCCAGCTGCCGGTCACGGGGACGGCCACGGAACCGAGCAGGGTGCCGGTGGGCGAGCCCGCGCGCACCTCGAGCGTGCCACCGGCACCGGCGGACGAGACGCGGGCGGTCAGCTTGGTGGCGTTGTCGAGAGCGTAGGGCTTGAAGGAGATCCAGTCGCCGTTCTCGATGTTGCCCACGGTCTTGCCGCCGTGGGCCGCGGCGTGACTGACGACCGACACCCCGGCGGAACCCCCGTAGTGCTCGGCCTGGCGGTGGCTGGGCTGGCTGATGTGCTCGTCGTGCGTGGTGAGAGCGGGCTGCCCGTTCGCTCCCTTGTCGGTGTATTCCGCGTCCCACACGCCGAAGATGTTCGCGTTGGGGTCGTGCTCACCGTCGGCGATGGTCTGTACGGTGCCGGAGCAGCCGGTCGCAGAGGTCTGCGGGTGGCCGTGGCTGTCGTGGCCGACGATGAAGGTGACCTTGACCTTCGAGCAGTCGATGGTGCCGTCCTCCGGGTCGCTGACGGTCACCTTGAACGGCACCGCCGCACCGGGGTCGATGATCCGGCCGTCCAGGGGCAGTTCCAGCTTCACCGTGGGCGCGGTGTTGCCCACCGTCACGGTGACGGAGGCGGTCGCCGTCCGGCCGGTGCCGTCGGAGACCGTCAGCTCCGCGCTGTACTGACCATTGGCGGTGTAGGTGTGCGCCGGGCTGGCCGACGTCGAGGTGCCCCCGTCACCGAACTTCCAGGCGTAGGACAGCGGGTCGCCGTCGGGGTCGGAGGTTCCCGCCGAGGAGAACTTCACGGCGAGCGGGGACGTGCCCGAGGTGCGGTCGGCCGAGGCCTGGGCGAGCGGGGACCGGCCGCCGCTGACGTTCTCGATGCGGTAGACCGCGCTGTTCTCGTCCCCGTTGAAGTAGCCGGTGCCGTAATCGAGCACGTACAGCGCACCGTCCGGGCCGAAGGTCATGTCCATGACCTGAGTGCCTTGCCAGGGGAAGGCGTTGATGGACTGTACGGTGCCGTCGCCGGTCTGTTCGATGCGCTTGATCCACTTGCGGCCGAACTCGCCCGCGAAGAAGTCCCCGTCGTAGCCCTCGGGGAACTTGACCTCGGAGGTCGAGGCCGCGTCGTAGTGGTAGACCGGACCGCCCATGGGCGACTCCGAGCCGCTGCCGAACTCCGGTACCGAGCCGCCGTCGTACGGGATCCAGGCGGGCTGGACCGGGGGGAGGTCGGTGAGGCCGGTGTTGTTCGGTGAGGTGTTCCTGGGCGCGGAGCAGGAGAACGCGGAGCCGGACGTCGAGGTGGCGAAGTTGTAGTCGACGTAGGCGTTGTTCTTGCCGGTGCAGTAGGGCCAGCCGTAGTTGCCGGCCTTGGTGATGCGGTTGAACTCGACCTGCCCGGCGGGCCCGCGGGTGGCGCTCGATGTACCCGCGTCGGGGCCGTAGTCGCCCAGGTAGACCGTGCCGGTGGGCTTGTCGACGGTCATCCGGAAGGGGTTCCGGAAGCCCATGGCGTAGATCTCGGGCCTGGTCTTCGCGGTGCCGGGGGCGAAGAGGTTGCCCGCCGGGACGGAGTAGCCTCCGTCGGCGTTGACCTTGATCCGCAGGACTTTGCCCCGCAGGTCGTTGGTATTGCCGGCCGAGCGCTGGGCGTCGTATGCGGGGTTGCGGGTGGGCCGCTCGTCGATCGGCGTGTAGCCGTCGGAGGCGAAGGGATTGCTGTCGTCGCCGGTGGAGAGGTACAGGTTGCCCTGGGCGTCGAAGTCGATGTCGCCGCCGACGTGGCAGCAGAGCCCGCGGCTCGCGGGGACGTCCAGGACCTTCTTCTCGCTGGCGGCGTCCAGGGTGCCGTCGGTCTTCAGGACGAATCGGGAGAGCCGGTTGACGCCGTCGAAGGGGGCGAAGTCGGCTGTCGAGCCGTCCGCGGGGGCATCCCCGGAGGGGGTGGTGAGCTTCGGGGCGTAGTAGAGGTAGACGAAGCGGTTCGTGGTGAAGGCGGGGTCGACGCCGACGCCCTGGAGGCCTTCCTCGTCGTGCGAGTAGACGTCCAGCTTGCCGGCGACCTTGGTGGCGCCGGCCGCGTCGGTGAGGCGCAGGGTGCCGTCCCTTGAGGTGTGCAGGACCGACCGGTTCGGCAGGACGGCGAGCGTCATCGGCTCGCCGGTCTCGGCCACCCCCTTGGCGAGGGTGACCTGCTGGAACACGGGGTCCGCGGCAGCCGCTTGGGCCGGGCCCTGCTGGACGGTGAGGGCGCCTGCGGCAGCCAGCAGGGTGCCGGCGAGCGCCGCGAGGGGTCGGGTGAGTCTCCTGTGCACGCGCATCCTCCGTGAGTGAACGGGACTGGGGGGTCTCGCTACAGGCGCGCGCCGTCGCGCCGGGAACACGGGCGCCCTGGGAGGGAGTTGGGCGAACGCATCCTTGTCATCCGGTACAGACCAGGAAGGTAATGGCTTTTCCATCAACCAGAAACCCCTTTGACACGTCAGACCCGAACTTTTCTCCGTGGGGGGACAAAGTGCCGGGTGTTCAGAAGCCCGCCCCAACTCCGTTGCCAGGTACACCGGTTCCCGGTGCGTCGCATGCCCGCGCACCACCCGGGAGAGGGTCGATCGCGCCCCCGCCCACCTTCCAGGCCACTGCACATGACGAGTCCGAGCGTGCGGGACGCCCCGGCGGCACTCGCCCCCGCCACCGCCGCGGAGGGCGGCGAGCAGGTGCGGCCGATCCGTTGACGTGGCCATGCGGCCTGGCTAGTTTCAGGGAGCGCTCTCCCTCGGCCGGGAGAGCATCCCCCACCGCGACCAAACGTTTCGGGAGCCTCCCCCCATGAAGCCACTCAGGTCCGTTCAGACGGCGTTGCTCGCCACGCTGACAACGTTGTCTCCCCTCCTTCTCTGCGGGATGTCGGCGCCCTCCGCCGCCGCGGCGCCCGCAGCCGTGTGCAACACGTACTGCGATGCGCGTGACCCGGCGTCGAGCGCCCAGGATCGCGTCCCCGTCACCGCTTCGGTCTCCGGAAGATCGGTGGCGCTGCACTTCGACGACGGCGACGCGATGGGCTGGGCATCCATCGACAACGGCGGCTCCGCCGACCGTGTGTGGCTGGACCGGTCCATGGACGGTGGCCGGACCTGGGACGGAGGAAGCCGCCTCGGCGACACCGCTGTCCCCTCCGGAGGTACGGGCTGGCGCACGCAGATGTACAACGTCGACGACTGGAACACGAAGGGCGTCGGAGCCCTTCGGGCCTGTGGCCAGCCGGCCGGCGGCGCCATCGCGTGCACGCCCTGGGCTCGGACCACCTGGAACGCGGGCAGCCGGAGCACCGCGGCAGCCACCGCGCTCATGATGTCGTACGACCGGAACAGCAAGCTCTTCGGCGGCAACGGCTGGTGGACCGCCGCCAACGCCCTGACCGCGATCATCGACAACAGCCGGATCAGCGGCATGGGCAGCTACACCTACGCCATCGCCGAGACGTACGACAGGAACATCAACGCGCAGGGAGGGCAGTTCCGCAACGAGTACCTCGACGACACGGGGTGGTGGGGCCTGGCCTGGGTCGCCGCCTACGACGCGACCGGTGACAGCCGCTACCTGAACACCGCGCGGGCCGACGCGGACCACATGCACGCGAACTGGAACAACACCTGTGGCGGCGGGGTGCGCTGGAACTCGAACGGCAACTACAAGAACGCCATCACCAACGAGCTGTACCTCCGCCTCACTTCGGCCCTGCACAACCGCATCCCCGGTGACACCACGTATCTGGACCGGGCGAAGAGCGAATGGAACTGGTTCCGGGGCAGCGGCATGATCAACGGTGACCGCATGATCAACGACGGTCTCACCGATGCCTGCGCCAACAACGGCCAGCCCACCTGGACCTACAACCAGGGCGTGATCCTGGGCGCGCTGACGGAGTTCCACAAGGCCACCGGTGACGCCGGCCTCCTGACGACCGCACGCGAACTGGCCGACGCCTCCACCAAGCGACTCGAAACGAACGGCGTTCTGCGCGAGCCCGGCGAGGGCGACAGCTGTACCGGAGACGGCCCCAGCTTCAAGGGTGCCTACGTCCGCGGCCTGGGCTACCTCAACCGCCAACTGTCCGACCACCCCTACACCCCCGCCCTCACCCGCTGGGCGAACAGCGCCTACGACCACGACCGCAACCCGCTCGACCAGTACGGCCCGCACTGGAGCGGCGGCAACGGCACCACCGACTACGGCTGCCAGCAGAGCGTCCTCGACCTCCTCAACGCCGCCACGGGCTGAGGAAGCGGGCACCAGCGCCCATGGAGCCGGACCATGTGGCGGTGCGACCCCGGCACGTGCGCACACGGCGCGCACGTGCCGGCACCGACGGGCACGGATGGGATCCCGATCAGCGCCGGTCAGCGCGGGAGTCAGCCCGGCCGCACCCGGTTCGCGACGTGTGACGCGCATGTGGGGCCCTCCACCAGGCGTGGGCGACAAATGGGCCGGGTCACACAGTTGTCGGTCCGCTCTGGACCGCATGTCTGCTGCCGCCTCATCCTGAGCAGCCCGACACGGACCGCTCACCGCTCTCCCGTCGTAGCCACGACACGAGCCCGTTGACGTGCGGCACCGTCGTCCCCTCTGCCGCCCTGGAGACCCCGTGACCAGCGCACATCCCTGGCACTCCACTCCCGCCGGTCCCGCACCGCACACCGCCCCGTTGGCCGGCGATCCGCCGGAGACGGCTCACCCGCCGACGGTTCCGCCCCCGATCTGCCGCCACACCGTCCGCATGATGGGCGGCTTCGTGCTGGTGACCGGCGTCAGCGCCACCGCAGGCACGGGTCTGCGCACGCCTGTCGCGGGACACCTGTCGATCGCCGTGCTCCTCCTCGTACTGCAGGCCGCGCTGACCGGATGGGCACTGCTCGGGCACGCCCTCCGCTGTCGCGGCGAGGACGCACCGCGGCGGCACTCGCTCGCCGAGCGGTTCCTCTCCGGTGACCGGGCGGCACGGTGAACGTCGTCGGCCCGACCGGAACCCAGCCGGTCGTGGAGATTCTCGTCGTCTTCGCCGGGCTGTGCGGGCTGCTCTGGCTGGCGACGGGCGTCGACCTGGACGATGCCGCGATGTTCGTGGGCGCGGACGACCGTCCTCAGAGCCCCTGGCAGAGCGGGCTGGCCCTCAGTGGCGAATGCCTGTCCACGGTCACGCTGTTGTCCCTCGTCAGCGCCATCGCGCTCACCGGGTACGACGGTCTCATGCTGGCGCTCGGAGGTGTGACGGTCTTGGTTCTCGTCGTGTTCGTCACCGCGAGACCGCTGCGAGCGGCCGGCGGGCACACACTCGGCGACGCTCTCTTCCAGCGACTCCCGGGCCGCAGTGTGCGCCTCGCTCTGGGCTTGGTGACCCTGGCCCTGTGCGTGCCCTACCTGGTCCTCCAGCTCACCTCCGTCGGGATGCTCGGCTCGTTCGTCCTCGGCAGCTCCGACGGTGCGGTCAGATCCACCTGCATCGCCGTCGCCGGAGTGCTGATGATCTCCCTGGCCGTCAGCGGCGGGATTCGCGGCACGGCACACGTCCAATCCGTCAAGGTCGTGCTGCTTCTGGTGGTGATGACGGTCGTGGCCGTTGCGGTCCTGCACCGCTTCGGCTGGTCGTCCACGCGCCTGTGGGCGGCCGCGGTGCAGGGCAGCGGTCTCGAGGACGCGCTCCTCGCCCCAGGGGCGCAGCACCGCGGCGACTCCCTGGGCATGCTGAACCGACTCGGCCAGTCGATGGTCCTGGCCTCCGGCGGGCAACTGTTCGGCCTGGCACTGGGAGGTGTGGCCGTCGCGGCCCTCGGCCCGCACCGGGCACTCTCGGTCAGCGCCGCCCTCGACCTCGGCTGCGCCCTCACCATCCGAATCCGGCTACCCCGATTGCGACCGGAACAGTTCGACGGCACACCCGGCAGCGCCCGGGGCGCTAGCGGGACCGTCCGCACGAGCCTGCACGGCACCCGCCTGCTGCTGCGCGAACGTACGGTACGCCGACTGATCCTGGCCCAATGGCTACCACCCGCGTGCGTAGCGGGCGCGGAAGGCCTGATCGTGGCCTACGCCGGAGGACGCCACTTCGCACCTGGCTGGTACGCGGTGCTGATGGGCTGTCTGCCGGTCGGCATGCTTGTCGGTGACCTGCTGGTGGGCCGACTGCTACGCCGCCCTCCCGGGAGCGACTGGTGGTCCCGTTGACTGCGCTGACAGGGCTGCCTCTGGTCGGCTTCGCTACCGAGCCCGGAGTGGGCGTCTCGTCCTGCCTGCTGCTCAGCGGCTTCGGTTTCGCCTACGCTCTCGGCCTGCAACGGCCATTCCTGGACGCCCTGCCGCAGGACGGCCAGGGTCAGGCCTTCGGTCTGCTCGGCTCCGGCAGCATGACGCTGCAGGGCGTCGGGCCGGCCTGCTTCGGCTCGATGGCCGCAAGCATCGGAACAGGCGGCGCAATCGCCCTGGCAGGCGGCGCGGCGGTGCTCACCGTCGGCTGGATTCTCACCTGGCGCCCGCCCGCCTCCCCGGTCCCCGCCCCGAACTACCCAACCGGAACGGAGAACGGCACCGAACAGCATGCGTGCAGTTCTCTCGCACGGTAGCCGGCGCAGGCCGGACCGGCCGCGAGCCGTCACACACCCCGCCCCCACGGCTCCCTGACAGGCGGTCACTCCCGATCGGTCATTGTCCGAGGACTCCTGAGTCCCGGCTCTGCCGGCGGTTGCGGACCACGTACGGGATGCTGAGACCACGAACAGCCCACGAAAGGTTCATGCCGCATGATCGACCAATTCGCGAAGGACAACCTGCACGGGAGACTGCGGCGGGACCGAGAGGCGCTGCTCTGGAAACTCGACGGCCTGTCCGAATACGACGCCCGCCGACCTCTGACGGCGACCGGGACCAACCTCCTCGGCCTGGTCAAACACGTGGCCACCGTCGAGGCCAGGTACTTCGGCGAGGTCTTCGACCGCCCCTCCCCGGAACGGCTGCCCCGGTGGCAGGACCACGACGGCGGCGATCTGTGGGCGACCGAGGACGAGACCCGCGATCAGATCATCGAGTTCTACCGGCGTTCGTGGGAACACTCGGACGCGACGATCGACGCGCTTCCTCTCGACGCCCCCGGCCACGTGCCGTGGTGGCCGGAGCCTCATTCCCACACGAACCTGTTCGCCGTCATGGTCCACGTCCTCGGCGAGTCCATCCGGCATGCCGGGCACGCCGACATCCTGCGCGAGGGGCTCGACGGCCGGACCGGGCTGCGCCCCGAACACGAGAAGCAGATCGACGAGGCAGCCCGTGCCGCCCATCGCGCGAAGATCGAGCGCGCCGCCAGGTCGGCCGCATCGATCAGGGCTGAGGCGGACCCATCGGGCAGCCTGACATCAGCTTCCCTACCGGCGCTTGCGATGACGGCTGAGAGCGCGGCGAACCCGAAGAGGCCGGTCAGTAACGGCTGACGTCGCGCCGCCCGACCCACCCACAACGCCGATGGCCCTCCCGCACCGAACACTGGTGCTGGCCAGTGGTCATGACGGGTCTCCTCGCCGGTGGAGTCTCCCTGGAAAGATTTCCGGAGCCGACTACCAAGCGGGAGAGGGAAACTCGATTCCAGGCACGTAGCCCGAGGGTGCCGTCGGCCCTGCGGTGACCCTGCGTCGGTAAGCCGTGCAGCCGTGATAGCTGAAGGGTCCGGGCGGTGGGCTGCCTGTTGCCGTTCAGACGGGTCCGCGGACCGCACCAAGTCAGCACGGGAGTCAGCACCGCCCCACTGAATCATGGCGAACCGTGCAACTCGGACAGCCCCCTCCAGGCCCGCTCGATGCGACGAATTCGGCTCCCGGTCACGTCCCCGTAGCGCCCGCCCGCACCCCCGCCACCCGAACTATGGTGTCCCGCCACATACGCCCCTGACCTGCCCCTTCCTACGGTATGGCGACACGTCCCGTCCCCGCCCACCGCCCACCGCCCGGAAGTGGTACCCATGGCCGAACCGGCATCCGCTCCCCCACCCGCCTCCAACCTCCGGCGCATCGTCGCCGCCAGCCTCATCGGCACGACCATCGAGTGGTACGACTTCTTCCTGTACGGATCAGCGGCCGCCCTGGTCTTCAACAAGCTCTTCTTTCCCGACTCCGAGCCGCTGGTCGGCACCCTCCTGTCCTTCCTCACGTACGCGGTCGGCTTCGCCGCACGGCCTATCGGCGCCCTGGTGTTCGGGCACTACGGCGACCGGCTCGGGCGCAAGAAGCTGCTGGTGCTCAGCCTGCTGATGATGGGCGGGGCCACGTTCGCGATCGGGCTCCTGCCGACGCACGCCACCGTCGGCGTCGCCGCTCCGGTACTGCTCACCGTGTTGCGGCTGGTGCAGGGTTTCGCCCTCGGCGGCGAATGGGGCGGGGCCGTGCTGCTGGTGTCGGAGCACGGGGATGCGAAGCGCCGCGGCTTCTGGGCCTCGTGGCCGCAGACCGGTGCGCCGGCCGGTCAGTTGCTCGCCACCGGGGTGCTCTCCGCGCTCACCGCGCTCATGTCGGACTCGTCCTTCGAGGCCTGGGGCTGGCGCATCCCCTTCCTGCTCTCCGGCGTACTGGTCATGGTCGGTTTGTGGATTCGTCTGTCTGTCGATGAATCGCCGTTGTTCAAGGCGGCGCTGGCACAGGCCGAGGAGCGCAGAGCCGCCTCCGGGACGACGGAGAAGATGCCCGTGGTGGCCGTGCTGCGGCACCACTGGCGCGATGTGCTGATCGCCATGGGCGCCAGGATGGCGGAGAACATCAGCTACTACGTCATCACGGCGTTCATCCTCGTCTACGCGACCACAGCGGCCGATCTGAGCAAGCAGACGGCCCTCAACGCCGTCCTCATCGCCTCGGCGATCCACTTCGCCGTCATCCCGCTGTGGGGTGCGCTGTCGGACCGGGTAGGGCGCAGGCCGGTCTACCTGGTCGGCGCCGTCGGGGTCGGCCTCTGGATGTTCCCGTTCTTCGCGCTGATCGACAGCCGGAGCTTCTGGAGCCTGCTGCTCGCCGTCACCGTCGGGCTGTTCTTCCACGGGGCGATGTACGCACCGCAGGCGGCGTTCTTCTCCGAGCTGTTCGCGACCCGGATGCGGTACTCGGGCGCGTCGATCGGCGCCCAGTTCTCGTCCGTCGCGGCCGGTGCCCCGGCGCCGCTCATCGCCACGGCGCTGCTCGCCGACTACGACAGTTCGACGCCGATCGCCCTCTATGTGATCGTCGCTGCGCTCATCACCGTGCTGGCCGTCGTCTGCGCCAAGGAGACCAGGCACCGGGATTTGGCGGACGTCGATGCGGGCGCCGGCCAGGCCGCGCCCGCGGAAGAGAAGGCAGATGCCGCACACCTGGCCGGGTAGCGGCTGATCCGCAGTGGTCGAGGGGCCGGGTGGCCGCGTGAACAGCCGCCCGGCCCCTCCCTCACGTCTGCGGGGCGGTGGACTCGAACCAGGTGGGGCCGTCGGTCAGCGACTGCTTGATCCTGAAGAGCGCGAACTCGTGCAGGGGCGGCAGCGCGTCGACGTGGAACCAGCCCACCTCGAGCGACTCGTCGTCGTTGACCCGGGCCGTGCCTCCGGTGGCGCGGCAGCGGAAGGTGATGTCCAGGTACTGGCAGCGGTCGCCGTTCTCGTACTGCATGGCCGGCAGGGCCTGGGTGAGCACCACCCGCTCCGCCACGCAGTGCACGGCCGTCTCCTCGTACACCTCGCGCTCCGCCGTCGTCGCGGGCTGCTCCCCGGGCTCGGAGATGCCTCCGATCACCGACCACTTGCCGGTGTCGGCGCGTCGCCCGAGCAGCACTCTGCCCTCGTCGTCGAAGACGACGGCGCTGACGCCGGGCAGCAGGAGCAACTGGTGACCCGCGGTGGCGCGGATCTCGCGGATGAAGTCAGGAGTGGCCATGCGACGACCCTACGTGGCGCGTCAGGGGGTGCGTCGGGCGCGCACCGCCCGCGTCGTCACCCAGCCGAGGCCGATCACCGCGAGCAGGGACAGCAGTCCTTCGGGGAGCGGGCCCATCCGGGTCGCCGGCGTCAGTGAGGAGCGCAGCGGCACCTCGTCCACCAGGGCGTCCGGCGTGAACATCTTTGTCTTCCGGACGATGGTGCCGTCCGGGCGGATCACCGCGCTCACCCCGCTGGTGACCGGGACGACCACGGAGCGGCTGTGCTCGACCGCGCGTACCCGGGACATGGCGAGCTGCTGGTAGGTCATCTCGCTGCGGCCGAAGGTGGCGTTGTTGCTGGGGACGGCGATCATCTGGGCGCCGTGCTCGACCGTGTCGCGCACGGCGTCGTCGAACGCGGCCTCGTAGCAGGTGACCAGACCGACGTCGGTGCCCGCCAGGTCGAAGACGCCGACCTTCTTGCCGGGTCCGAAGTCGCGCTGCACCCGGTCGACGTCCGAGCTGAAGATGCGCACGAAGGACCGCATCGGCATGTACTCGCCGAACGGCTGGATGTGGCGCTTGTCGTACGTGGCCACGGGCCCCTTGTCCGGGTCCCACTGGATGAGGGTGTTGCGCAGGGCGCCGGTGTCGGGTTCGACGACCGCGCCGACCACGGTCGGCACGCCGATCGCCTTCACCGCGTCGTCGATGACGATCCTCGCGTCGGCGTTGCGGTAGGGGTCGAGGTCGGAGGAGTTCTCGGGCCACAGGACGAAGTCCGGCTGCGGGACCTTGCCCGCCTTGACGTCCCGGGCGAGCTGCTCGGTGCGGTTGGCATGGTTGTCCAGGACGGCGCGGCGCTGGGAGTTGAAGTCGAGTCCGAGCCGCGGCACGTTGCCCTGGATCGCGGCGACGGTCGCGGTGCCGTTCTCGGCGGAGTCGTCCACCAGGGGCAGCGACGCGAGGGCCGCGGCGACGGGTACCAGGACGGCGGCCGCGGTCGCAGCGGCGGCGATCCGGGGCAGTTCACCCGTGGCGCGGTGGATACGGAAGCGGCGGACCGCCTCGAAGAGGCCGAAGCCGCACAGCACCACGGCGAAGGACAGGAGCGGGGTGCCGCCCAGGGCCGCGAGCGGCAGGAAGATGCTGTCGGCCTGCCCGAAGGCGATCTTGCCCCAGGGGAATCCGCCGAACGGCACCCTGGCCCGGAGCGCCTCGTCGAGCGTCCAGACGGCGGCCGCCCACAGTGGCCAGCCGGCGAGGCGGGACACGGCGGAGATGCCGATGCAGCCCACGGCGATGAACAGCGCCTCGGCCGCGGCGAGGGCCAGCCATGGCACCGGCCCGACCTCTTCGCCGGTCCAGTGCAGCAGCGGCAGCATGAAGCCGAGGCCGGCGAGCAGACCGAGGCCGAACGCGGCCCGGAACCTGCGCTCGAACAGCACCCAGCCCAGCAGCGCGAACCCGGGCAGGACCAGCCACCACAGGGGCCGGGGCGGGAAGCTCGCATACAGCAGCACCCCGGAGAGCACGGCGGCGGCGGGCCGTGCGAGGCGCGACAGCAGGCGCCGGGCCCGGGGGGCGGAATCAGGCATCTGCGGGTCGCCGACCTGGGCGATGGTGGTGCTCACCCGGCGGAGTCTACGGTGGCGGGCCGACACCGGGGAGCCCGTCCCGGTGCCGGAATCCTTCCCGCCGGATCGTTTCTCCGCATCTCCTGCACATATGGGCGCCGTGCCCGTTAATCTGTGCGCCAGTCCCCCGCCGACCGGGCCGTATCCGGCCCTCGCGAACGGGACGGTCACAGGCCGGGGGACGGACGTGATGGCTGAACCAGCAGGGCGGCGGCCCGAGGGCGGCAACGCGTCGGACGGTGCCGGCGCTCTCATTCTCGCCGCCTGTGCGATCTGGTCACTGATCAGCGCGGCCGGTCGCGAGACGCGGCCCGAAGGGGTGCTGCTCGCGCTGCTCGCCGTCGCGGCGGGTTTCGCCTGCGGGCGCATCTGCGGAACGCTGCTGCCGGTGGCCGCCGCGAGCTTCGCCGCCCTGGCCGCTCTCGTCATGGCGATGGTCTGGCGCCACGGCATGCCCGGCGCGACGTCAGCCGCGGAAACCGCCCCCGGGCACACCGGTGCGGCAGCCTCGCTGCTGGTGCTGGCGGCCGGTGCTGCCTGCTGCGCGGCTGCCGCGGCCCGACGGGAGTCGCTGCGGTTCACTCTGCGCCTGCTGGCTCTCGGCACGGCCTGCGCCGCGCTGGGGCTCGGTTCCGTCGCCGGGTTCGCGGCGGCGATCGGCGTCCTGCTCTGTTCCCTGGCGGCGGCCAGGATGCGCAGCCGGCTGCTGGGTCTCGCCGGTCTGGCGTTGGCTGCCTGCCTGATGGGTGTCGTGACCTGGGCGGTGGCCGAGGACGCCCTGCCCGACGGCCTCATGATCTCCCTCGAGGGCCAGCTGACCAGTAACCGGGTGCAGCTGTGGCAGGACGCCGCGCGGCTGGCCGAGGAGCACCCGGCTCTCGGCATCGGCCCGGACCGCTTCGCCGAGCTGAGCCCGACCGCGCAGCAGACCCTCGGTTCGGACGGCAAGCCGCACTCGGCGGCGCTGCAGCAGGCGGCGGAGCAGGGAGTGGTGGGAGTGGTACTGCTGGCAGCCGCGTTCGGCTGGCTGCTGTACGTGTTGTGGCGCTCGCCGCGCAGCACCGCGGTCGCCCTGACCGCCGGGGCGGCGCTCACGGCACTGGCGGCGTTGGCGAGTGTCGGCAACGCTCTGAGTTTCACTCCGGTGACGGCGGGGGCGGGTCTGCTCGCCGGGCTGGCGTCGGCCAGGCGGCCGATCGAGGCGGGCGGTCACGGCGGGACGCGGTCGTTACGCGGCAGTGACGGCGTGCCCGCGCACCACCCGCAGGCCGGCCGGGCCGGGCTGTGAACAGGCCGGGCCGGGCCGCAGTGCCCGGCGGTCAGGCCCCGGCCGGTGTGCCGGTGGACGGCAGGTGCAGGCGGTCGCGGATGAACCGGGCTCCTGCCTCCGCGTCGTCGACCGTGACCGTGAAGGTCCTGCCGTCGCCGAGCCTGAGCACCAGACCCTCGCCCCGGCGCACGACGACGGCCGTGCCCTGCTCGGGGCGCCAGCGGTAGCCCCAGCCGCCCCACTGCCGGGGGGTGACCTGGGGAGTGAACTCCGCGGCCACCACATGCGTGAGCAGGATCCGGCGGCGCGGCAGGCCCATGTGGCCGCAGCGCACTTCCAGGGCGTCGCCGTCGACGCGGACCGCCACGTTCACGAACGCGAGGGTGCCGAACAGCATGAGCAGTCCGGCGGCCATGCAGCCGATCACCGACATCAGCAGCGGGGCGATGCCTGAGGTCCAGGTGGAGCTGACGGCGAGCTGGATGCCGAGCGCCAGACAGGCGGCGCCGGCAGCCGCGAGCACCCACTGGGTCCGGTTGGTGGCCCGGCCGGTCCAGACCGCGGTGTGGGTCTCGGCACCGGTTCGCGTCGGTTTTCGGGGGTGGTCCTCCATGCCAAGCAGCGTACTGAAGAATCCGCGCGACGGGACGGGTCCGACGGCCCCGCCGGGTTGCCGGACGGTCAGCGGGCGGAGCTGACTGCGGCGAGCCTGCGCCCTTCCTGGTAGGCCAGGGCGGCTTCCGGGAGCCCGGCCGGGCGCCCCCCGAGCAGGACGACGAGTCCGGCGGAGGGTTCGGCCGACGGAGCGGGCTCGGCCCCGATCCGGCGCAGGGCCTGCGCGGCGACGGCGCCGGCGGACCCGTGCAGGACGAGGGGCGGACGGCCGGGCTGCTGGACGGCGTCGCGGATGCGTTCGGCGACCAGTTCGTAGTGGGTGCAGCCCAGCACGACGGCCTGCGCATCGGGCGGTGTGAGCGCGGCGGCCGCGGCCAGGGCCTTCTGGATCCCGGCCTCGTCCGCGTGCTCGACGGCGTCGGCCAGGCCGGGGCAGGGCACCTCGGTCAGGGCCGCGGAACCGCCGAAGTCGCGGATCAGTCCGCGCTGGTACGGGCTGCCGGTGGTGAGCGGGGTGGCCCAGATCGCGACCGTGCCGCCGGCTGCGGCGGCCGGCTTGATCGCGGGGACGGTGCCGATGACCGGCAGCCCGGGTTCCAGCTCGGCCCGGAGCGCGTCCAGCGCGCGCACGGAGGCCGTGTTGCAGGCGACGATCAGCGCGTCGGGCCGGTGCTCCGCGGCCGCCCGGGCGACCGCCAGGGCGCGGGCCGTGACGTCCTCGGGCGTGCGGGGGCCCCAGGGCATGCTGGCGGGGTCCGACGAGAGCACCAGATCGGCGTCCGGCCTCAGCCGGCGTACTGCGGCGGCGGCGGCGAGCAGGCCGATTCCGGAGTCCATGAGCGCGATCTTCACCCGGTCACCATAGTCGACCGCCCTTGCGGTCCCTGTGGAGTGGGGCAGACTTCGGCCAATGAGCGCCGTTGCCTGGATCGCCGTGGTTTCGCTTGTCGCGTGGGTGTGGCTGTTGCTGGGCCAGGGATTCTTCTGGCGCACCGACCAGCGGCTGCCGAGCCGCGCGGCCCCGGCCCACTGGCCCTCCGTCGCCATCGTGGTGCCCGCGCGGGACGAGGCCGACATGCTTCCGGTGAGCCTGCCTTCGCTGCTGGCGCAGGACTATCCGGGACACGCCGAGGTCTTCCTGGTGGACGACTGCAGCAAGGACGGTACCGGCGCCGTCGCCCGTGAGCTGTCCGTACGGTGCGCGGGGCTGCCGGTCACCGTGGTGTCTCCCGGGGAGCCCGAGCCCGGCTGGACGGGCAAGCTCTGGGCCGTCCGGCACGGGATCGCGCTCGCCCGGTCCCGTGAGCCCGAGTACCTGCTGCTCACGGACGCCGACATCGCGCACGAGCCGGACAGTCTGCGAAAGCTGGTGGCGGCCGCGGGGGCGGGCGGCTTCGACCTGGTCTCGCAGATGGCGCGGCTGAGGGTGGAGAGCGTCTGGGAGCGGCTGGTCGTACCGGCCTTCGTCTACTTCTTCTCGCAGCTGTATCCGTTCCGGTGGGTGAACCGGGCGGGGACGCGGACGGCGGCCGCCGCAGGCGGCTGCGTGCTGCTGCGGACCGAGGCCGCGGTACGGGCGCGCGTTCCGGAGTCGATCCGGCAGGCGGTGATCGACGACGTGTCCCTTGCGCGGGCGGTGCAGCGCAGCGGCGGAAGGATCTGGCTGGGGCTCGCGGAGCGGGTGGACAGCGTGCGGCCGTATCCGCGCCTGGCCGACCTGTGGCGCATGGTCTCGCGGAGCGCGTACGCCCAGCTGCGGCACAGTCCGCTGGTGCTGCTCGGTACGGTGCTCGGCCTCGCGGTCATCTACCTGGCCCCGCCCGTGACCCTCGTGGCGGGACTGCTGGGCGGCGACCGGCCGGCGGCGTGGGCCGGGGGCGCGGCCTGGGCCGTGATGGCCGGCACGTACATGCCGATGCTGGGGTACTACCGGCAGTCGCTGTGGCTCGCTCCACTGCTGCCGTTCACCGCGCTGCTGTACCTGCTGATGACGGTCGACTCGGCGGTCCAGCACTACCGCGGCCGCGGTGCGGCCTGGAAGGGGCGTACGTACGCCCGTCCCGAGGCCGCACCGGATCAGTGACCTTCGTCGGCGCTCACTTGCGGCCGGGTGTCCAGTTCATGCCCCAGCCGTATGCCTGGTCGATGGTGCGCTGCGGGCTCACTCCGCGCTGCGGCACGAGATAGCGGGCCTCGCGCTGCACGGTGAGGTCGGTGCCGGTGTTGGTGATGAGCGCGAGCGCGCAGACCGTCGAGGGGACGGTGCATTCGTCGAGCGAGAAGTCGATCGCTGCGCCGTGCTGCGGCTGGAGGGTGACGGTCGCGTGCAGATCCGCGAAACTCCGGGCGCCTTCATAGATGGTGACGAAGATCAGGAGACGGCGGATCCTCGCCTTCTGGTCGAGGTTGATCGTCAGGTTCTCCCCGGAGGCGACGGCACCCGTCCGGTCGTCGCCGTCGAGTTGCACATACGGCGGCTGGTGGAGAGCGCCGAAGGCGTTTCCGAGCGCCTGCACCACTCCCTTGCGGCCATCGGTCAGTTCGTAGAGGGCACAGAGATCAAGATCGAGATCCGCATGGTGTGCGACGGCCCTGCCGAGTTTGCTGCCCCACCCCTTGAACTGCTTGCGCACTTCCCAGTTGAGATTGACACGCATGGCTCCCGAAGTGCCGCCCTGTTTCGCGAGCGAGACGGATGGCGCCTCCTTCGTGAGCGTCACCTTGGTCAGGCGGACCGGCTGAGTGACGGGTGGCGTCGGGGGTGTGGGAGGTACCGGTGGGGCCATCGGGGCGGCGAGCGTCGGCTGGGGGTACTGCGGTGGAGGCGGCGTGGCGGCAACCCGCGTTGACGGTTGGGGTGGCTGGGGCTGCAGGTGCACCTGGGGTCGAGGCGCCCGCGCGGGCTGCTGCGGCTCGTCGACGGAGATCCCGAAGTCCGTCGCGAGTCCTTCCAGCCCGGTCCCGTACCCCTGACCGACCGCCCGGAATTTCCAGGCACCCTGGCGCCGGTAGAGTTCACCGAGGATGAAGGCGGTCTCGACCGTGGCGTCGGTGCTGTCGAAGCGTGCCAGCTCCGCGCCGTTCGCCGCGTCCGTGATCCGTACGTAGAGCCCGGTCACCCGGCCGAACGAACCGCCGTCCACGGAGGCCGCCAGCACGACTCGGTCGACGGCGGGCTCCACGCGTGCCAGGTCGACGGCGAGCGTGTCGGTGGTCGCGCCCGCAGCGGTCCGCTTGCCCTCGTGACGCACCGCTCCGGACGCGTGGGCCGGCTGGTTGTAAAAGACGAAGTCCGCGTCGCTGCGCACCTTTCCGGACGGGAGGAGAAGGAGCGCCGAGGCGTCCACGTCCGGGGTCCCGGGGGCGGCGCGCCACCCCAATTCGACGCGCACGGCCTGAGCCGCCACTGGAACATTGGTTCCTTTTAGCATGGTCATGCTCGCCCCCATCGCGAGTCCTGCTGCCGAGACTTTTCCCGGCCAACCTAATGCCCGTCCCCTCACGAGGCCCACAGTGGTGCCCCGAGGGGCCGTGGACCCGTCGGTAACCCCCCGTGAACTCGCCTTTTACACGATCACAGCACTCCTGGGCGCCCTTTTTTCCCAAGTTCGCTCGCATTGGGGATCGCCGTTCACTCACAACACGTAAAACAACCCTCTTATCGGGCTCCCCAATCAGCACATCGTGGGCTTAACTTAGGTGCCATGACCTCCCCCCGCTCCACCTACGGCGGCGGCTACTACGCCGCACCGTCGTTCCCCGACACTCCGATCTACGACTCCCTGGTCGCGGAGCGGGGCACGCCTCAGATCGCACCGATCCGAGTGCCCGCCGCGTACGACACCGGCAACAGCTACCTGCCGGCGCTCCCGTCGGCCCTGCCGGCACTGCCCGCGGCACCCTCCCAGCCGAATCCCTCGTACGGCTACCAGCAGCCGATGGCGCAGCAGGGCTACGCGCCGATGCAGCCGGCGCAGCTGCAGCACGCTCCGGCGCCGTACATCCCGCAGCAGCCTTCCGCCGGCCGTGGCGGCTACCAGTCGCCGCCGCAGTACCAGCAGCAGCCGCAGCGCCCCGCGCCCAGTACCGGTTACGAGTCGATGCGTCCGGCGTCGCCGCGGCCCGTGCCCGCGCAGGCGCCGTACGAGGACCCGTACAACCGTCCGTACCAGGGCCGGGGCTACTGAGCGGTGCGCTGCCGCTGGCAGTGACGGTCCGCCGGGGAGTGGCTGGCAGGATGGAGGCATGCCCTCTCCCGAACTGAGTGCCGTCCACATTCACCCGGTCAAGTCGCTGGCCGCGTGCACGGTCGGCGAGGCCGCCGTCGAGCCATGGGGACTCGACGGCGACCGCCGGTGGATGCTGGTCGACACCGCGGGCAAGGTGGTCACGCAACGTCAGCAGCCCCGCATGGCACTGATCTCCGCCACGCCTGTTCCGGGGGGCGGAATCGTGCTGGCCGCGCCGGGGAGCGCGGCACTGGCCGTGGAGGTTCCCGAGCCCGGGGAGACGACCGGCGTGCTGCTGCACCGCAGCCGGCTCGACGTGGTCGAGGCGGCGGAGAGCGCCCACGCGTGGCTCTGTGAGTACCTCGGCACTGAGGTGAGGCTGGTCCATCTCGACGCGCCGGACCGGCGCAGGCTCATCGACCCCGCGTACGCACGGCCGGGTGAGACCGTCAGCCTGGCCGACGGCTTCCCTCTGCTGCTCACCACACTCTCCTCGCTCGGCGCGCTGAACTCGCTCATCGCGGACGGTGACCACGCCGGTGAGGGGCCGCTGCCGATGGACCGGTTCCGGCCCAATGCCGTCGTGGCCGGTACGGCCGCGTGGGCGGAGGACGGATGGACCCGGCTCTCGATCGGCGACGTGACGTTTCGCGTGGTCAAGCCCAGTGCCCGCTGTGTCATCACCACGACCGACCAGGGCACCGCCCGGCGGGGCACCGAACCCCTGCGCACGCTCGCCCGGCACCGCCTGTCCGGCAAGGAGCTGCTGTTCGGCCAGAATCTGATCCCGGACACGGCCGGCGTCATCCGGGTCGGGGACCCGGTGCGCATCCTGGGTTGAGAGGTCCCGGAACGCGGGGAACTCATGGCGCTGCGCGGGGCGTTGACGGGGTGAGGTTGCTCTCTCCTCGTCGCCTCGGCGCGCGGACCGAGCCGTATCGGGTTATGACGGATACGGAAGGGGGTGCAGGACTGTGCGAGCGCTCACCGGAGTATGGCGTTGGCGGCACAATTCCCTGCGCCGCGCCACGGACAGGCGCGAGGCGTGGGTGGCTCTGGCGGCGTTCCTCCTGCTCGTCATGGCGGCGCCGGCGCTCGGCTGGTTCTGCGGATCGCGTGTCGACGACGCCCTGCAGGAATCGGTGCGGGCCCAGCAGGCGAGCCGCCGGCTCATCACCGCGGTCGTGGTGCGCCCGGTGGCCCCCCGGGCCTTCGTGACCGATCCCGAGGTGTCCACGGACCGGAGGGCGCAGACGCCGGTGGTGGCCCGCTGGCACGCCCCGGACGGTACGGCGCGCAGCGCCACGGTGACGACCACCTCGCGCGACACCGCGACCGGCGCACGGGTGCGGATCTGGACGGACCTGGCGGGCTATCCCGCGCCGCGTCCCCTCGACGCGCCGACGGCGCACACCCACGCCGCGCTGGCAGGTTTCGGCGCGACGATGCTGTCCGTCCTGCTGATCGAGGGCGGGCGGCGCCTGATCGTATGGCGCATGGTGCAACGGCGGTACGAGCGGCTCGACCGCGCCTGGGCCAGGGCCGGTCCGGACTGGGGCAGGACGGGCACCGGCAGCTGATCGGGTCAACTCCCGGCCTCCGCGCGCGCTACGGTGGACCGGCCCGCACGTCACTCCTGCAGGCAGGCCCCGGGTGATCGCTGCCGCGAGGCCGGTGACACGGGCTTCACACACGCACGAGGTGGGGGCACAACAGCGCCATGGCACAGGGCACGGTCCAGGTGACGCACACCGGCACATCGCGGTGGCGGCGCCGCACAGGCGAATACGCCTCCCTCACCGCGGCGCTGGAAGCGGCGGCGGAAGGTGACGTCCTCACTGTCGCGCCGGGCACCTACCGGGAGAATCTGGTCATCGCCCGCGCGGTGACCCTGCGGGGGCCCGAGGGCTCCGTAGGCTCCGTGCGGATCGCGCCGGTCGACGGTGTCCCGCTGACTCTGCGCGCCTCCGCCGTCGTCCAGGACCTGCACGTGGAGGGGCAGGACTCCGCCGCCCCGGCCCTGCTGGTCGAGGAGGGCGCACCGGAACTCCGGGACCTGCGGATCGTGACCCGCTCGGCCGCCGGCATCGAGGTGCGGGGGGCGGCCCGGCCCACCGTGCGCCGCTGCACCGTCGACAATCCGGCCGGCGTCGGGATCGCCGTACTCGACAGCGCGGGCGGCGTGTTCGAGGAGTGCGAGATCGTCTCCGCCGGGCAGTCCGGTGTCTCGGTGCGCGACGGCGCACACCCGAGGCTGGAGCGCTGCCGCGTCCATCACGCCTCGGGCGCGGGCCTGTCCGTCACGGGTGAGGGCAGCGGGCTGGAGGCGGTCGGCTGCGAGATCTACGAGATCAAGGGCAGCGGGATACAGGTGTCGGCCCGCGCCACCGCCCACCTCACCGACTGCACGGTGCACCGCACTTCCGCGGACGGCGTCACGCTGGACACCGACGCGCTGCTCACGCTGGCCGACTGCGACATCCACGACATCCCCGAGAACGCGGTGGACCTGCGCTCGCGCTCCGTCCTCACGCTGACCCGATCCACGGTGCGCCGCTTCGGCCGCAACGGGCTCTCGGTCTGGGACCCCGGCACCCGGGTCGATGCCAACCAGTGCGAGATCCACGACAGCACCGGCGACTACCCGGCGGTCTGGGTCAGCGACGGGGCCACCGTGATACTGGACTCCTGCCGCGTCCATGATGTGCCGGACGCCCTCTTCGTCCTCGACCGGGGCTCGCGCGCCGATGTCGTGGACAGCGATCTGTCCCAGGTACGCAACACGGCGGTCTCGGTGAGCGACGGGGCGACCGCGCAGCTCGACGACTGCCGCATCCGGGAGGCGTCGACCGGTGCCTGGTTCCGCGACCACGGCAGTGGCGGGACCTTGAACAACTGCACCATAGACGCGGTGCAGACCGGCGTGATCGTCACCAAGGGCGCCGATCCGACCATCGAGCGCTGCACCGTCACCTCCCCCGCCGAGGCCGGCTTCTATGTGTCGGCGGAGGGACGCGGCACCTTCCACAGCTGCCGGGTCACGGGCAGCGACGGATACGGCTTCCACGTGATGGACGGCTGCCGTACGACGCTGACGCGCTGCCGCACCGAGCGGTGTGCCCGCGGCGGTTACGAGTACGCGGAGGGCGGGGGCCACGGCGACGCGTCGGCCGCCGGGCCGGTCGTGGAGGACTGCACCAGTGACGAGAGCGGGCTGCGTACCGCCACTCCTGCGCCGCCCGCCGCTCTGACGGCCACCCAGTCCGCGCCGGGGCTGCTCGGCGCGGTCCCCGCGCCGCGCGCGGTGGAGCCGGTGGCGGCCGTGGTCCCGGCCGAGCCAGCACGTACGTCCAAGGCGGTGCTCGGCGAACTGGACGCGCTGGTCGGCCTCGACAGCGTCAAGCGCGAGGTGCGCGCCCTCACCGACATGATCGAGGTGGGGCGCCGGCGACAGCTCGCCGGCCTGAAGGCGGCCTCGGTCCGCCGCCACCTCGTCTTCACCGGCTCCCCGGGCACCGGCAAGACCACCGTGGCCCGGCTGTACGGGGAGATCCTGGCCTCCCTCGGGGTGCTGGAGCGGGGCCACCTGGTCGAGGTGTCCCGGGTCGACCTGGTCGGCGAGCACATCGGCTCGACCGCCATCCGCACCCAGGAGGCTTTCGAGCGAGCCCGCGGCGGCGTGCTGTTCGTCGACGAGGCGTACGCCCTGTCCCCCGAGGACTCGGGCCGTGACTTCGGCCGGGAGGCCATCGACACGCTGGTGAAGCTGATGGAGGACCACCGGGACGCGGTGGTCGTCATCGTCGCCGGGTACACCCATGAGATGGAGCGTTTCCTCACCGTCAACCCCGGTGTGGCGTCCCGGTTCTCACGGACCATCACCTTCAGCGACTACGAGCCCGACGAGCTCCTTCACATCGTGGAGCAGCAGACCGAGGAGCAGGAGTACAGCCTGGCCTCGGGGACCGGCGAGGCCCTGCTGAAGTACTTCACGGAGCTTCCCAAGGGGCCCGCCTTCGGCAATGGGCGCACGGCCCGCCAGACCTTCGAGTCGATGGTCGAACGGCATGCGGGCCGGGTCGCCCAACTGGCCGAGATGAGCACGGACGACCTCACTCTGCTGTATCCGGAAGACCTTCCGGAACTCCCCTGAGCCCCTGCCCCGAGTCGCTCGCCTGGTGAGGCAGGACGGGCACGAGCCTTTCCAGGAGCGCGGCGCGCTCCTGGGCGAAGACGGGGTCCGCCTGGTAGTCGGAGTGCCCCAGCACCGGCTCGGGAAGCGGGTGTTCGGGGGTCCGCCCGTAGACCAGCGGGTCCCGCAGAGGGCCCCGGTCCACTTCGGGCCCGGACTCATCGCCGAGGCGCACCTCACCGCCGATCGGATCGGTGGCCCGCCACAGGTTGCGCCAGCAGTGCACCGACTTGCGCAGCCCGTGCAGCTGCACGGGGCCGAAATAGGCCGGGAACCATCGTCCGTACAGGCGCTCGATCGGTGAGCCGTACGTGAGCAGGGCGACGCGGCCGCGGGTCTCGGCGGGCAGTTGCCAGACGGCCGAAGCGGCGAGCACGCTGCCTTGCGAGTGGCCCGAGATGACGAGCCGGCCGCGGGTGCGCGCGGTCCAGCCGCACATGCGGGAGGCCAGGTCGGGAACGGCCCGCTCGGCGTAGCACGGCGGGGCGAAGGGGTGCGCGGCGCGCGGCCAGAAGGTCCCCACGTCCCAGAGGATGCCGATGGTTCGCCGGGCCGAGGCGTCCCGGTAGGCGCGCCGTCCGCAGGCGACGAACACCAGGAAGCCGAAGCCGACGAGCCAGGACCCGGTGGACTGGGCCGCCTCGGCCACCGATTCGACGAAGGGGCTGCTGCCGTCCATCGCGAGGCCGGGCACCTGTCCGCTCGCCCACGCCCCGCCGACCGCCCCGGCACCGAGCAGCAGCGTGGCCCCGGAGACCAGGCCCAGCATGCCGGGCGCCGAGTCGGTGAGCGCGGCCGTGGCCCGGATCCGGGCGATCTGCCTGGTCCGCGCGGCGTCGGGCCGCTCCTCCTCGTACTCCGCATCGACCAGCGGCTCCAGCCTGCGGACCGCACGGTACGTCCGCAGGACGAGCACGAGGCCCGGGATCACCAGGAGCACGAGGAGCACCGGGATGACGGAGGCCTGCCAGCTGAGGAGCACCGGTGGCCCCTCTATGAGGGCGCTGCGCCCCATTCCGGGGCTGCCGGGGCCGTCGAGCCAGTCCGCGACGCGCTGGGCCACCCCGCCGGTCATCACACCCCCGAGCGCGCAGGCGAGCATCGCGACGGCGGGGCCGCCGAGTCCGCGCATCACGGTGCGCGGCTCGGGGCTGCGCCGGTACAGGTTCAGCGACACGACGGCGAGGAGCACGACGAGTGCGCCCTGGGCGAGGGTGACGACGCGGAACATCACGTCCCCGGGGAGCGCTCCGGCGGAGATCCAGGCGGGGCGCGACCAGGCGGCGTGCAGCGCGGCGAGGACGAGCAGGACGAGGGCGGTCGCGGGCAGGTACGTGACGACGGCGCGGTCGAGGCGGTTGTCGAGGCGTCGTTCGCTCCGGCCGCGCCGGCAGACCACCCAGATCACGACGAGCGCCCCCGCCACGAGCAGAACCTCGATCAGCCGGCCGAACACCGCAGGCACCGGCCCGGTGACGGAGCGGTCCCGCCGGGCCGCCGCGCCCGCTACGAAGGCGGTGACGGTGAGGAACCCGGCGGCCGTGTGCGCGGCGCGCAGTCGCGCGACGAGCCGGCGGCCGTACCAGAACCCGGGCCGCCCGAGCGCGGGCCGCACCGCGTGGACCGCGTCGGTCTCCGGGGCCGGCGGCGCGGCGTCGTCCTCCGGGACGGTGCCGGTGAGCGGGCGCTGGGACTCGTAGGCGCTCCAGGTCCGGTTGGACAGATACCAGAGCAGTCCCACCAGCGCGGTCGGCGCCAGCGCGGCGAGGGCGAGGCGGCGGCCCGGCTGGGACCACCAGCCGCCCTGCGAGGCCGAGAGGAACCCCAGCCACGACCTCTGGTCGGAACAGTCCGGTACTCCCGCGCACTGCCAGGCGGTCAGGTCGAGCGCCACCTCGCAGACGGCGGCGGTCAGCAGAACGGTGAGGCTCAGCGCGATCAGCCGTACGAGCATGCCGTACAGCCGGATCGCCCGGGGGCGGCGCGTGGCGGCCGGGCGCATCCAGTGGGCGAGGTTGATCACCATGAAGGGGAGCAGCAGGAGCCACAGCGCGCGGGAGCCGTTGCCGGAGGTCAGATTCGACCAGCAGTACGCCTCGGGGATGGGCCGCTCCCGGTAGCGCTCGGGGTGCGCCTCGGCGTCCACGTCGCCCGGGCGCCGGTAGATGGCTGCGGTGGAGTCACCGGTGACCCGGACCGTGCGCGGATCGACGAGCATCTCCTGGGGGGTGGTTCCCCCCACGCCGTGGACCAGCAGCTCCAGCGCGGGTCCTTCGCTCTGCGGGGCCTGGGTGGCAGGTGGCACGGGGGACTCGCTCTCGGAGGCGGGGAGGCTGCTGATGACCGGTCACCAGAGTGGTGGACGGGTCCGGGTGTTGGCAGCGCTCTTACGTAATCTCCCCAGTGCGGTCGTCCCCGACACCGCGTGGCAGGATGAGCCATCGGCATGGACTGCCGCACGGCCAGAGGGAAGGACCGGGCACTGCGTTGAGCGAGAATCAGAATCTGCTCGCGGAGCAGCGGCGTGCGCTGATCCTCGACGAGGTGCGCAGGCGCGGCGGGGTCAGGGTCAACGAGCTGACCCGGAAGCTGAGCGTTTCCGACATGACCGTCCGCCGGGACCTGGACGCGCTGGCCCGTCAGGGTGTCATCGAGAAGGTGCACGGCGGCGCCGTGCCCGTGGTCGAGGCGAGTACGCACGAGCCCGGTTTCGAGGCGAAGTCGGCGCTGGAGCTGACGGCCAAGGAGGACATCGCGCGGGCCGCCGCGGCGATGGCGGTTCCCGGCAGCGCGATCGCGCTCTCCGGCGGAACGACCACCTACGCCCTGGCTCAGCATCTGCTGGACGTACCGGACTTGACGGTGGTGACGAACTCGGTGCGGGTCGCCGACGTGTTCCATGCCGCGCAGCGTCCGGGTTCGCCGGGCTCGCGTCCCGGCGCCGCGACGGTGGTGCTCACCGGTGGGGTCCGGACCCCTTCCGACTCGCTGGTCGGCCCCGTGGCCGACCGGGCGATCGCCTCGCTCCACTTCGATGTGCTCTTCCTGGGTGTGCACGGGATCTCGGCGGAGGGCGGGCTGTCCACGCCGAATCTGGCGGAGGCCGAGACCAACAGGCGCTTCGTCCAGTCGGCGCGGCGGGTGGTGGTCGTCGCGGACCACACCAAGTGGGGGACGGTGGGCCTGAGTTCGTTCGCCACGCTCGAGCAGGTGCACACGTTCGTCACGGACTCGGGTCTTTCCGGCGGCGCCCGTGAGGAGATCGAGGAGTACCTGCCGGGTCTCGTGGTGGCGGGCCCGGCCGCGGGCGACGAAGCGGCACAGGACTGACCACCGGATTCCGCTCAGCTCGCGCCGGGGCCGTGACGTCCTAGGATCGACGTGTGGCCGTCTTCCGGATCGAGCGTTTCACCCCGCTGCCCGCAGCCGAGTCCTGGCGCCGGGTGACGGACTGGGAGCGGCACGCCGCGCAGGTCCCGCTGACGACGATCACGGTGCCGACCAGGCTTCCGACCCGTATCGGGACGGTCTTCGTGGCCCGGACGGGAATCGGCCCGCTGGCGTTCGAAGATCCGATGGAAGTGGTGCGGTGGTCGCCGCCCGCCGGCAGCCGGGCGGGGATGTGCCGGCTGGAGAAGCGCGGCCGTGTGGTGCGGGGCCGGGCCTCGATCGATGTGTATCCCACCCACGCCGGGTCCCATGTGGTGTGGGTCGAGGAGCTCTCCGTGCGGCTGCTGCCGCGGTGGGGCGACCCCCTCGTCGCCTCCGCCGGCCGGCGGGTCTTCGGCCGCGTGCTCGACTCCATGCTCGACCGGCCGGCACGGCCGTACGGCTGACCGGCGCCCCGGGATCCGGTCACAGGCCCCCTGAGCAGGTGATGTGACCGTCACACGAGCGAGTCGTTTGTCGGTGTGACGACTTCGGCCCACGGCTCGGAAGGCACCGAAGAATCCATGCCGACCCACCCCACGCAGCAGCGGTCCACCTTCAGCGGCGAACGCCCCGGCGTGCAGCAGGCAGAGGCCACGCTCATGGAGCACTATCCGCGCCTCGTCCGACTCGCCTATCTGGTACTGCCGCCGTCCCTCGGCCGGCACCGCCGGGTGCTCACGGCGCACGCCACGGTGCAGCGCGCGCTCCCCGGCGCGCGTGCGGCACCCGAAGCCCCGGCTCCGGCGAGCGTTCCCGCACAGACCCGGGGCGCCGCTCACGGGCCGGCCCGGGACGACGGCGGCACGGAGTACGTCTGGATGCGGCTGCGGGTGCTGAGAGCGGCACTCACCCATGAGAGGCGGCCCCGCTGGTGGCCGGGCCGGCTCCCGCCTCCCGCGGCGCTGCGGCCCTCGCTCCCGGCCGTCTGGGGCCTGCGGCTCTTCCCACGCGCCGGTGGCGCGTCGGAGCTGGCCCTGGACCAGGCCCTGGCTGCGGTTCCCGGGGCGGTGCGGGCCGCTTTCGCGCTGCGGCTGCTGGAAGGGCTGGACGGGCCCGAGGCGCAGGCGCTGCTTGCCCGGGCCGGAGCCCCGGACGCTGCGGGGGCGGTGCGGGCGGCGGGAGATCTGGGCGGCGCCGACCGCGCGAGCGCCGGGGCCCTGCTGCGCTCCGGGGAGTTCGACCCGTGCGTGCTTCAGGCGCGTCCGAGCGATCTGCTGCGGCGCAGACACCGGATCCGAGCGGTCTCGGCCGCCGCCGCGTTCTGTGCGGTCGCGGGCGGCCTGGTCGCGGTGGCGGCGGAGGGGACGCCCGACACCTCGCCCGTCAGCCGAGGCGTGCGGAACGCCTACGCCCCCGCTCTCGATCCGGCCGCTCTCCTGCGCACGGCCGCCGAGCAGTGGGCGGACACCTCCCGCATCGATTTCACCGCCTGGCCGGCCCGCGGCGACCGCACCGACGACCCCGCACTGCTCGGCCGGGCGCTGCGCTCCTGGGGCGGCGACCAGGACGGCGCCGAGGTCTCCCACACGCCCGGGACCGTGACGGTGGCGCCGGCCCAGCCGCCGCAGCTGCTGTACGCGGGCGAGGTGGACGGCGCCGCCGTGGTGCTGTTCCACGATCGCGGTGTGCGGGTGGTGCGTTACGCGGAGCCGTTGTCCGGGCCCGGGAGGCCCGCGCTGGACTTCGCGCGGACGGACGACGCCGACGTGACGACGGGGGCGGCCCTGGTCGTCAGCCGCGACGGCAACCGGGCCCGGTTCCTGCTGGCCCCCTGGATCTCGCGGACCACCACGCGCGATCTGCTGGCGCCGGACTCACCCGCGCGTGCGCTACGGGTGGCCCCCGACGGAGTCACCGCGGCAGTCCCGCGTCCGTCGCCGGGTGCCCTCTGCGATGCCTGGCCGGTTCTCCAACTGCGTTCCTCCGAACGCATCGTGGAGAACCACGCGTTCCTCCTCACCGACCTGGGTGACCTCGCGCCGGTCCACCTCACGTTCACCCCGAAGCCGGCGGGTGGCGCACCGGCACGGCAGCCGAGAGAGGCGACGGGCACCCCCGCCCTGCTCGCCTGGGCACACACCGCCTGTTCGATGGCGACGCTGCGCGGCAGCGGCGTCCGCGCGGTCAACAACTGGGAGTTCGCCGAACAGCGCCTGCCGCAGGCGGGCGCTCCCGCCCGGTGGCTCTGCACCCGGGCCGATACCTGGCAGGGCCCCGGACGTGTGCTGGTGCAGTTCCTGACTCCCGGCCTTGCGCCGACCGCGCCCGGGGCGGTGGTGGCGGACGAACGGGACACCGCCCGGTGCAGTCGGTTCGGCCAGCACGTCCTGGCCGGCACGCGCTGGAGGGCCCCGTCCGGGCAGTGGTACGTGCTGGCCGCGGGAAGCCGGGCGGTGAAGCGGATCGAGGCCTCGGGGTCTGTGCACGGCGTGGCCGTCGGCAGGACGCTCGCGGTGCGGGCGCCGCGGGACGCCCCGGTGGAGCTGACGGCCCGGTTGGAGGAGGGCGGCTCGCTCACGGCGGTGGGACTGCCGCGGCGCGGGACCGTGGGCTGATCCCGTGCCGTCGCACCTGACGACTTCTGGCGGCGCGCCCGCTATGGTGTGCGCGGCCCGTCCGCCGCCGCTCGCACGGGAGGTGCGTCCATGGCACGCCGACTCCGCTCCGTAGGCCTCGACTTCGTCAAGTCCGCCCCGCTGCGGCTGGTCTTCGCCGCCGAGGTCTCGGCGCCGCCCGATGCCGTGTACCGAGCCCTGGCCGACGATGTCGAGGGCTGGCCCGGCTGGTTCACGCAGGTGACGGCAGCGCTGCCGATGGACGGCGGCGCGGGACGCGAGGTGCGGCTGCGGGGCGGGATCGCGTTCCGGGAGACGGTCGTCGCCACCGATCCCGGCGAGAGGTACGCCTACCGGGTCGACCGCACCAACACCCCTGGTGTGCGGGCCCTGCTGGAGGAGTGGCGGCTCACCCCGGCCGGGACCGGTACGCGGGTGCAGTGGACCTTCGCAGCCGACGGTTCGCCGCTGTTCCGGTTCACGCTGCGGCGGGCGCGTGGCGCGGTCGGGAGGTCGTTCCGGGACGCGGTGCGCAATCTGGACAAACGGCTTTCGGCGGCTGCCGCCTGAGGGGCGCAGCACAGGGGGGAAGCCGGTCAGGCGCGGCCCTCCTGCTGTTCCGGCCAGTTGCCGGTGGCCAGGAAGTGGTCGATCGTCCGCGTGTACGGGGCGATGTCGAGGCCCTGGGCGGACAGCCAGGTGTCGGAGTAGTACTTGTCGAGGTAGCGGTCGCCCGGGTCGCAGATCAGGGTGACGATGCTGCCCGTACGGCCCTGCGCGACCATCTCGGCAACCAGCTTGAAGGCGCTCCACAGCCCTGTGCCGGTGGAGCCGCCCGCCTTGCGGCCGATGGACCGTTCCAGTGCGCGCACGGCCGCGACGGTGGCCGCGTCCGGGACCTTCATCATCCGGTCGATGGCGCCGGGGACGAAGCTCGGCTCCATCCGCGGTCTTCCGATGCCCTCGATGCGGGAGCCGCAGTCACTGGTGGCGTGCGGGTCGTGGTGCGTCCAGCCGTCGAAGAAGCAGGAGTTCTCCGGGTCGGGCACACAGATGCGGGTGTCGTGCTGCATGTAGTGCACGTACCGCGCGATGGTCGCCGAGGTGCCGCCGGTGCCCGCTGTCGCGACGATCCAGGCGGGCTCGGGATACCGCTCCATCCTCAACTGCTGGTAGATGGACTCCGCGATGTTGTTGTTGCCCCGCCAGTCCGTGGCCCGCTCGGCGTAGGTGAACTGGTCCATGTAGTGACCGCCGGTCTCCGCGGCGAGCGTGGCGGACTCCTCGTAGAGCTTGCGCGAGTCGTCCACGAAGTGACAGCGGCCGCCGTGGAATTCGATGAGACGGCACTTCTCGGGGCTGGTGGTGCGGGGCATCACGGCGATGAACGGGACGCCGATCAGCTTGGCGAAGTACGCCTCCGAGACGGCTGTCGAACCGCTCGACGCCTCGATGACGGGCTTGCCCGGGCGGATCCAGCCGTTGCAGAGCCCGTAGAGGAAGAGCGACCGGGCCAGCCGGTGCTTGAGGCTGCCGGTGGGGTGCGTCGACTCGTCCTTGAGGTAGAGGTCGATGCCCCAGCTCTCGGGGAGCGGGAAGCGCAGCAGATGGGTGTCGGCGGAGCGGTTGGCGTCGGCCTGGACCTTGCGTACGGCCTCCTTGAGCCAGGCGCGGTACGCCAGGTCGGTGCGGTCGATGTCGACGGTCGCCACAGCGTCGCCGTCGTGCCTGTGCTCACTCGTGCCCATCAGCGCGCTTCTCCTCGTACGACCGGTCCCGGCGAGCCCCACGATATGCCCCCTACCTGGGCAAACATTGACTTTGACAGTCCATAGCCCTGCCTTGGCGTCACGGGCGGACTCCGGTGGGCCATCGCGTCGGGAATGGGCCTTTGCGTCCCGTTCCGCCCTGGTGCATACGCCCCTGGGTGTGCACACTCCTCTCAGGGGTGCGATGAAGGGGGCGAAGGGGCCGTGCACGAAACGGAGTTCAGTGAGACGGGCGTACGCATCGACCGGTGGGCGCGCTCGCTCACCCGTGCCGGGCAGGTCACCGTCAAGGATGGCCGGGTGGCCCTGCTCACCAGCTACGGCCGTGAGATCGACAGCGCGCCGGTGGGCACGGTGAGCGCGGGCAGGCCCTGGTTCGCGGGCGAGGACGCCACGGTGGCGCGGGTGAACGGGACGCGGTACCGGCTGACGATGCCGAGGCGCCCCGACAAGCCCGACGACGCCGCCCCGGCTCGCCGTTTCCTCGAAGCCGTGCACCGTGCGGGCGGCCGGCGGGGCTGACGGAGCGGGGTCGGGGAGACACCGCGAGTTGCGCGGGCGTGGCGGCTGGGCGACATTGGAGACACGTCACTCATGGTTCACCGGCGGTGACAATGCGATCCAGGCCGCCGGGCCAGAACCAGCAGCCAGCCATCTGCTGGATCCGTTCCTTCGTCTTCTTCCGGACCTACTTCGGGGAGTCGCAGCCGTGATCAGCGAGCCAAGCAGGCACTGCACGGTGGAGCTCCAGGCCCTGCCGTCGCGGATCGGTCAGGTCCGCAGAATCATCTCGGCGCAGTTGCGCTACTGGCATCTCGATCCTTTGATCGACCAGGCCGCGCTCGGCGTCACGGAGCTGCTGACCAATGTCCACCGGCACGCACAGCCGGACAAGTCATGCACCGTCGAGGTCGAGTTGCTGCTCGACCGGCTGACGGTGTCCGTCCATGACCACGACCCACGGCTGCCGACCGTGCGCGAGGCCTGCGACTCCAGTACGTCGGGGCGCGGACTCGCACTGATTGCCGCGGTCAGTGAGAGCTGGGGCGTCCGCCCCCGGGGCGGTGCGGGAAAGGTGGTCTGGTTCACCCTCCCGACCCCCTCCTTGTTCGCCACGCAGCCACCGCACGCGATGTACGGGGCGACGACCGACGGGCCGTTCGAGCTGAGCGGCACCACGGCCCCGGAGGGCGTACCGCCCTCGGTGGCGCGGTCGGTGGTCGTCGGCTGAAGCCGCGGGAGCGGGGCACCCCGAGGGGCGCCCCGCTCCTGTCGTGCCCGGACCGGCTCCTCGTTCCGATCGTGCCGACGCCGTGAGCCCGGCACGGTCCGAACGAGAGGCTCTCAGTCGGTGGCGATGGCGCGGAGCACGTCCAGCCGCGCGGCCCGCCGGGCCGGCCGCCAGCCTGCCGTCGCGCCGGCCGTGATGCCCACCAGGGCGATCACGAGCAACCGCGCCGGGGGCAGGGCGAAGGCGAACGCGGAGTCGCCCGCGCCTTCGGACGCCTTGACCAGCACCCAGCCGAGGAAGCCGCCCAGCAGGAGGCCGCCTGCCGTGCCGAACGCGGCGACCAGGACGGATTCCCAGCGGACCATGGCCCGCAGCTGCCTCCTGGTCTGCCCGACGGCCCGCAACAGGCCCAGTTCCCTGGTGCGTTCGTGAATGGCCAGGGTGAGGGTGTTCGCGATGCCGAGCAGGGCGATCAGGACCGCCAGGGCCAGCAGTGCGTAGACCAGTGTGAGCATCATGTCGATCCCGCCGGCCGAGGACTGCGCGTACTCGGCGCGGGTCTGCACGTCCGGGTTCCCGTACGCCGCGGCGGCCTTCTCGACCGCGGCCTTTCCGTCGGCGACGGACACCCCGTCCCTGAAGGACACGGCGACCAGCGAGTCGGAGTCCTGGCCGCGGTGCGGGGCCCAGGCCTGCCGGGTGATGACGTAGTCGCTCGCCAGTTCCGCCTGTCCGTACACGGCCCTGACGACGAAGGTCCGCTCCTTGCCGTCGGCGAAGGTGAGCCGGGCGGCGGAGCCGGTGTGCAGCCCCCGCTTGCCCGCCTCCGTGGCGGAGACGGCAATGCCGTCCGCGCCCAGTGCCTTCATGGACCCGTCGACCCTGCCGAGGTCGAGGACCGCGGCGAGCGCGGCGGGGTCGGTGACGGTGAGGGCGCGTCCGGAACCGTTGACCTCCGCCACGCCCTTGCCGAGGCCGACGGCGGTGGCCACATCGGGCAGCAGGTCGACGGCCGGGGCGAGCCCGGGGCTGAGCCCGCTGCCGCCGGCTCCGAACCCGGGTGCGCTGACGGCCACGTCCCCGGCGAACGAACGGTCGACGGTCTGGTTCATCGTGGCCTTCAGCGAGGCGCCGAACACCGTGAAGAGGGACACGACGGCGACGCCGATCATCAGGGCGGTCGCCGTGGATGCGGTCCGCTGCGGGTTGCGCAGCGCATTGCGCCGGGCGAGGTGCCCGGTGGCACCGCGCAGCCGGCCGAGCGGAGCGCCGAGAATCCGTACGGCGAAGGTGGAAGCGACCGGGCCGAGCACGACGAAGGCGGCGAGGGCCAGCACCGCACCTGCAGCCGACAACCAGACCGAGGGGTCGGCCAGAGCGCCGGTCAGGATCACGGCGATCGCGGCGATCAGCAGCCCGAGCCCGGTGACGGCACGCGTCCGGGAGGCGGCCGAATCGTCGACGGCGTTCTCGCGCAGGGCTGCCAGGGGTGCGGTGCGTCCGGCGTGGACGGCGGGCACCAGGGCGGAACCGACGCAGACGACGACGCCGACGGCGAGCGGCAGCAGCAGGGACACACCGCTGATGACCAGGGAGCCGTCGGGGAAGGGGAACCCGATCACGGGGAAGAGCGCCTGGAGCCCTGCGGCGATCCCGATGCCTCCGGCGAGACCGGCCGCGGATGCCGTCACACCGACGACGGTCGCCTCGGTCAGGGTCGTCCCGAGGATCTGCCGACGGGAGGCGCCGAGTGCCCGCAGCAGGGCGTTCTCCCGGGTGCGCTGGGCCACGACGATCGCGAAGGTGTTGTGGATGGAGAAGGTCGCGACCAGCAGGACGATGCCGGAGAAGACGAGCAGCAGCGTGGTGAACAGGCTGAGGAAGGCGCCGGAGATCATGTCCTGGTTCTCGGCGGCCGAGGCCTGTCCGGTGATGGCCTCGGTGTCCGGGGGCAGCACGGGACGCAGGGCGTCGACGAGTTCCTGCTGACCGGTGCCGGGGCCGGCCCGGACCTGGATGCTCGACGCCTGGCCGGGCTTCGGGGTGAGGTGCTTCTCGGCGTCGGCGAGCGTCATCGCGGTGTACGTCACCTGCGCCATGCCGTCCTCGCCGCCGAACGTGGCCAGGCCGACGACGGTGACCCGGACCGGGTCCGGGGTGCGCAGGACGGTCCTGTCACCGATCTTGAGGCCGCCCTTGTCCGCTGTGCCGCGGTTGACGACGACTTCGCCGGGTGCGGAGGGGGCGCGGCCCTCCGCCAGCCGGTAGGGATTGAGCTTCGGGTCGTCGATCCAGTTCCCGGCCAGGGTGGGCGGCCCCTGGCCTCCGATGGGCCTGCCGTCGGCGCCGATCAGCTGGCCGGCGCCCTGGACGGCGGGGGCGGCCGCGGCGACCTGGGGCAGTTGCCCGATGCGCTGCGCGAGGCCCGTGCTCACGGGCTGCCGGGTGCCTTCGGAGTCGCCTGCGACGGTGACGACGTCGGTGCTGCGGACGACGGCGTCGGTGCCGCTCGCCGCGTTGCCGAACATCGTGCCGAAGCTCGCGCGCAGGGTGTCCCCCATGACGAGCGTGCCGGCGAGGAAGGCGACGCCGAGCAGGACGGCGGTCAGGGTGCCGACGAAGCGGCGCCGGTGGGTGCGGAGCGAGGAGAGGCTGATGCGCAGGGAGGCGCGGGTGCCGGTCATGGCGTCCCCTGGTTGCCGGGTGCGGGGTCGAAGGCCTTGAGGCGGTCGAGTACGCGTTCGGCGGTGGGGTCCGGCATGCGGTCGACGAGCCTTCCGTCGGCGAGAAAGACGACTTCGTCCGCGTGCGCGGCGGCGACCGGGTCGTGCGTGACCATGACGACGGTCCGGCCGGTCTGCCGGACGGTGCGGCCCAGCAGCCGGAGTACCTCCTGGCCGGCGCGCGAGTCGAGGTTGCCGGTGGGCTCGTCGGCGAAGACGACGTCCGGATCCCCCGCGAAGGCCCGGGCGACGGCGACGCGCTGCTGCTGGCCCCCGGAGAGTTCGCTGGGGCGGTGGCGCAGCCGGTCGCGCAGTCCGACGGTGTCGATGAGCGCATCCAGCCGGCGCCGGTCGGGGCGCTCCCCCGCCAGATCCATGGGGAGTGTGATGTTCTCGGCGACGGTGAGCGTCGGCAGCAGGTTGAAGGCCTGGAAGACGAACCCGATGCGGCGCCGGCGCAGCAGGGTGAGCCTGCGGTCGTCGAGGGCGCCGAGTTCGGTGTCGCCGATGCAGGCCGTGCCGGAGGTGAGCGTGTCGAGCCCGGCGGCGCAGTGCATCAGCGTGGACTTGCCGGAGCCCGAGGGCCCCATGATCGCGGTGAAGCGGCCGGCCGGAAAGCCGACGCTCACCCCGTCCAGGGCCCTGACCTCGGTGTCGCCCGTGCCGTACATCTTCACCGCGTCGACGACGCGGGCGGCGGTCGTGGTGCCGGTCGCGGAAACGGTCGTGGTCATGCCGCACCGCCCTTCCCTCGGATGCCGAACTGCTCGTCGAGGACGGAGAGACGGCGCCAGTACTCGTCCTCGTCGATCTCCCCTGCGGCGAAGCGCCGTCCGAGCAGGGTGATCGGTGAGGGCTCGGCGGGGCCGTTCCGCTCCGCGCGGACCTGCCAGGGGCCGCGGCGGCCGTGCCATACGGTCCGGCGAAGGACGGTGACGACGGTGATGACGACGGCTGCCCAGACGAGCGGGAAGAGGAGGACCCACGGTCCGGGTCCGCCGTCGAAGGCCAGGGTGTTCATCTCGGTCAGCTCCTCGGTTCACGGTTCGGATGCACGCTTTTCCGTCACCACCGAGCCTGTCTCCCGGGAGGGGTCCGCGTCGTCCTACGGCCAGCGGCCGTGCGCGTACCCCGCCGGGAGTACATGGCGGTCGCGCGGCTGCTCCCGGCCTGCGGGGCATGGGGGCTGGATTCTGTACCTACTGGTATGTACAGTGAGGTCATGAGCACTTCGGACCGTCTGATCGAAGCCACCCGGGAGCTCCTGTGGGAGCGCGGCTACGTGGGCACGAGCCCCAAGGCCATCCAGCAGCAGGCGGGCGCGGGCCAGGGCAGCATGTACCACCACTTCACCGGCAAGCCGGATCTGGCCGTGGCGGCCATCCGCCGCACGGCCGAGGAGCTGCGGGGGACGGCGGCCCGGGTGCTGGACGCCCCCGGGTCGGCGTACGAGCGGATCTCGGGCTATCTGCTGCGTGAGCGCGATGTGCTGCGCGGCTGCCCGGTGGGGCGCCTGACCATGGACCCGGAGGTCATCGCGAACGACGAGCTGCGGGCGCCGGTGGACGAGACGATCGCCTGGCTCCGTGGCCGGCTCGCCGGGATCGTCCAGGAAGGCCTGGACCGCGGCGAGTTCGACCGCTCCCTGGTGCCCGGTGACATCGCGGCGTCGATCGTCGCGACGGTGCAGGGCGGTTATGTGCTGGCCCGCGCCTCGGGTTCGACGGAGGCGTTCGACGCGGCCGCCCGCGGACTGCTGACGTTGCTCTCCCCTCGTACGGACTCCCCCTGACGCCCCGTCGTACATCCCCCACACCGAGGAGCACCGCACGCATGCGCATCATCAGGAACCGGCCCGGCACGCAGTCCGGACCGGCCGAGCACTTCAACGGGTCCGTATGGATCGACGAGATCGCCGCCCCCGAACCACCCTCCCGGCTGCGCATGTTCAGTGTGCACTTCGCACCGGGCGGCCACACCGGCTGGCACACCCACCCGCACGGCCAGGTCCTCCACGTCACCGAGGGCGAGGGCCTCGTGCAGCGCAGGGGTGGTCCGGTGGAGGCGATCCGGGCCGGCGACACGGTGTGGACCGAGCCGGACGAGTGGCACTGGCACGGCGCCGCGCCGCACACGTTCATGACCCATCTGGCCCTCGTCGAGGCGGCCGGGGACGGCTCCACCATCCACTGGCACACCGATCCCGGCGTCCCCGAGTACCCGGCAGCCTGAGGAGCGCACGATGCATGCGATGCAGTACGAGATCACCCTGCCCGCCGACTACGACATGGGCGTCATTCGTGACCGGGTGGCGAGGAAGGGCCACCTCATGGACGCCTTCCCGGGACTCGGGGTCAAGGCCTACCTGATGAGGGAACGCGGCGAGGACTCCCCCGTCAACCAGTACGCACCGCTCTATCTGTGGACCGCGCCCGAGGGGATGAACTCCTTCCTCTGGGGACCGGGATTCCAGGGCATCGTGCAGGACTTCGGGCGCCCCGAGGTGCAGCACTGGACGGGGCTCTCGTACGAGGAAGGCCCTGCGTCGGCCGCGCTCCCCCGCTCGGCCACCCGCCTCCGCTCGCCCCTTCCGCCGTCAGCCGCTCCGGCGGACGCGGTCGCCGCCGCCCTGGAGGAGAGCCGGCGGCTCGCGAAGGAACCCGGCGCTGTCGCTACGGCACTGGCCGCCGACCCCCGCCACTGGGAACTGCTCCACTTCACGCTCTGGGAGCACCCAGCACCAAGGGAGGGCGGCGACCGCTACGAAGTGCTCCGTCTCAGCGTGCCGGAACGCGGCCGGCTCGGGAAGGGGCGCCAGTGGTAGCGGCGGTCCGCACCGTCCTCGGGGACATCCCCGCGGACGAGCTCGGCGTGTGCGACGCCCATGACCATCTCTTCCTTCGCAGCCCGGTGCTGCCGGGCCAGGAGCTCGACGACCCCGTGGCGGCGGCCGGACGACTGCGGGCCTTCCGCGGGTTCGGCGGCCGGTCCGTGGTGCAGTGGACGCCGTACGGCATGGGGCGCCGGGCCGATGTGCTGGCGGAGTTGTCCCGTGCGACGGGCACGCATGTGGTCGCGGCGACGGGGCTGCACCAGGCCGTCCACTACCCGGCCGCGCTGCTCGACCGGATCCGGGACGACCTCGCCTCGCTGTTCGTCTCCGAGCTGACCGACGGGATCGGCTCGACTGCGGTGCGGGCGGGCCTGATCAAGGTGGCCGGCGCCTTCCACACGGTCGACGCCCATGCGCGGCTCACCATGACGGCGGCCGCCGAGGCGCATCACCGGACAGGGGCGCCGATCGCCGTCCATCTGGAGCTGGGGACGGCCGCTCAGGACGTACTCGACCTGGTGTGCGGCACGTTGGGCGTCCCACCGCATCGCGTGATCCTCGGGCATCTCGGCCGGTCACCCGACGGCGCCGCACAGCGGGAGGTGGCGCGGGCCGGGGCGTTCCTCGCGTTCGACGGTCCCTCGCGGGCCCATCACGCGACGGACTGGCGACTGCCCGAGGAGCTCGCGGCACTCACCGAAGCGGGGTTCGCCGGGCAGTTGCTGCTGGGCGGCGACACCACCGTGCCGGAGACCCCGGGCATGCCGCATCTGCTGCACAGGCTGCGGCCGCGGCTGACCGAGGTACTGGGAGCGGGGACCGTGGAGGACCTGCTGATCGCCAACCCGGCACGGGCGTTCGCCTTCGAGGCACCGGCACCGTCGCGCTGAGGGCCTGCTCCGTAGCCGCGGCCGGCCATCCCTCAGGCGAGCGCGCCCAGCGGATCGTCCAGCACCGGCTGCCAGGCCAGCTCCGCCGCCCCGACCAGGCTGTTGTGGTCGAGGGTGCAGGGCAGGATCGGCACACTGCCACTGCGTCCCCACAGGCTGCGGTCGGCGACCACCGCGCGCAGCCGCTCCGGGTCGGCGTCCAGCAGGGCGCGGTGCAGCCCGCCGAGGATGATGCGGTCCGGGTTGAGGATGTTGACGAGTCCGGCGAGCCCGAGGCCCAGCCGGTCGATCAGCTCCTCGGCGGCGTTGCGGACCGCCATGTCGTGGTACTCGGTGCGCAGCAGGTCCCCGGACTGTTTGAGCAGCGACTCCTCGGGGCCGGGGGCGCGTCCGGCCGCGGTGAGGAAGGCGAGCGGGTCGGTCTCGACGTCGAGGCAGCCGCGGCCGCCGCAGTGGCAGGGGCGGCCCTCGGGGTTGACGGTGAGGTGGCCGACCTCCAGGGCGAGGCCCGAACTCCCTGTGTGCAGGCGGCCGTCCAGGACGAGTGCGCCGCCGACCCCGCGGTGGCCGGTGGCGACGCACAGGAGGTGCTGGGCCCCGCGCCCCGCTCCGTGACGGTGCTCGGCGAGCGCGGCGAGGTTGACGTCGTTGCCGGTGAACGCGGGCCCGGTGATGCCCGCTTCGCGGACGCAGGTGGCGAAGATCTCGCGGACCGGGGCGCCGGCGGGCCAGGCGATGTGGAGCGGATTGAGGGCCGTGCCCTCGGGCTCGGCGACGGCGGAGGGCACCGCGAGGCCCGCTCCCACGCATCGCAGACCACTGTCGCGCAGCAACCGGGCGCAGTCGTCCACCACTTCACCGATGACCTGAGCGGGATCGGCCGTGATGGTGACACAGCCGGGGGCGGTCGCGACCAGCCGGCCGCCGAGCCCGACCAGCGCGGCGCGGAAGCCGTCCGAGTGCACCTGGGCGGCGAGGGCCACCGGCCCGGTCTCGCGCACGGCCAGCCGGTGCGAGGGCCGGCCCTGCGAGCCCGCGGCCGAGCCGGGGCTGGAGTCGACCCGGATCAGGCCGAGGGCCTCCAGCTCCGCGGCGACCGCCCCGGCGGTGGCGCGGGTGACGCCCAGCTCGGACGTGAGGACGGCACGGGTGGGCGCGCGTCCGGTGTGGACCAGTTCCAGCGCGGGTCCGAGCGCGCTGCGGCCCCTCTCCAACTTCGTCCGGGTGGTGGACACCTTGCCGTTCATGGGGGCGAGTCTCCCATGATCCGGAGGTGCTGCGGACGCTGCGGCTCACGTCCTCCGCGCCGCGCCGCCCGCCTCCGAGGCGTGGAACGGCCACCCGCGGCCCGCACCCCCGGCCCGGAGGCCGGCCGTCTTGCGCCAGTCCTCCGCGGGCCCCTATGCTGAGTTTGTGCCGCAACTAAACAAACTGCGGACGGCACTGCCGGGGGGACCGGGCGGCAACACCGCCCCACCTTCATCGACACGCCTCCGTACCGCGCTGACCGTGTTCTTCGCCCTCGACGGGTTCCTCTTCGCCGGCTGGGTGGTCCGCATCCCGGCCATCAAGCAGCAGACCGGCGCCTCGGCCTCCACCCTCGGCCTCGCACTTCTCGGCGTGTCCGCAGGCGCAGTGATCACCATGATGCTCACCGGCCGGCTGTGCCGCCGTTTCGGCAGCCATCCGGTGACCGTGGTCTGCGGCGTCCTGCTGCCGCTCAGCATCGCCCTGCCCGCCCGGACCCATTCGGCGCTCTCCCTCGGACTGGTACTGCTGGTGTTCGGTGCCGCGTACGGCGGCATGAACGTGGCGGCGAACAGCGCCGCCGTCGACCTGGTCGCCACGTTGCGACGTCCCGTCATGCCCAGCTTCCATGCCGCGTTCAGCCTCGGGGGCATGATCGGGGCCGGCCTCGGAGGTCTGGTCGCGGGGGGCCTCTCGCCCTCCGCGCACCTGCTATGCCTGACCGGAATCGGTCTGCTCGTCACCGCGTTCGCAGGCCCGGTCCTGCTGCGATACCCGTCGCTGAAGCCCGCGCCCACGCCGGCAGACGGTGAGGAGGTCACCCACGGCCTGACCGGACGGGCGCGCCGTGTGGTGCTCCTCTTCGGCGTGATCGCGCTCTGCACCGCGTACGGCGAGGGCGCTCTGGCCGACTGGGGCGCCCTGCACCTCGAGCAGGACCTGCACGCCCACCCCGGGGTGGCGGCAGCCGGCTACTCGCTCTTCGCGCTCGCCATGACGGCGGGCCGGCTCAGCGGCACGGTACTGCTCGAACGGCTGGGGCAGACCCGCACCCTGGTCGCGGGCGGCGGCACAGCGGCTGCCGGAATGCTGCTCGGCTCGCTCGCCCCGACCGCCTGGCTCGCCCTCCTGGGGTTCGCCGTCACCGGACTCGGCCTGGCGAACATCTTCCCGGTGGCGGTCGGCAGGGCCGGTGAGCTCGCCGGTCCGGGCGGAGTGGCCGCGGCCTCGACGCTCGGCTACGGCGGCATGCTGCTCGGACCGCCGTCGATCGGCTTCCTGGCCGACTGGTTCTCCCTGCCCGTGGCGCTGACGACGGTGGCACTGCTGGCTCTGGCAGCGGCAGCGCTGGGATACGCGGCACGCAATGCGGCCACACAGGGGTGAGTGAGCGCGACACTGGGCGCGGAGACGGTCGGCGGGCCCGCCTGGCTCGTTCATCTCGCTCTGGTGGTCTCCGTGCTGGTGCAGTCGCTCGCGCTGGGCTGGTTCGTACAGCTGGTGCGCGGCGGCCGTGGCCGGACCCGTCAGGCTCGCCCCCAGGGCGCCTGACCCCCTGGCACAATCCTCGGCATGAAGATCGCGGAGTACATACAATCCCTGGCCACCGAGGGCCGGTTGCTGGCCGAGGCGGCCCAGCAGGTGGGCACCGGTGCACCGGTGCCCACCTGCCCGGACTGGCAGGTGCGCGACCTGCTCAGGCACACCGCCATGGTGCACACCTGGGCGGCCGCCTTCGTGACCGAGGGCCACGTCCAGTACGTCCCCGACGCCGGGGAGCCGGACCTGGACGGGCCCGCGCTGCTCGACCGGTTCCGCGCCGGGCACCAGCTCCTGGTGGAGGCGCTGGAGCGTGCACCGGAGGACCTGGAGTGCTGGGCCTTCCTCCCGGCGCCGTCACCCCTGGCCTTCTGGGCGCGCCGGCAGGCGCACGAGACGACGATCCACCGGGCGGACGCCGAGTCCGCGCGGGGCGGGGTCCTCTCCCCCGTGGCTCCCGACCACGCGGTGGACGGAGTCGACGAGCTGCTGTGCGGCTTCCACGCCCGCCCCAGGAGCAGGGTGCGCACCGATGTGCCGCGCACACTGCGCGTGCGTGCCACGGACACCGGCACCGTGTGGACCGTAAGGCTCTCCACCGAGCACCCGGCAGCCGTGCGCGAGGACGAGCCTTCGGCGCTGCCGCCCGTGGACTGCGAGTTGAGCGCCACCGCCCAGGAGCTCTACCTGACGCTCTGGAACCGGCGGCCGATGACGGCCCTCACGGTGACCGGCGACCCGGGCCTCGCCCATCTGTGGCGCGAGAACTCCTCCGTCACCTGGTCCTGATACGGCGGGGGCACACGGCGGGCGGCCTTGTCCGCCCGCCCGGGCACCTGTGACACTTCGGACATGGGGCAGCGAAGCCAGGCCGACCGTGACGCGATGACCGTCGAGATCGGCTTCGCCGTGTTCACCGGAGCCCTGCTGGCGGGGGCCGCCTTCGTCGTGGTGTGCGCCCCGGCTCTTCTGACGGCTTCGGGCGGCGGTGTGGGGACGGGACTGCTCGTGGCCGCGGCCGTCGTGGCCGTGCTGGTGTTCATCGGCCGCGTCGTCGACGTGCTGTGGCGGTTCGGCCGCCGCACCACGGAGCGCGAGATCGACGGGCGTGGCCCCGTGCTGCCGGATCAGCCCAGCCAGCCCGGGCGCACCAACCCCGACTCATAGGCCAGCACCACGAGTTGGGCCCGGTCGCGCGCGCCGAGTTTCACCATGGTCCGGCTGACGTGGGTCTTGGCGGTGAGTGGGCTGACGACAAGACGACGGGCGATCTCCTCGTTGGACAGACCGATGCCGACCAGCGCCATCACCTCCCGCTCCCGATCGGTCAGTTCGGTCAGCGCCGTCGCTGCGGCGGGCTCCTTGGACCGGGCGGCGAACTCGGCGATCAGGCGGCGCGTGACACCCGGCGACAACAGCGCGTCCCCGCCGACGACCGCCCGGACGGCCCGCAGCAACTCCTCCGGCTCGGTGTCCTTGACCAGGAAACCGGAGGCTCCGGAGCGGATGGCCTCGAAGACGTACTCATCGAGTTCGAAGGTGGTGAGCATGACCACCTTCACCGCGTCGAACTCCGGATCCCGGGTGATCGCCCGGGTCGCGGCGAGGCCGTCGAGGTGCGGCATGCGGATGTCCATCAGCACGGCGTCCGGCCGCAGTTCGCGCACCAGACGGACGGCCTCCTCACCGTCGGCGGCCTCGCCCACCACCACGATGTCCGGCTGGGCATCCAGGAGGGCCCGGAATCCCGCCCGGACCAGCAGTTGGTCATCGGCGAGCAGTACGCGAATCACGGTGTCTCCTTCTGGTGCGCCGCCCTACCGTCCGGCAGCGGGAGTTCGGCCCGTACCCGGAAGCCGCCGTCGGGGCGGGTCCCCGCCTCGATCGTGCCACCCAGGGCCGCGGCCCGCTCTCGCATCCCGGCCAGTCCGTTGCCGCTGCCCCCCGCGTCCGTGCCGGTGGCGGGCCCCTCGTCGTCGATGCGGAGCGTGAGGCGGCCCGGCCCGTAGCCGACCCGGACCTGCGCGGTGCGCGAACCGGAGTGCCGCACCACGTTGGTCAGCGCCTCCTGGACGATCCGGAAAGCGGCCAGGTCCGCGCCGGGCGGCACGGCGCCGCGTACGCCCTCCGTCTCGACGGTGACGGTCAGTCCGGTACTCGCGGCCTGTTCGACCAGTTCGGGAAGCCGGTCCAGTCCGGGTGCCGGAGACCTGGGCGCGTCGCCGGGCGCACGGAGGGTGTCCAGCACTTGTCGCACCTCGCCGAGCGCCTCCTTGCTGGCGTCCTTGATGGTGGTGAGCGCGGTGCGGGCCTGCTCGGGGTCGGTGTCCAGCAGCGCGAGTCCGACACCTGCCTGGACGTTGATGACGGAGATGCTGTGCGCGAGGACGTCGTGGAGCTCCCGGGCCATCCGCAGCCGTTCCTCGTCGGCCCGGCGCTTCTCGGCGCGTGCCCGCTCGGCCCGCTGCTCGGCCCACTGCTCACGTCGTACGCGGACGAACTCGGCGGCCGCGATGATGGCCACCACCCAGGCGGCGACGCCGAGTTCCTGCCCCCAGGGCGATGCGGAGTCGTCGTCCGGGGGCAGCCAGCGGTAGAGCCAGTGCGCCACCACGAGGTGACCCATCCACACCATGGCGACGGCCGACCATGCGGCCCGCCGGTGCCCGGCGACGACGGCGCTGAAACAGCCCACCGCCACGGCCAGGAAGACCGGGCCGTACGGGTAGCCGGCGCCGAGGTAGACCGTCGCCGCGGCCGAGGCCCCGAAGACGGCCGCCACGGGGTGACGGTGGCGCAGCAGCAGTACCGCCACGGCGGCGAAGAGGAGGAGGCGGGCGAAGAGGTCGAGCGGAGCCTTCTCATCCAGCTGTCCGCGGGCAGCGAAGGCCGAGCCGACCATCACGAAGACACCCAGCAGGATCGTGGACGCCCATGGCAGCCGGCCGGCGGACCCCCCTCGGGTGCCCGTCAGCCAGCGCGGCGGCTCTCCGTGGCGCCAGAGGTGCCCCAGGCCCTGGGAGCCGGCCGTCCCTTCCTCCGGCCCGCCCCGCGCCCAGGGCGGTCGGCGCGGCGGTCCGCCCTGTTCCCCGGGAGGACCGCCGTCTGCCTGTGCGCGCTGCTCTTCCATGTCGGCCACGCTAGACCGCGCGGCCGCGCCCCGGCGTCCGCCGGGCGTGGTGATCACCCGTACTCCCTGGGGAGTACGGGGGTAACGGGGGCGGGCGCCTTCCGGCGGCCCCCGGGACCCGCCGACGCCGGTCTTTCCCCTGCGCCGCCGGCCCTACGGGCGCAGGCCGAGGAGGCCGACGCTGCGGGCCAACTCCGTCACGGCCTGCCGGAAGAAGATCTCGCGTGCCTCGACGACGCGATTGAACTGACCGAAGATCTCGAACGACAGCAGTCCGAAGAGCTGCGACCACGCGGCGACGAGAGGCGCGGCCACCGCCGGCGGAAGGCCAGGGGCGAGGTCGGCGGCGAGCCGCTCGGCCTCGGCACGCAGTTCACCGGCGAGCGGCGGCAGCGCGATCCCCTCCTCACGGTGCGCGTCCTCCACGATGGCGACGAGGACGAGGCCGACCCGGGAAGCGGGACCGATGGTCGCCTGCGGTGCGGTGTAACCGGGCACGGGCGAGCCGTAGATGAGCGCGTACTCGTGAGGGTGGGCGAGGGCCCATTCCCGTACGGCGCACGCGACCGCGACCCAGCGGGCCAGGTGGCTGGGCGCGGCGGCTGCGGCGGGCGGGGCGGAGGCGGCGGACTTCGCAGGGACGCCCCCGGCGGAGACGGCGGTCTCGGCCGTGGCGATCCGGTGAGCGCGCTCGGCGGCTTCGCCGACGGAGTCGTACGCGTCGACGATCAGCGCGGTGAGCAGTTCGTCGCGGCTGGGGAAATAGCGGTAGAGCGCCGAGGACACCATGCCGAGTTCGCGTGCCACGGCGCGCAGCGAGAGCTTCGCCGCTCCCTCGGCCGCCAGCTGTTTCCTCGCCTCGTTCTTGATGGCTGCGGTGACCTCGATGCGGGCCCGTTCCCTGGCTCCCCTGATAGCGCTCATGGCTGCCAGTCTGCCACGAATGCGAGCACCGACCAATAACGAGAGCACTGCTCTTGCGTTCGAGCACCCATTGCGTGCACACTGATCTCAAGCGAGAGCACCGCTCTCCCAAACTGTGGGGGTCCCTATGTCGCAGCCGTACTATCTTCAGGGCAGCCCGTTCGCGATCCGGATGAACGGCGTCATCGGCTGGCTGGCGCGGCACGGGGTCAGCCTGCTCGGTTCGCAGGAGCTCTCGGTGCGGGGCCGCAGGAGCGGGCAGCTGCAGCGCATCCCCGTGAACCTCCACACCCATGAGGGCGTGCAGTACCTCGTCTCCGCACGGGGGCACTCGCAGTGGGTGCGCAACATGCGGGCCGCGGGCAGCGGCGAGCTGAGGGTGGGCCGCAGGACCCGCGCCTTCACAGCCGTGGAGATCGCGGACGACGAGCGGAAGGTGATCGTCGTCCGCGCCTACCTGGAGCGCTGGGGCTGGGAGGTCAACCAGTACTTCAAGGGCATCACGGCCAGGTCCACGGACGCCGAGCTGCTGGCGGCCTGCCCCGACCACCCCGTCTTCCGGATCGCCGTCGAGAACTGACCCGCGGCCGTGATCACCGCCGAGAACTGACCCGCGGCCGTGATCGCCGTCGAGAAGTGACCCGCGGCAGTATGGCGACGAGCACCGGGCCGCGGACGGATCCTCCGTACTGCCGGATCCGGCCCGCACCCGGGTGTGACAGCAGTCCCTAACAGTCCATCGCCGACAGCGCCCGCTGCGCCAGCGGGTGCGAACGGACCAGTTCGGCCAGTGAGGTCGTCCCGCGGGTGATGCCCGCGAACGCGTTCCACGCCGGACGGAAGCCCGTCAGCACCGCGTGCAGCATGCCGGGGCGGCGCTCGAAGAGCTTCAGCATGCGCCGCCCCACGCTCATCTCCACGCCGAGCCCGGCCTTGATGGCGAACGCGTAGTTGAGCGCCTGGCGGCGGGCGTCCACCGCGTCGTGCGATTCCGCGACCCGCACAGCCCACTCACCGGCGAGCCGTCCCGAACGCAGCGCGAACGAGATGCCCTCCCGGGTCCAAGGCTCCAGCAGACCTGCGGCGTCCCCGCACACCAGCACCCGGCCGCGCGACAGCGGCGAGTCGTCGCTGCGGCAACGTGTCAGATGGCCGGAGGAGATCTTCGGCTCGAAGCCGGCCAGACCGAGCCGCGCGATGAAGTCCTCCAGATACCGCTTGGTGCCGCCGCCGTCGCCGCGTGCCGAGATGACACCGACCGTCAGCGTGTCCCCCTTGGGGAACACCCAGCCGTAACTCCCCGGCATGGGGCCCCAGTCGATCAGCACCCGGCCCGCCCAGTCCTCCGCGACCGTTTCCGGCACGGGGATCTCGGCCTCCAGGCCGAGGTCCACCTGGTCGAGCTTCACCCCGACATGTGCTCCTATCCGCCCGGCGCTGCCGTCCGCGCCCACGACCGCACGGGCCAGGACGGTCTCGCCACCGGAGAGCACGACCGCGACCGTGCGCCGGTCGGGCACGGCTGCGCCGTGCTGCTCAACCCGGGAGACCGTCGCCCCGGTGCGAAGCTCCGCACCTGCCTTCTGCGCCTCCTCGACCAGGCCCGCGTCGAACTCGGGGCGGTTGATGAGGCCGAAGAGCATGCGCCTGGAGCGGCGGGTGCGTGCCAGTCTGCCGTTCAGCGAGAACGTGACCGCGTGGATCCGGTCTTGCAGGGGCAGTTCGAAACCGGGTGGCAGCGCGTCGCGCGAATACCCGATGATGCCGCCGCCGCACGTCTTGTAACGGGGCAGTTCCGCCTTCTCCAGAAGCAGTACCCGACGGCCGGCGACCGCCGCCGCGTATGCCGCGGAAGCTCCCGCCGGTCCGGCGCCGACTACGACGACGTCCCACACGGACGACTCTTCGTGCTCATGTCCGGCGTCTGCGTTCTCGCTGCTCACGATGTGCTTCTGCTCCCGATCCGACCAGTGGCCCAAGCTGCTTCCGGCATCCTACGGCGCGCTGCGGCCGGCCCCTGCTGTGGGAGGATCGGCCGAGTCCCCGTCGTACCTGCAACGCCGCACTCCTGGCGTTCATGTACCCGGATACGTAGACATAACGTCGCACCTACGAGGAGCGTGCCCATGACCGCCCAACCGATTTCCGAGACCGTCGCCTCGCTGATGCCCCGCGCCAAGGCGGAGCTGACCGAGCTGGTGGCCTTCCAGTCGGTGGCGGATCCCGCGGTGTTCCCGAAGAGCGAGTGCGAAGCGGCTGCCGCGTGGGTGGCCGGGGCGCTGCGCACCGAGGGGTTCCAGGATGTCGCCCTGCTCGACACCCCGGACGGCACCCAGTCCGTCTACGGCTTCCTGCCCGGTCCTGCCGGGGCGCCCACCGTGCTGCTGTACGCGCACTACGACGTGCAGCCGCCGCTCGACGAGTCCGCCTGGATCTCCCCGCCGTTCGAGCTGACGGAGCGTGACGGGCGCTGGTTCGGCCGGGGCGCGGCCGACTGCAAGGGCGGCTTCGTCATGCACCTCCTCGCGCTGCGCGCCCTCAAGGCGAACGGCGGGGTCCCGGTCTCCGTCAAGGTGATCGCGGAGGGCTCGGAGGAGCAGGGCACCGGGGGCCTGGAGCAGTACGCGCAGGCTCACCCGGAGTTGCTCGCCGCGGACACCGTGGTGATCGGCGACACCGGCAACTTCCGGGTGGGCCTGCCGACCGTCACCTCGACGCTGCGCGGGATGACGATGCTGCGGGTGCAGCTCGACACCCTTGAGGGAAATCTGCACTCCGGCCAGTTCGGCGGCGCCGCACCCGACGCCCTGGCCGCGATGATCCAGCTGCTCGCGTCGCTGCGCGCCGAGGACGGCACGACGACCGTCGACGGCCTCACGACGGACACGAAGTGGGACGGTCTGCAGTACCCGGAGGAGGAGTTCCGCAAGGATGCCAAGGTCCTCGACGGGGTCGGCCTGATCAGCACGGGTACGGTCGCCGACCGGATCTGGGCACGGCCCGCGGTCACGGTCATCGGGATCGACTGCCCCGCGGTGGTGGGCGCGACGCCCTCGGTGCAGGCGAGCGCGCGGGCGCAGATCAGCCTGCGGGTGCCGCCGGGCACGGACGCCGGTGAGGCGACGAAGCTGCTCACCGCACACCTGCGGGCGCACGCCCCGTGGGGGGCGAGGGTCTCGGTCGAGCAGGTCGGCCAGGGGCAGCCGTTCCGTGCCGACATCACGAGCCCCGCGTACACTGCGATGGCCGATGCCATGCGGATCGCGTACGACGGCCAGGAGATGCAGTCCTCCGGCATGGGCGGTTCGATCCCGCTCTGCAACACGCTCGCCGAGCTGTATCCGGAGGCCGAGATCCTGCTGATCGGGCTGAGCGAGCCCGAGGCGCAGATCCACGCGGTGAACGAGAGCGTGTCGCCCCAGGAGCTGGAGCGGCTCTCGGTCGCCGAAGCGCTGTTCCTGCAGAACTACGCCGCCTCCAAGCAGGCCTGAACAACTCGGTGGCGGGCCGGAGCGGGCGCGCTCCGTTCCGGCCGCTACGCTCTGGGCGAAGCTCGCCCGGAGCGTAGATCCGCGCGGCAGGCGCCCGCTTCTGCGTACGTTCGGGGGCATGGACATCGTCGAGGTGCTTCCCCAGTTGCACATGTTCCGGTTCCGGATCGGCCAGGCGTACCTCTGGCGCGACGGGACGGAACTGACCCTGATCGACGCGGGTGACGTGAGCGCGGCATCCGCCATCGAGGATGCGGTGCGCGGGCTCGGTCACGACCCCGCCCGCATCGCCCGCATCGTGATCACCCACGGCCACCGCGACCACTTCGGCGCCGCCCAGGAACTGGCCGACCGCCATGGTGCCGAGATCCTTGCCCACCGGCTCGACGCTCCGGTGATCCGGGGCGAGGAGGAGATCGGTGATCCGGTCCTGCTCGACTGGGAGCGCCCCTTGTACGAGAACGCGCTGACCGTGCCCGTGGGTCCGCCGACCCGGGTCGACACCGAGCTGTCCGACGGCGCGGTGCTGCCGTTCGGCGGTGGGGCACGGGTGGTCCACTCCCCCGGTCATACCCCGGGAGCCATCGGCCTCCATCTGCCCCGCCACCGGGTGCTGTTCACGGGTGACTGTGTCGCCGAGGCGGGGCAGGTGATGCTGGGCGTGTTCAACATCGACCGCGAGCAGGCCGCGGCCTCCTTCCGTCGGCTGGCCGCGCTGGAGGCGACCACGGTCTGCTTCGGTCACGGTGAACCTCTCACCACGGACGCCGTCGCGGTCATGCGTGCCTCAGCCGACCGGGATTCCGGCCTCCAGGTTGAGCACGGCTGAGCGTTCGCGGGCGCGCAGTGCCCAGCGCAGCCGCTCGTACCGGGTGGGGGGCAGCATGGTGGCCGCCTCCTCCTCGGTGACGAACCGCCAGCCGCGCAGTTCGGACCCGGGCAGCAGCAGCCGCTGGGCGTCCGTGCCCGCCAGTGTGCCGCCGTCGAAGAGCAGCCGCAGTCCGCCGTAGCCGGGCGGCTGGGGTGCCTCCCAGTCGACGACGAGAAGCTTGGGCACCCGTTCGAGGTGGATGCCTATCTCCTCGGCCACCTCTCTGATCCCGGCCTGCGCCGGTGCTTCGCCCGCCTCCACCACACCCCCGGGGAACTCCCAGCCGGGCTTGTAGGTGGGATCGACGAGCAGCACGCGGTCGTGTTCGTCGAAGAGGAGCACGCCGGCCGCGACGGTCTCTGCCGTCGGGTCGGGTGTCTGGACGATCTCGCAGGCCTGGGCCGATCCGGTGCGTACGGCGTCGGCGATGCGCTCGGCCGTCTCGCGGGGGGTGAGCGCGCTGTTGTCGATGGTGTGCGCGTCCCTGCTGATCCAGTCGAGCGCCGAGCGGTAGGTCTCGATGCGGTCGTACGCCCATCGTCCGGTCCCGTCGGTCTTCACCGGATCGTCGGGGAACTCCGCCCGGTGGGCGATCCGTTGGCGCAGGATCGTTTCCTCAGGTGAGAGCAGGACATGACGTACCGCGATGCGTCTGGAGGCGAGCCCTCCGAATATCTCGTCGCGATACTCCTGTCGCAGCAGCGTCATCGGCACCACCAGTACCCCACCGACTTCGGCGAGCAGCGCTGCCGCGGTGTCCACCACCAGGCGCCGCCAGATCGGCAGATCCTGGAAGTCGGTCACCTCGGCGAACCTCTTCTGCGGCAGCAGGGATCCCAGCCCCGTGCCGGTCAGTTCCGGATCGTAGAAGGTGCTGTTCGGGAGCAGATCGATCAGTTCACGCGCGGCGCTGGTCTTGCCCGCGCCGAACGCACCGTTGATCCAGACGATCACGGTTCCCCCTCTTCCGTAGCCCCCAGTGGCTTGCCCGCAACACCCTGCCGCGAAAACACGACTGTGGCGATGCCGATGCGCGAACGCAACAGTGCCGGCCAGCCGGCCGGCGTCTTCCGGTACGGGGACGGCGCCCGCCCGGGCCTCATGGGGCCGTAACGGCGACGGCGGGAGCGTCGTTGGAGCGGGCAGCAGAACGAACGACAGGGGGCGGACCGTGCGTCGCACCGTACTTGAGCAGTTTCCCGCCGGGGGCCCGCGGGGCAGTTGGCCCGCGGAGGAGTTCGCTGCGGCCCGTCGGGGCGAGGGCGTGGCTGCGGAGGTCGTGATGGACCTGGAACAGGACGCGTTCCTGGTGGTCGTTCCTCAGCAGTCCTCGGACCGCGGCCGCTGACGCCCGCGGGGACGCATGGGCGGAGGGCCCGGGGCGAAGCTGATTGCTGCTGGACGAGGCACCTCTGCCGCGAGGCCCCTCGGGCCGGTCACCTCGAAAGGGGCCGGCCGTCGGCTCTCGGCAGTGCGCATCGTCGGCGCACCAGCCACGCGGGCCCACCACCTCGTCGCGGAGTGCACGGCCGGCGGCCGGCTCGTCCGGATCGAGGGGACGCTCCCGTGCGCCCCGGGATCGTCCTCCGGGGGACGGCCGGGACGGCTTGTTCCCGACCTCCTGCCGCACTCCCCTCAGGGCGTGTCGCCCCGCCAGTCCCACTTGTACGGATCCTGCGCCCGCGGCCCGTACTCGGCCCGGCCGCCCGCCCCGTAGGCACCGATCTCGGTGATCAGGGCGGAGCCGTCCGCCAGTGCCACCTTCGTCCAGCCGGTCACGTCCAGCAGCAGCCCGTCGAGCGGGCCGCCCACCAGCTCCCGGTAGACCCGCCCCGGCCGGGGGCCCGGATCCGGGTCGTCGTGGTCGGCGCCGTACACCCGTCGCCGCATGATCTCGTCCATACCCGCAGGATCGCACCGACCACTGACAACTTCCCCGGCCGGTGGGCCCGCGTGACTCGATCGGAGGCATGTGGGCCCGCCCGGTGCCCTGCTTCTTCGGCTCCGTACCGGTTCGGCCTGCGGCTGACCGGGCCCGCTGCCGACGGCGCCCTCGGCTCGCGCCGTCCGAGCGGTCTCGGCCATCCGGGCGTACCTCCCAGCAGTGGGCGCGTTCCGGGTGTCACGCGCACGGTGCCGGACTCAGGGCCGGCCGCCTTCGAGTCCGGGGAGGGATCGCCGCACCCCGCCCCGGACGCCGCGCCACGATCCGCTCCGTCGGCCCCCGCAGGAAACCCGGGTGCGGGCGGAGCCCAGCCCCTCCTAGGATGCGCCCCGCGGGAACGACGAGGCCGTGGCGCCCCACAAGGAAGCGGAGACACCCGGAGTATGACCAGTCAACTGTTCGCCATCTGCTTCAACGCGACTCGGCCGTCCGCTCTGGCACGGTTCTGGTCCGGGGTCCTGGGCTGGGAGCCGGCCGCCGGTCCGGACGACGACGTCGCGCTCCTGCCCCCTGATCCCGACGGGTTCCGCCTCCGTTTCCTGCCGAGCCAGGAGCCGAAGACCGGCCAGAACCGGGCGCACTTCGACCTGACGAGCACCTCCCAGGAGGATCAGCAGCAGACGGTCGCCCGGGCGCTCGAGTCCGGCGCGAAACACATCGATGTGGGGCAAGTCCCCGAAGACGGGCATGTGGTGCTCGCCGATCCCGACGGCAACGAGTTCTGTGTGATCGAGGCCGGCAACAAGTTCCTCGCCGACACCGGTTCCATCGGAGCGGTGGCCTGCGACGGGACGCAGGAGGTCGGCTACTTCTGGAGCGAGGCCCTGCGGTGGCCGCTGGTCTGGGACCAGGACCAGGAGACCGCGATCCAGTCACCGCACGGCGGGACGAAGATCACCTGGGGTGGCCCGCCGGTGGCACCCAAGGCAGGCACGAACAGGCTGCATTTCGAGCTTGCGCTCCCCGCCGGCGCCGACGGGGAGGCGGAGATCGACCGCCTGATCTCACTCGGCGCGACGCGCGCCGACAGCGGTGAGGGCGCAGGCGGCAGGGTCCTGATGCTCGACCCCGACGGCAACGAGTTCTCGGTACAGACGCCTCGTTAGCGGGATCCGTCGACGGACGTGCCGTGTCACACAGCAGTTGAGCCGGTGAAGCGCCGGCGCTCAGCCGTTCGCCACGTACCGGCTCAGCCGGTACGTGGTCGGCCGGACCCGGCGGCCGCACAGTGTGTCGATCCGGATCGTCGCCTCGTCGACCCGTGCCTCCCGAAGGCCGCGCAGGTGTGCGCGCAGCTCCGCCTGGTCGCCGGTCTCGAAGATCACTTCCCACCGTCCCAGGTCCGGCGCCGTGCGAGCGGCAAGCCGCTGCCTCTCAGCCTCCTGCCGCCGCTTCGCCTGTCCTGGCACCGGCCCAGAATCGCAGCTCGGCGCCGGCCCGGCAAGGGTCCCGGAACCGGCGCACGGCCGAGACCGACTGCCCGCCGGAGAAGCACGGCGCACATGGGAGATCCACTCCGTCCTCACACATTGGTCACAACTTCGTCACTACCGGAACATCGCCCTCCCTCGACGCGCACGGCGCGGCTACGGTCGCCTCTCCACGCACCTTCAGGGGGACGCATGTCGCACAACCCACCGTCCGGTCAGCCGCCTTGGGGGCAGCCGCCGTCCAGTCAGCCGCCTTGGGGTCAGCCGCCGCGCCCGCCCGGACCCGATCCGTATCCGGGCCCGACGCCGCCCTCGCCCCGGCCGGGCTGGACCAGGAAACGAGTCGTCATTCCCGCGGCGATCGTCCTGTTCTTCATCGGCGTCGGCATGGGCTCGGCGGGCGACGACGGCACGACCGAAAAGACCGCTGCGGCCTCGGCTGCTCCCACCGTGACCGTCACAGCGACCGCCACCGCATCGGGGAAGCCCGTTCCCGCGGTCACGGAGACCGTCACGGCCAGTCCGAAGCCGGCGCCGACCGTCACCAAAACAGTGACGGTCAAGGTCACCGCCGAACCCGAGTCCGACACCTCCGGCGGCTCCGGGTCGGACGATGACGACGACGGCGGCGGCGGGGCGACGTACTACGCCAACTGCACTGCCGTCCGCGCAGCCGGAGCCGACCCCATTCGCACGGGGGACCCCGGCTACGGGTCCCACCTCGACCGCGACGGTGATGGGGTCGCCTGCGAGTAGGAATACCGCGTCACGGTCGGCCGGCCCGGTTCCGGGCCGGCCGGCCGGGCCGTCCCCCGGTTCCCCGATCACCCCTTGCTGGACCCCAGCGTGAGTCCCGCGATGAAGTGCCGCTGGAGCAGCAGGAAGACGATGAGGGTCGGGAGCGCGACGATCACCGAGCCGGCGGCGAGCAGGTTGTAGTCGGTGAAGAACTGGCCGCGCAGGTTGTTCAGCGCCGAGGTGACCGGGAGCTTGTCGCCGTCGGAGATGAAGACCAGTGCCCAGAGGAAGTCGTTGTACATCCAGGTGAACTGGAGCGTGCCCAGGGCGGCGAGTGCGGGGCGGCACAGGGGGAGGGTGATCCGCCAGTACTGGGTCCAGACGCCCGCACCGTCCACGACGGCCGCCTCCAGGATCTCCTGCGGGAGGGTCCGCATGAAGTTGGCCAGGACGAAGACGCAGAAGCCGAGCTGGAAGCCGACCTGCACCAGGATGACGGCCCAGTAGGAGTCGAACATCGTCATCGAGTCGGACATCCAGTACGGCAGCGGGATGCGGTTGAAGACGACGTACAGAGGCGTGACGATCACCTGCTGCGGAAGCAGGTTCCCCGCCGTGAAGAGCATCAGCAGGACGAGCCCGCCGCGCATCCTCAGCCGGGCGAGCGCGAACGCCACGAACGAGGCCAGGAAGAGGGTGACGAGCACCCCCGGCACCGCGATGATCATGGTGTTCACGAAGTACTTCGTCATGCCCGAGTCGGTGAACGCCTGCCGGTAGTAGTCCAGCGAGAGATGGCGGGGCAGCGAGAAGTAGCCGTGCTCCGAGGTCTCGTCATAGGGCCTGAGCGAGGCGTACACGGCGAGCAGCAGCGGGGCGAGGAAGGCGAGCGAGACTGCCATCAGGAAGGCGTGCACGCCGAGCCGGCCGGGGCGGATCCGGCGCCGGGACGTGCTGGGGGCGGGCCGCGCAGGACTGGCAGCGGCTGCTTGCGTGGTCATCGGTCCTTCTCCCCTCGGATCTCCTGGACCAGATACGTCACGACGAAGCCCAGGGAGACGACCAGCAGGACGACGGCGATGGCGGAGCCGAACCCGATCCGGCTGGCCTCGCCGATGATGTTGTCGGTGACGAGCACCGAGAGCAGTTCCAGGCCGTTGCGGCCGTGGTTGACCGCGTAGACGATGTCGAAGGCGCGCAGCGACTCGATGACGGTGATGACGCCGACGATGATGTTGACCGGGCGCAGCGTAGGAAAGACGATGCGGAAGAAGGTCTGGGTCTCACTCGCCCCGTCGATCGCGGCAGCCTCCTTGAGGGAGGTGTCCACCGCCTTCAGACCCGCAAGGTAGAGGATCATCACATAGCCGGTGTGCCGCCAGGCGGCGGCAAGCAGGACCATCCAGATGTTGAGGTCGGGATCGCCCAGCCAGTCGGTCGGTGAGGCGGTGTCGCCGACGATCGCGTTGAGGGCTCCCTGGTCGCGGGAGAAGACCAGCTGCGCGATGAAGCCGACCACGGCGAGGGAGAGCACGACGGGCATGTACAGGGTCGACTGGTAGAAGCGGCTGAAGCGGACGCCCTTGTCGATGAGTACGGCCAGGAGCAGCCCGAACGGTGTGGCGACCAGGCCGAGGAAGGCGAGCCAGAGCAGGTTGTGGCGGGCGGCCGGCCAGAACTGCGGGTAGTTCGTGAAGAGGTTCGTGTAGTTGCGCGTGCCGACCCACTCGATGTCACCGATGCCGTCCCAGCTGGTGAACGACAGGACGACGGAGGCGAGGGTCGGACCCCACACGATGGCGATGTCGAGCAGGACGGGTATGCCGAGCAGCGCGCCGAGCACGACGAGGTCGCGGCGGGTGAACCGCCGCGAGCCCCGTCGTCCGGCGCGCCGCCCCGAGATGAACGACACGGTCGGTACTCCCGGTTCAGTCCGAGGCGAAGATGGTCTTCTTCTGCCGTTCGATGTCGTTGACCAGGCCGTCCACGTCGTTCGGACTGCTGATGAACTTCTGGATCGCCTGGATCATGACGGTGGACGAGAAGTCCGGACGGGTGTCACGGTCCAGGAACTGGGAGATCTGCTTCGCCCCCGACACCAGGTCGACGGCCTTCTTCTGGATGGCGGAGTACTGGGAGGTGTCCGCCTGGTCGCTGACCGCGATGTTGTTCGGGTCGCTCTTGAGGTAGATGTCCTCGGCCTTGCCGGTGGCGAGCCACTTCAGCAGGTCCTTGGCGCTCTCCAGGCTCTTCTCGTTCTTGAGGCTCTTCGACTTCTTCGCCAGCAGGAAGCCGTCGATCGGTGCCTCGACGGCGTCCTGACCGTGCTCCGGGTTGATGACGGGGAAGGGGAAGAAGTCGAGATCGTCCTGTTCGCCCTTGGGGAACTGGGCCCCGGGGTGCGGCAGGCCGAAGACCGCCATCCCGGCCTCGCGCTTCTGGAGGCTGGTCGCCGCCTCCTGCCAGGTGCGGCCGTTGGCACCCTGCTGGCAGTACGGGAGCAGGCGCCGCCAGGTGTCGAAGACCTCCCTGACCCGCTTGTCCGTCCAGGCTTCCTCACCGGCCATCAGACTCTTGTGGAACTCGTATCCGTTGGTCCGCATATTGATGTAGTCGAAGGTGCCCATGGCGGGCCAGCCGTCCTTGTCGCAGAACGCGATGGGGTCGAGCTTGTCCTTCTTCATCTGCTTGGCGAGGGCGACGTACTCGTCCAGCGTTCCGGGCGCCTGGTAGCCCCGTTCGGTGAAGAGGCTCTTCCGATGGAAGACGGCCCACGGATAGTAGTAGTACGGCGTCAGGTACTGCTTGCCGTCCTCGCCGGTGGACTGGGCCTTCAGCGCGTCCGAGAATCCCCGGTAGCCCTCCCAGTTGTCACTGATGTCGTACAGCAGACCCTTCTTGGCGAAGAACTGCATGCGGTATCCGGCGAACCACATGAAGACGTCGTCGGGCTTGCCCTGCAGATAGCGGTTGATGTTCTCCTGAAAAGTGTTGTGGTCAACGGTGTTGACCTTCACCTTCCGACCGTCGGACTGAGCCGCATAGGCCTTGAACGCATCAGCGAACGCCTTCTTCGGAATGGGGTCCGAAGAATTCGAGCCCAGAGTGATCGTCTTGCCGTCACCGCCCGGCCCACCTCCGCACGCGGTGAGCAGTGCGGGAAGCGTGACCGCGCCGGCTCCGACTGCCGTGCCACGCAGCAGAGTTCGCCGGGACATCCGATGTCCCGCGACACTGCCGGGCAGATCTGACCTGTCGTACGAGTGCGCCATGACCCCCTCCTCCGGAAGGCAACCCAACACAACCGAACGTGCGCTTGGATCTCACCCCCAACAAGCAGTGGCGTCAAGGGTTTTGACGAGATACCGAACAACCGACACCACCCCCCTTCCAACAGACTTCAACAGGCTCTAACGTAATCGCTCGTCTTGGCGTGCACATGACGCCGCTCGATTCGGCACGAGTACGGAGGAACGTAACGATGCGTCATCTTCCAAGCCGTACAACCCGCACAAGCCGCCACAGAGTCATCGGAGCGCTGACCGCAGGCCTCCTGTGCGCGGCGGGAGCCACCGTTCCGGCGGCCGCGCAGTCCCCTGGCCCCGCCCCGGCGCCGACGGCCGGCGCACAGGCCGACAACGGTCTCGCGCTCACTCCGCCCATGGGGTTCAACAACTGGAACTCGACCCATTGCCGCGCCGAGTTCGACGAGGCGATGGTCAAGGGAATCGCCGACATCTTCGTCGAGAAGGGGCTCAAGGAAGCGGGCTACGAGTTCGTCAATCTGGACGACTGCTGGGCAAAGCCCCAGCGCAATGCGGACGGCAAGCTCGAAGCGGATCCGGTGCGATTCCCGAACGGCATCGAAGCCGTCGCGGACTACGTCCACTCGAAGGGTCTCAAGCTCGGCATCTACACCAGCGCCGGCACCAAGACCTGCGACAGCGTCGGACTTCCCGGCGCGCTCGGGCACGAGTACAGCGACGCGCAGCAGTTCGCGGACTGGGGCGTCGACTACCTCAAGTACGACAACTGCAACAATCAGGGCGTGGACGCGAAAGCGCGCTATACGACCATGCGGGACGCGCTGGCCGCCACCCGCCGCCCCATCGTCTACAGCATTTGCGAATGGGGCGAGAACAGGCCCTGGGAATGGGCCGCTGAACTGGGCAATCTCTGGCGCACCACGGGCGACATCAACGACAGCTGGAGCAGCATGCTGTCGATCATGAAGCAGAACCTGCCGCTCGCCTCGGCCGCGGGCCCCGGCCACTGGAACGACCCCGACATGCTGGAGGTCGGGAACGGCGGGATGACCGACACGGAGTACCGCACCCACTTCTCCATGTGGTCGGTGATGGCCGCACCGCTGCTCATCGGCTCCGATCTGCGTACGGCGACGCCCGAGACATTCGGGATCCTCTCCAATCACGAGGTCATAGCCGTCGATCAGGACCCGTTGGGCAAGCAGGGTGCCGTGCTCTCCTCCGACGGCGGACGCTGGGTCGTCGCCAAGGAGATGCAGGACGGCAGTCGGGTGGTTGCGCTGTTCAACGAGACAGGGAGCGCGCAGCGGATCTCGACGACGGCCGCGGCAGCGGGGCTCCCGCAGGCCGACGCGTACACCGTGCGTGACCTGTGGGCGCACACCACACGCAACACCGCGGGCGGCCTCTCCACGACCGTTCCTGCCCACGGCACGGTGCTGCTGCGCGTGACCGCCGACAGCCGCTGGGCGGCGTATCCGCCCGCGGTGGAACTGGCCCTGGACGGCAGCCCGCTGATGGAGGCGGGGCGCACGGCACTGCTGACGACCAGGGTCACCGATCTGGGCCGGACGCCGGCCGTCAAGGTGTCGGCCGCCCTCACCGGGCCGTCCGGCTGGCGGATAGCGGCCGATTCCGCGACGGCGGCGCCGGCCCTGCCGACGGGAGGGGCGCTCACCACCCGCTGGCGGGTGACGGCCCCGGCCGGCACGGCGGGCGGAGCCTACGAACTGACGCTCACCGCGCAGTACCGCTCCCCCACCGGGGAACGGGTGCGGTCGTCGGTGCCGTTCCAGGCCCATGTGGTGGTGGCTCCACCGGCCGGCGGCGGCTATCTGAGCGATCTGCCGCAACTCACCGCGTCCAACGGCTACGGACCGGTCGAGACGGACACCAGCAACGGCGAGAGCGCGGCGGGCGACGGACATCCGCTGACCATCGGCGGCGAGGTGTACGCGAAGGGGCTGGGAGTGCATGCGGCCAGCGCCGTCGAGTACTACGCGGGCGGCGCGTGCAGCACGGTGACGGCACGCGTCGGGGTCGACGACGAGAAGGGCGCCAAGGGAAGCGTGGCCTTCGAGGTCTGGGCGGACGGCACGAAGGCGGCGTCCACCGGGGTCCTGACCAACGCCATGGCGGCCCGGTCCGTCTCGGCCGACGTCAGCGGTGCCCAGGTCGTCCGTCTGGTGGTCACCGACGGGGGCGACGGCGTCGACTCCGACCACGCGGACTGGGCGGACCTCCGCATCACCTGCTGAGGGCGTCCCGGCGTCCAGAGGAGTCCGGGGAACCGGGTGGCGGCGTCCCGCGTCGCCACCCGCCGGCGCCCGTCAGACGGGGACCACCCCGTCCGCGCCCACGCGCGCACCGATGGCCGCCGCCGCCGCGCCCACCAGACCCGCGTCGTTGCCCATGACCGCCGGCGCCACGGTCAGCTTCTGGACGAACGACAGCGTCGCGTAACGCCGCAGGGCGCTGCGCAGCGGGGCGAACAGCACCTCGCCCGCTCCGGCCACGCCGCCCCCGATGACAGCGATGTCGATCTCGACCAGGGTGGCCGTCGCGGCGATGCCCGCCGCCAGCGCCTGTGCGGCCCGTTCGAAGGAGGCCACGGCGACCGGGTCCCCCGCCCGCGCGGCAGCCGCGACCGCCGCCGCGGTGGCGTCACCGTCCGGGCCGGGCCGCCAGCCGCCCTCCAGTGCGCGGCGGGCGATGTTGGGGCCGCTGGCGATGCGCTCGACGCAGCCGCGCGCCCCGCACGGGCAGGGGTCGCCGTCGAGGTCGACACTGATGTGTCCGATGTGGCCGGCGTTGCCGCTCGGGCCGGGGTGGAGAGAGCCGCCGAGAACGAGCCCGCCGCCGACGCCGGTCGACACGACCATGCACAGCGCGTTGTCGTGGCCGCGGGCAGCTCCCAGCCAGTGCTCGGCCGCGGCGATCGCGACGCCGTCGCAGACCAGCTCGACGGGAAGGCCTCCGGTCGCCGCACTCACTCGCTCCACCAGCGGGAAGTCCCGCCAGCCGGGCACGTTCACGGGACTGACCGTCCCCTCGGCGGCGTCCACGGGACCCGCGCTGCCGATACCGACGGCGCGGGTCCCGCCCCACAGCGGCGACGCGGACAACTCCGCCAGCACGTCGGCCACCGCCGCCATCACCGTCTCGCCGTCCTCACGGGCCGGCGTCGGACGCTGCACCCGTACGCGGAGCGCACCGTCGCCGTCCACCAACGCGCCGGCGATCTTGGTGCCGCCGATGTCCAGCGCGGCGACGAGGTCGGTATGCATCGGTGTGGCTCCGTGGGTGAGGGGTGGGACCTGCGGCTTCAGTGAATAGTCTGCCTAGTCTCCATTCCGCTGACAACGTTGTCCAGGGCCTATGCTCGACGCCACAGCCTCCGGCCTCCTCCGCGGCACCCTCCGCGGCGCGGCCGGAGAGCCCGTACCCGACGACAGGACAGCGCATCGTGGCCGAGACCACCCGTCACCCCGAGCCCCGCTACGGCAACCGGCCGACCATGAAGGACGTGGCAGCCCGTGCCGGAGTGGGCCTCAAGACGGTCTCGCGCGTGGTGAACAGCGAACCGGGCGTCACACCCGACACCGAGCGCCGGGTGCAGGAGGCCATCGACGCGCTGGGCTTCCGCCGCAACGACAGCGCCCGTGTGCTCCGCAAGGGCCGCACCGCGTCGATCGGCCTGGTGCTGGAGGACCTCGCGGACCCGTTCTACGGCCCCCTGAGCCGCGCCGTGGAAGAGGTGGCCCGCGCCCACGGCGCCCTGCTCATCAACGGCTCCAGCGCCGAGGACCCCGAGCGCGAGCAGGAGCTCGTGCTCGCGCTGTGCGCGCGGCGGGTCGACGGGCTCATCGTGATTCCGGCCGGGGACGACCACCGCTATCTGGAGCCGGAGATCAAGGCCGGCATAGCGACGGTCTTCGTGGACCGTCCGGCGGGCCGGATCGAGGCCGACATGGTGCTCTCGGACAGCTTCGGGGGCGCCCGTGAGGGCGTCGCCCATCTGATCGCGCACGGCCACCGCAGGATCGGGTTCATCGGTGACCAGCCGCGGATCCACACGGCGACCGAGCGCCTGCGCGGCTACCACACCGCCATGACCGATGCCGGGATAACGGTCGAGGACTCCTGGGTCTCGCTCGGCTCGACGGAGCCCGAGCGGGTCCGCGTGGCCGCCGAGACGATGCTCTCCGGCCCCGAGCCCGTCACCGCCCTCTTCGCGGGCAACAACCGCGTGACGGTGACAGCGGTACGCGTACTGGCCGGCCGGGAACGTCCGGTCGCCCTCGTCGGCTTCGACGACATCGAGCTCGCGGATCTGCTCGGCATCACCGTCATCTCCCAGGACGCCGCGGCCGTCGGCCGCACCGCGGCCGAGCACCTCTTCCGCAGGCTCGACGGCGCCGACCACACGCCGGCACGCGTCGAGCTCCCGACGAGACTGATCCCGCGCGGCTCGGGCGAGCTGCGCCCTGCCTGAGCCGGGCGCAGCTCGCCCCGGGCGGACTACGGCGTGGTCACGGTCAGTCCGCCACGCCGCGGTGAGGCGAAGGCGTCCAGGTCCGCGCGGGTCAGTCCGGTCAGCCGGGCCACCTCCGCGGTGTCCAGGGCGCCGCAGTCGATGCCCCGCAGCAGGTAGCCGCTGAGCGCCTTGGCGGTGGCGGGTTCGTCCATCACGTCGCCCCCCGCCTTCGCCACGTAGGCGGCGAGCCGGGCCGCGGCCGGCTCCAGGCCCTCGCGGTAGAAGGTGTAGACGGCCGCGTAGCGGGTCGGGAGGTGGCCCGGATGCATGTCCCAGCCCTGGTAGTAGGCGCGGGCCAGGGCGCGCCGGGTGAGCCCGTAGTGGAGCCGCCAGGCCTCGTGGACCTGGGGGGTGAGGCCCACGGGCAGGACGTTGGTGGAGCCGTCGGAGACGCGGACCCCGGTGCCCGCGGCGGCCACCTGCATCACGGCCTTCGCGTGGTCGGCCGCCGGGTGGTCGCTCGCCTGATACGCGGCGCTGACTCCTACGCAGGCGCTGTAGTCGAACGTGCCGTAGTGCAGACCCGTCGCCCGGCCCTGCGCTGCGTCGATCATCCGGGCGACGGCCGCGGTGCCGTCGGCCGCGAGGATCGACTGGCTGGTCTCGATCTGGATCTCGAAGCCGAGCCGCCCCGAGGGCAGTCCGTGGGCCTTCTCGAAGGCTTCGAGAAGCTGGACGAAGGCGGTGACCTGTTCGGGGTACGTCACCTTCGGCAACGTCAGCACGAGCCCCTCGGGGAGACCGCCCGCCTGCATCAGGCCGGTGAGGAACACGTCCGTGGTGCGGATGCCCCGGTCGCGCACACCGGCCTCCATGCACTTCATCCGGATGCCCATGTACGGTGCCGCGGTGCCGTTCCCGTACGCCTGGGCGATCAGGTGGGCGGCGCGCGCCGCGGCCTCGTCCTCCTCGGCGTCGGACCGGGGGCCGTAGCCGTCCTCGAAGTCGATCCGCAGGTCCTCGACGGGCTCGCGGGTCAGCTTGGCGCGTACGCGGTCATGGACGGGGCCCGCGAGCTCGTTCGGGATGCCGAGCACCGCGGCCAGCGAGGCGGCGTCGGGGGCGTGCTCGTCGAGCGAGTGCAGCGCCTGGTCGCCCCAGGAGCGAATGGTGTCCGCGGTGAAGGTGTCCCCGGGTACGTAGACCGTGTGGACCGGCTGGCGGGTTCCGGGGTCGCCCGGGTAACGGCGGGCCAGTTCGGCGTCCACCGCCGTGAGGGAGGCGCTGATCCCGTTGCTGACCGCACCGGCGAGGCTCGTCGCCACCTTCTCCTGCTGACCCATTTCCGCACCCTCCACACTCTCGCTGTTTCCGCTTCCCGGAATCAACAATCCGTATAGTGAAGTTATAAGGCTGCCGTATCTGCGTCAATGGTGATCGGGAACGGCCCGGGGCCGCGCGGTGGGTTCCACCGTGCGGCCCCGGGCCGTTGGCCGTGCGTGGCGAGAGGTCAGCCCTTGCGGGCGGTGATCTCGTCGGTGAGCTGCGGGACGACGTTGAAGAGGTCGCCGACGACGCCGTAGTCGACGAGGTCGAAGATCGGGGCCTCGGCGTCCTTGTTGATCGCGACGATCGTCTTCGAGGTCTGCATGCCCGCCCGGTGCTGGATCGCTCCGGAGATGCCCGAGGCGATGTACAGCTGCGGCGAGACGGACTTGC
>NZ_JBEXXX010000046.1:0-64723 GCF_040630635.1 Streptomyces sp. NPDC005761 | reverse complement strand
GCAAGTCCGTCTCGCCGCAGCTGTACATCGCCTCGGGCATCTCCGGAGCGATCCAGCACCGGGCGGGCATGCAGACCTCGAAGACGATCGTCGCGGTCAACAAGGACGCCGAGGCCCCGATCTTCGACCTCGTCGACTACGGCGTCGTCGGCGACCTCTTCAACGTCGTCCCGCAGCTCACCGACGAGGTCACCGCCCGCAAGGGCTGACCTCTCGCCACGCACGGCCAACGGCCCGGGGCCGCACGGTGGAACCCACCGTGCGGCCCCGGGCCGTTCCCGATCGGTCAGCCCAGCAGTGCCTCGATGAGGCCGGCGGCCCGCGGGGTGCCGCCCTCGGCCCGCGCCTCGGCCCGCAGCCGCGCGGAACGGCCGGCGACCTCCGGGTCGGCGACCAGCTCGGTCAGTGCCGTGAGCAGCGCCTCGGGGGTGGCGTCCGCGGTGTCGATGCGGCGGGCGACGCCGAGTTCCACGAGCCGGTCGGCGTTCATGAACTGATCGGCGCCCTGCGGGACGGCGATCATCGGAACCCCGGTGTACAGCCCTTCGGAACTGCCGCCCATCCCGGCATGGGTGACGAAGGCGTCCGCCTGCTCCAGGATCGCGAACTGCGCTACCCAGGAGTGCACTTCGACGTTGCCCGGGATGGTACCGAGCTCGGCCCGGTCGGTGTGCCTGCCGACCTGGAGCACGACGTGCCAGCCGGGCAGGTCACCGTACGCGGCCAGGCACTGGCGATAGAACTCCGGCCGGTTCGTGTACGCCGAACCCAGCGAGACCAGCAGCACGCGCTCCGCCCCCGCCGGGCGGGTCCAGGTCTGCTCGGCGGCACGCCCGCCGAAGCAGGGGCCGACGAACGTCACGGTGTCCGTGTCGACGTCCTCCCCGTGCGGCTGCATCGCCCTGGGGATCAGGGCGAGGGTGTGCTCGGGACGCCCGGAGAAGGCGTCCATGCCGGTGGTGGACGCGCCGCAGCCGGCGAGCCACTGGGTGAACTTCGCCCGGTAGGCGTCGGCACCGGGCAGCGCCCACAGGTGGGCCGCCACGTCCTGCTCGTACCCCTTCCAGGCGACGAGCGTCGGGGACAGCTGCATGAGCGGACGCCTCTGCGCCTCGGCCAGCGCACGCGCCGCGTACGCGCCGATGTCGTACAGGTACAGGTCCGCGGGGTCGCCGTCGTAGAACGCCCTCAGCTGAGGCAGGGCCTGGACTGCGTCGTCGAGGAAGAGGCCCATCGCTCCGATGGGGTCGTCCGGCCAGTTGTTGTCGGCCACGGGCAGGACGGAGCCGTACGGGACGAACTCGGCACCGGTGGCCTCGATCCGGTCGGCCACGGCCGGGTCGTTGGCGTACGTCACCCGGTGGCCGCGGGCCACCAGTTCCCGGATGACTTCGAGACTCGGCAGTACGTGGCTGACGGCGGGGATGCCGATCATGGCGATGTGGGCACGGCGACGTGACATGGGAGATCACTCGATTCAGGTCTGCGGCGAGAGTCTTTCGCTCGGATCGGGCGCGAGCCCGGCCTGATCCGTACGAGAGGCCCGGAAGGACACGGCGCACCCGCGCGTCGACCGCTGCGACCCGGAATCCAGGTCGTGGGTGCGCACAGGGCATACCGGACGGAGGCGGGGCACTGCCCCGTCCTGCGTCAGCCGTAGAGCTGCTGGAAGAACATGCGAAGGACGATAACCGGTCGCCCCGGCGCGCCGCACACGGATTTCCGGGGGGCGGGGCACCGCCGTCACGAGGACGGGGCGGCGGATCCGAGCACGGGGACGACGCCCGACAGAGGCTGCGCACGCGCGCGGTGACGTGTTCCGCCGTCCGGTCCCACCGGGCCACGGCGTGCAGCCGCGCGACGTCGTCCTCGTCGTAGCGTCCGGCAGGAGGCGGGCGGCCGGGTCCGGTGCGTGATCGTGCCTGTCTCCCCCAGCGACAGAGGTGTGCCGGACGGTCCCGGAAGGGGCCGCCCGGCAGTCCGGCCGCGGATCAGGGCTGGAGCGGCATCGTCCAGCAGTTGGACGACGTGCCCTTGCCCGAGAGGCGGTCGGTCATCCAGGAGATCGCGTCACCCTGGTCGGTGATCAGCGGGACCAGGTGGTTGGTGAGGAGCTTGTCGCCGAGGTTCGGCAGAACGATGGCGTCGTAGGTGACGTCGGCGCCCTTGCGGCACCAGTCCACGGCGAGTTGGCGCGCCTGGGCGTGGGGCACGATGTCGTCCTGCACACCGGTGGCCAGGCGCACCGGGCCGGTGGGCTTCAGCGTGCCGATGCGCTGCCTGTCGAGGGCGGCCTGCGCCTTGGGCTCGGCGGCGATGACGTCACCGAGGGACTTCCCACTGGTCGTCCAGCCGGTGCTCCTGGTGAAGCCGTAGCCGAAGATCGCATCGCCGACGCACATCGTGGAGGCGTCCTTCAGCGCGGCCCGGCCGGCGTCGTTGACATTGGTTTCGACGACGTGCCTCAGATCGGGGTCGGCCTGGGCGAAGCCGTTGATGGACCAGGCCAGGGCGCCGGCGAGGGCACTGCCGTCGATGCCCTTCATGGTCGCGGTCAGGTTGGCGGGAGGCGCACCGGCATAGGTTCCGGCGAGCTTGACGTCGGGCGCGTAGGACGGCTGGAGTTCGGCCGCGGACGCGCTGGCTCCGCCACCCTGGCTGTATCCGTACAGACCGGTGCGCGAGTCGGACGTGATCGAGGTGCCGGGCAGCTGGTGCGCCGCGCGGGCCGCGTCCAGCAGGGCGTGGCCCTGGTCGAGCCGGTTGACGTAAGTGTGGAGCCGGTCCGTCGCGCCGAGGCCGACGTAGTCGGTGACCACGACGGCGACGCCTGCGGAGAGCAGTCGGTAGATCGCCAGGGTCTCGTAGCCGACCGACACGGTCTCGCCGCTGAGGGTCAGCGGGTGCTGGAGGGTCATGGAGGGTGCGCACTGGTCGCCCTGACCCACGGTGCCCGATGCCAGCGCCACCAGGGGGCGCGGGCCGGAGCCCTTCCAGGCGGCCGACGGTTCGATGTAGGCGCCGGTCACCGCGACGGCCTGCCCGCCCGAGTCGGTGGAGCGGTACATGAGCCGGGTCGCCGTGCCCGGCATCGGGCGGCCGTCCAGGCCGGGGAGACTCAGCCCGAGCGGCAGCGGCTCGTGGCGGATCACCGCGCCGTTGGCGGCGGGCAGTTCGGCCGGCGGGTTGTAGAAGTCGGGGATGGTGACCCCCCGGGATACCACGGGCTGCGGCCCGTCGGTGGCGGAGGCGGGTCCGGCGTACGCGGCCACGCAGGCCGCGGCGGTCACGGCGACGGCCACCGCGCGCATGCCGCCGGGGCGTGGCCCGCGGGCGGGGGATCCCGTGGGGGACGTCATGGGGAAGGGGGAAAGCGAACGGGTGCTCTTGCGGCTCACAGCTCACTCCTCGCTCTGCTCGGAATGCAGGTGATCGCAAGCTAGCAGCGGCACTTACCGAAGGTAACCCGTCAGTAAGTTACGCTGTGGTAACTGTCGGATCAGCCTTGGTCGACTGCGGCGGCACGACCGCTCACGACCGCCCGGACCGGCAGGCGTCACCGAGGCGGGTCGCTCGACCCCACGCACCCACCCCCCCTGTCAGCCCGAACGAGCAGGCCCCTCCCGTCGATGCCGTGACCGCACTGCGCACTCAAGGCGGGGGCTTGCGTGGTGAATGTTCCGACTCCCCTCTCTCCGCCGAACTGCCTTGTCGCATAGCCCTCTTGGGATGCCCGTCGGCCGACCGGATGCCAGCACGGGAGGCTCGTACACCGGCACCTTCGGAACTCGGCGTCTTCTCAACCCGGTTATTTCGAAGGCGACTTCACAACAAAGCCCCTCATCAGGCACAGGAGCCCCGTGCGCAACACGGCTTATTCCAACTAGAGTTCTGCCATGCCCACCTCGCCGGCCATCCACTTAGATCGCCGGCAGGCGGCCGATTCCGGCATTCCTGCCCGACCGAACGCCCCTGGTCAGCCGAGAACGGCAGCTCACAGCCTCGCGGAAGCTCCTCCGCGGGCAGCGGGCCATGGCCCGGGCCATGAAGAGGCGCATGGGCAGGCCCCGCCGCAAACCGGCGCGCGCGCCGAATTCCGCCATCTCGCCGGTCCTTCCGCCCTTGCGGCGTACCCGACGGCAGGGAAACCGCCGGATTCCTGGCCGGCGCCCGGAGTCGCCCGCCCCGTCCGCCCGCAATCGGCCCCGGCGTCCGGCAGACCCCGATGCCCGGGCACTACGGAGTACAGACACGATGCGATCCCATCCCCGAAACGAGCTGCACGGCCCGAACGGCGGCATACGCACAGGGACCGTCCCCCCGATCCGATTCTCGTGAGGGCCTGATGACCGAACTGATACTGATCGTGGCCGTGTTGGTGGCCGGCACCGGTGCGACGCTCTACTTCCACCGCAGAGCCCGCGCCCAGAAGAGCCGTGCGGACGGCCTCCAGCAGCACGTGGAACTCCTCGGGCAGCAATTGCGCGCAGCCGAGCAGTTCGCCGGACACATCACGCACACCGTGATTCCGGCCGCTGCGGCACAGATCCGGACCGGACAGATCCACCAGCCCGACCTGCCCGTGCCGCCCCAGCTCCTGCACACCCGGATGGCGGGTGCTCTCGGTGCTCTCGTGGGACAGGCATGCTCCGCCATCGGCCAGACCGAGCAACTGGCGCGGAACGTCGCACAGGACCAGATCGCCCAGGTCCGGGCGGAAGCCGAGCAGCACATCGCCCAGGCGCGGCAGGAGTCCGTGGACGTGGCCCGGGCAGCGGTACGCGCCTTCGCCTCCAGCACCGTTCAACGGGCCGCGAAGCTGAGCAGCGCGATCAGCGCCGGCGTGCGTCGCCATGTCTCGGACGACGCGTACGCCACGCTGGTCGAGATGGATCACCTGGCCCAGCAGATGCTGCTCACCGCGTCCGGGTACGGCGTCCTGGCCGGCGACAAGCTGTCGCGACGCTGGCCGGCGACCACTCTCACCGACATCGTCCGCACGGCCATGGGCCGGGTCGAGGGCTACCAGCGCATCCAGCACACGGACCTGGAGTCGTTCGCCGTGCAGAGCCGCGCCGTGGAAGCCGTCGTCCACGCCCTGGCGGTGCTGCTGGACAACGCCCTCCGGTACTCCCCGCCGAACGCCCGGGTACATGTCTCGCTGGAGCACGGGGCCAACGCGGCCTTCCTCGTCGTGGACGACGCCGGACTGCGGATCGAGGACGAGCGGCTGACCTGGGCGCGCGAGGTGATGTCCGGCAAGCAGCGGGACGACATCACGCAGCTCGGCGCCTACCCGCAGACCGGGCTGCGGGTCGCGTCCGTGCTCGCCGACCAGTACGGCTTCCGCGTCGAACTGACGGCGCCCAATCTGTACGGCGGCACCCGCGCGATCATCGTGCTCCCGCAGGCCCTGCTCACGACGCCCCAGTCCCCACGGCCGTTGTCCGTGCAGAGCGTGCCGGCCGCCCGCCCGGCCCCCGCCCCGGAAGCTGAGCCGGCGCCGTCGGCCACGTCCACCACCGCAAACGGGCTCACCGTCCGTCGGCGCACCCCGCGTCCCGCCACCGGGACAAGCCCCGCCGCCGGGACGCGGCCGGACCCCGCTCCCGTGGAGCCGGGTACCCCAGCCGTCGCCGCCGCGTGGATGGCCGGCAGCCGCCGCAGCCGGGACAGCCAGAACACCGCCACCACCGACGAAGGACGTTGATCATGACGGACACCCACTCGAACGCCCTGGGCTGGCTGCTGGACGAGCAGCTGGGATCCGTGGAGGGCGTCCGGTACGCCGTGCTGATGAGCGGCGACGGTCTGCTCAAGGCCCGGACGAAGACCATCGGCCAGGAGGACGGCGAGAAGCTGGCCGCCCTGACCGCCTCGCTGCGGGCGTCGGGCCGGGCGTGGGACGACTTCACCGGCGGGCAGGGCGTGCGCCAGCAGCTGATCGAGAGCGTCGAGCGGATCGGCCTGACGACCGCGGCGGGTCAGAACACGATGCTCTCGGTCGTCACGACGGGGCCCCACGCCGACGTCGGCCTGATCAGCCACCACATGGCCCTGCTCGTGGTGCGCCTGGGCGAGCAGCTCGGCACCACGGAACGCAGGCCCCTCCTCCAGCCGGACGGAGGCACCTCGGTATGACGGGTCCGCGGCATGACCCGGACATGGTGAGGCCTTACGTCCGTACGGGAGGACGGGTCCGCCCGCGCCAGAACGTCCTTCTGGAGAGCGTGGTCATCGCCGCACCCAGCCCCACCGGCGAGCTGGGGCCCGATGCCCGGCGGGTGATGAGCCTGTTCTCCGTGGGCCTCGGCGGGCTGGCCGTCGCGGACATCGCCGCCGCGCTGCAACTGCCGCCCTCCACCGTCCGGATCCTCGTCTCCTCCCTCATGGACAGCGGCCATCTGGCCAGCCCTGCGGCCGCTGCGAACGACCAGCCCGAAAACGACCTCCTGCAGAAGGTGCTCGATGGACTCCGAGAACTGGTCTGACAAGGCGAACGCCGTCTCGTACGTGCCGGTCACGGTGACCCGGTCCGCCAAGATCGTGATCGCCGGCGGGTTCGGTGTCGGCAAGACGACCTTCATCGGCAGCGTGTCCGAGGTGCGGCCGCTGCGGATGGAGGAACCGATCACCGAGGACAGTGCCGGGATCGACGATCTGCGCGGCACACCGAGGAAGACCACGACGACCGTGGGCATGGACTTCGGCCGTATCCACCTGGCCGGCGGTGCCCTTGCCCTGTATCTGTTCGGACTCCCCGGACAGATCCGCTTCCAGCCCCTGTGGGAGGACCTCGCACAGGGTGCTCTCGGCTGCCTCGTCCTGGCCGACACCCGCGACCTCGACGCGAGTCACGGGGCTCTGAGTCTGCTGGAGGCCGAGGGCATCCCCTACGCGGTCGCGGTCAACGCCTTCCCCGACGCGCCCGTCTACGACCTCGGCGAACTGCGCGAGGCCCTTGCCCTGGACCCGCACACGCCGCTGATCACCTGCGACGCCCGCGACCGCACCTCCTCCCTCCACGCCCTGATCACGCTCACGGAGTACTTGATCTCGCACCGTGAAGCCCACTCCCTGGAGCCCTCGTCATGACGTTCACCAGCTCCGCCACGGTCGCACCGGGCAGGTTCTCCCTGTACGAGCCGGATTTCGCCGCCGACCCGCACGCCGCATACGAGCGGATGCGGAAGACCTACGGCCCCCTGGTGCCCGTCGAGTTGGCCCCCGGCATCCCCGCCACGCTGGTGATCGGCTACCTCCAGGCCCGCCGCATCCTCAACGACCCCATGTACTTTCCGCCCGACCCGCGCATCTGGGAGCAGCAGGTGCCGGCCTCGTGCCCCGTGCGGCCGATGATGGAGTGGCGGCCCAACGCACTGCGCAACGGCGGTGCGGAACACGCCCGTTACCGGGCTGCCAACACCGCCGGGATCAACGCCGTCGACCAGCACCAGCTGCGCACCCAGGTGGAGAAGATCGCTGCGGAGTCCATCGGAGACTTCCTCGCCACCGGCAGCGCCGATCTGCTCACCCAGTACGCCTGGCCGATCGCCTTCCGGATCCTGAGTGCTCTGCTGGGCTGCCCCGACGAGATCGGAGCCCGGATCGCCGACGGAATGGCGCGCATCTTCAACACCACCGACGCCCATCAGGGCAACCAGATCCTCGGCCAGGCCCTCGCCGACCTCGTCGCCCTGCGGCGGCGGGATCCCGCCGACGACATCACCTCGCGTCTGCTGGCCCACTCGGCGGAGTTGACCGACGAGGAGATGATCCACCAGCTCGTCACTCTCTACGGCGCCGGTATCGAGCCACTGACCAACCTCATCGCCAACACCCAGCTGAAGATCCTCACCGACGAGGACTTCTCCGCCGGACTGCACGCGGGTCAGTCCACGGTGCGCGACGCGCTCGACACCGTCCTGTACACCGACCCGCCCATGGCGAACTACTGCATCACCTATCCGCCCTTCCCCGCGGACATCGACGGCTTCCTGCTCCCGGCCCACCAGCCCGTCGTCATCTCCATGGCGGCGTGCAACAACGACCCCGAACTGACCCGGGGACCGGCCGGGATCTCGGGCAACCGCGCTCACCTGGCCTGGAGCATCGGCCCGCACACCTGCCCGGCCCGCTCCCACGCCTACCTCATCGCCGAGACCGCGATCGCCTGTCTGCTCGACGCCCTGCCGGAGATGGATCTCGCCGTCCCTGCCGCTGAACTGCGCTGGCGTCCGGGCCCCTTCCACCGCGCCCTGGAGTCCCTCCCCGTCCGCTTCGCCACCGCTCGCTGAAAGAGAGGCACCATGTCCGAGCAGCCCGCACTCGTCCTCGATCCCACCGGCTCCGGCCGCCACGCCGAATACCAGGCCCTGCGCGACCGCGGTCCGGCCACCCGGGTGGACGTCCTCGGTGTGAACGCGTGGTCGGTCACCGACCCCGCCCTCCTCAAGGAACTCCTCACCAGCCCGGAGGTCTCCAAGGACGCCCGCGCCCACTGGCCCGCCTTCGCCGAGACCGTGGCCACCTGGCCGCTGGCCCTCTGGGTCGCCGTCAGCAACATGTTCACCGCCTACGGAGGCGACCACCGGCGGCTCCGCCGGATGGTGGCTCCGGCGTTCAGCGCCCGCCGCATCCAGGACCTGCGTTCATCGGTCGAGAAGGTCGTCGCCACGCTTCTCGACGATCTCGACTCCCGGCCGGCCGGTGAGGTGGCCGATCTGCGCAAGGACCTCGCCTACCCGCTCCCGATCGCGGTGATCGGCCAGCTCATGGGCGTCCCCGAGCAGCAACTCGACGGCTTCCGCGCCCTGGTCGACGGGGTCTTCGACACCACCCTCACCGTCGAACAGGCAACCGCGAACACGGCCTCTCTGTACGAGGCCCTCGACGGACTGATCGCGGCCAAGCGCGCGGACCCCGGCGACGACATGACCTCGCTCCTCATCGCAACCCGCGACGACGAGGGGGACGGCGGCGCCCTCACCGACGACGAGCTGCGCGACACGCTGCTCCTGATGGTCTCGGCCGGATACGACACCACCGTCAACGTGATCGACCAGGCCATCACCGCGCTGCTGACCGATCCCGCGCAGCTGGCCCATCTGCGGGCCGGGCGCGCCGACTGGAACGGCGTCGTCGAGGAGACCCTGCGGCACGAGCCCGCCGTCAAGCACCTGCCCATGCGCTTCGCCCTGGCGGACATCCCTCTGCCCGACGGACAGAAGATCGCCCGGGGCGAGGCGATCCTCGCCTCCTACGCCGCCGCCAACCGCCACCCCGGCCTGCACGGGGAGTCCGCGGACCGCTTCGACGCCACCCGGCCGACGAAGGAGCACCTGGCCTTCGGGCACGGCGTGCACTTCTGCCTCGGCGCCCCGCTCGCCCGTCTGGAGATCGCGACCGCGCTCCAGCAGCTCTTCGAACGGTTCCCCGAGGCCGAACTCGCGGTTCCCGCAGCCGAACTGCAGCCGTTGCCGTCCCTGATCAGCAACGGTCACCAGTCCCTCCCGGTCCGTCTGCGCCCGGCCGCCGGCTGACCCTCACGGGTCCCCGCCACGGGCCGGCGGGGACCCGTACGGAGCTCGCTCCTGTCGTGCGCCTTCGCCGCCTCGGACGGAGCGACACGAAGCGAAAGGCGCCCCGGCGGGGGCACCGACGCGGCGAGCGGGCCCGAGCGCCCGGCGTACCGCGCACCGCCCGGTGCGGGCCGCCCACCAGACAACCGTTGACAGCGCACAGTCGCCATGCGAGTTTCGAAGCGCTTCGACGATCGTGGCGGTGCGGCGCGCAGCGGCCCCGCCACCCGGCCACACCCTGGGACGGACATGGCGCACTTCGACAACCCCGTGATTCCCGGCTTCAGCCCGGACCCGAGCATCTGCCGGGTGGGCGACGACTACTACGTGGCGACGTCCAGCTTCGAGTACGTGCCGGGGGTGCCCCTGTGGCACAGCCGCGATCTGGTGAACTGGCGGTTGATCGGGCACGCGCTGGACCGGCCCGGCCAGTTGGAGCTGCCGGAGACGGTTCCCGCCTCGTGCGGTGTGTACGCGCCCACCCTGCGGCACCACGACGGACTCTTCTGGATGATCACGACCGTGGTCACCGACGCCGGCACCGTCCTGGTGACCGCCAAGGACCCCGCCGGGCCCTGGTCGGACCCGGTGTCGGTCGGAGTTCCCGGCATCGATCCCGATCTGGCCTGGGACGAGGACGGCACCTGCTGGTGTGTGTACTCGGACGACGGCATCCACGGGGTGCGCATCGATCCGGAATCGGGCGGAACGCTGGGTGAGGCGGTGCCGTTGTGGTCGGGCAGCGGACTGCAGTACCCCGAGGGCCCCCATCTGTACCGGGTCGGCGACTGGTGGTACCTGCTTCTGTCGGAGGGCGGCACGGAGCGCGGCCATGCGATGTCGGTGGCCCGTGCCCGCAGCCTGCCGGGGCCGTTCGAGCCGCACCCGGACAACCCTGTGCTCTCCCACCGCAGTACCGGCCACCCCGTGCAGAACATCGGGCACGGAGATCTCGTGCAGGCACATGACGACACCTGGTGGATGGTGCTGCTGGGCACCCGGCCCCGCGGCGACACCCCGAAGTACCACGGCCTGGGCCGGGAGACGTTCCTGGCACCGGTGCGCTGGGAGGACGGGTGGCCGCTGCCGGGCCCGGTGGACCTGCGGGCCGAGGCCCCCGCCCTGTCGCCGCACCCGTGGCCAAAGGAGGCGGAGCGGGACGAGTTCGACTCCCCCGTGCTCGCGCCGTGCTTCGTGTCGCTGAGGCGGCACGACCCGGCTGCCGTACGTCTGGACGAGCGACCGGGGCACCTGGTGCTGCACGCCCGCGCGGACAGCCTCGACTCGCCCGGCGCGCTCCTCGTGGGCCGGCGCCAGCAGGCCCCCGACTGCACCGCCCGTACGCGGATCGAGGTCGCGCCCGGAGGCCTGGGCGGGCTCGTCGTGCGGCTCGACGAGGCGCACCACTACCGGGTGGAGACGGACGGGGCCGGCACGGTCCACATCGTCGCCAGGATCGGCCCCCTGTGCCACAGCGTGGCCGAACGCACCGTGCCGCCGGGTCCGTTGACACTGCGGATCGAGGTCAGCTCCACCGTGACCCTGCCGCCCTCCGTGACGGACCCGGCCGCGGCGGCCCCACCCGGCCTCCGCGTCGGCGGCCCCGACACGCTCCGTCTGGGGTACGAAACGGCCGACGGCGGCTTCGAGGCCCTTGCCGCACTCGACGGCCGCTACCTCACCACGGAGGTTGCCGGGGGCTTCACCGGCCGGGTCATCGGCATGTACGCGACCCGGGGCAGTGCCGCCTTCGACTGGTTCGGCCTGCGCCCGGCGTGACACCGGGGGCGGGTTCGGAACGCGCGTCCGAAGACGGCGCGCGTTCCGCCCGGCTCGCGGTCCGGCGCGACTCGGACGGGCACGACGTGCTGTACCTGCCGGACACCGCGCACAACTCGCTCTGCTACGGGCTCCGCTGAGCACCCGCCCCGTCGGCACTCCGGCCGGCGGGGCGTCCGGCGGTCCACGGCCGGAGCTTCTCGGGGTTCCGTACGGCCCAGATGTGCGTGATCCGGTCGTCCTCGACACCGAACGCGTACACGGTCACGACGGCACCGTCCTGCTGGGCGACCAGGCCGGGCTGCCCGTTGACGGTACGTTCCAGGAGCGTCAGGCCGGCCGTCCTGCCGGTGAGAGCGACGAGGCCGTGGGCGAGTTGCACGGCGCCCTCGAACCGGCGGCGCACGGTGGTGGCGAGACCGCCGCCGTCACCGGTCGCCCTGACCTCCGGGTCCAGCAGGGCGACGAGGGCGTCGATGTCCTTGGCTTCCCAGGCCTCCTTGAAGTCCCGGACGACGGCGGCCTGTCGGGCGGTCGGCCGGGAAGGCGGCCGCGGGTGACGAACGCGCCGCCGGGCCGATGACGCCAGTTGCCGGCAGGCCGCCGGCGTGCGGCCGACGATCTCGGCGACTTCGGCGAAGGGGTAGCGGAAGACGTCGTGGAGGACGAACGCCACGCGTTCGGCCGGCGTCATCGATTCGAGTACGACGAGGAAGGCCATGCCGATCGACTCGTCGAGGGTGACACGGTCGGCCGGGTCGACGGTGATGCCGCCCGCCCGGTCTCCGGACCACTCCGCAGGCGCGGGCAGCGGTTCGGGGATCCAGTCGCCGACGTAGGTCTCCCGTCGCGCCCGTGCAGAGTTGAGCACGTCGAGACAGATGCGGCCGGTGACCCTGGTCAGCCAGGCGCCCGGGCGTTCGATGGCTCGCTGCTGCTGCGGGGCCAGGGCGAGCCAGCGCGCGTAGGTTTCCTGGACGGCGTCCTCGGCCTCGGAGAGGGAGCCGAGGAGCCGGTAGGCAAGGTTGATCAGCTGACGCCGTTCGCCCGTGATGGCGCTCAGCCTCGGGTCGGGCCGGCCGTCTGCCGGTTCGGACGGGGTGATCATGGCGTGGTCGGCTCCCTCGGTCGCGTATGCGCTCACTCCCTTCGACAGGACAGCGCCGCCGAACCTGACATCGCCTCCCGCCTCACATTCCGAGGGGCTGCGGTGTCGGACCGGTGAGAGACCGTCCGGCCCAACGAAGGAGCCTCACCATGGCTACGACAACGACGAGCACGACCGGCACCACGGAGCAGGACGCAGGCGTCCGGTCACGTCTGCCCGACCCCACCCGGCTCTTCCCCGACCTGGCGAAGCTCTCCGGAGCCCTGCGCAACGCCCTCCGCAGCGGGCCGGTGCCGCAGACCACGCTCGGCGTGATGCAGCTCCGCGCCGCACAGATCGTCGGCAGCACCTACCACGCCCTTCCGCTGACCGAACACCTCCGCAAGGCCGGCGAGACCGAGTACCGCATCACCGCCGTGGCGACATGGCAGGACGCGCCCTGCTTCACCGATGCCGAACGGGTGGCCCTGGAACTGGTGGAGGCCGTACTCACCCCGAACCCGTTCGGGGAGCGCGTCTGTGACGAACTGTTCGCCAGGGCATCCGCGCTCTACGACGACGAGGCCCTCTGGACGCTCACCATGGCGATCGGCCACTTCTGTCTGTTCGTCCCGGTCGCTCTCATCGGCAAGCCGATCCCCGGACGGCCCATCGGGAAGAACTACAGCAGGTAGCCGGGCAAGCTCTACGTCTACACCGGCGACCCGGACTCTGCGAACCTCTGCATCCTGCGGCGCCGCAGCTGGATCAAGAGGTGCTCCGGCACCGCCGGAGCACCTCCGCATCACCCGTGCCCGAGGGTTCAGCCGCGCAGTGCGGAGAGGAGGATGCCGGGCAGTTTCCGGAACCTCGGTGCGGCGGTGAAGGCGGTGAGCCGCCGCACCGTGGTCCGGCCCGTCCGGTTGGTGACGAAGTACGGCGGGCGCGGGGACAGCGAGGGGGAGCCCGTGAACAGGCCGCGGGGCGACGGGGCGAAGGGGGCGCGGACCACCGTCTTCTCCACGTCCTCCAGCATGAACGCGTTGTGCACGAAGCCGATTCCACTGCCGATCTCCTGGCGCGTGTGCCCCGGGAACGCCCCCCACGGCGTGTATCCGAGCAGGAAGCCGAACGCCGACCAGCAGTTCACCCCGAGCGTGCCGTAGCGCAGCTCGGCCACCGCGGTGTCCACGGCCTCGCGGTGGGCCTGCTCGGTCCGGGGGTGGACCAGCAAGGTGGCGCCCAGGGTGCCCGGCAGGGTGTTGTTGGCGAAGTCGGTCGCCCGGCGCAGGAATGCGGCCGGGTCACGGCCCTCCATGCGCACCACTCCGAGTGCGCTGGCGAACACCTCGTCGGTGAGCATGGGGTCGTCGTGACGCGTGATGTCGGACACGAGCGCCCCACATGCCTCCCCGGCGAGGAACTCGGCCTCGGGGTGGGCCTCGACGACGGCGCGCAGTCGTGCGGCCGCGCCCGGGTAGTAGTCGCTGCGGGGCGGGAGCTCGCGCAGAACGCGGCGGACCTCGTCGAGCAGCCGCTCGGTTCCGTCCCAGTCCCGCGGCACCACAAGGATCTGGGCGGCGACGCAGTTGTGACCGGAGTTGTTCATCTTGCTGGTCACGATGTGCTCCGCCTGAAAGCGGAAGTCCGCGTCCGTCCACGGCCCCGGGGTGACGATGCAGGGGCTGACTCCCCCGAGCTCACTGGTGAACGGCTTGTCGTTCACGGGTGTGTCCTCGCGTCGGCGGTGTTCCGCGTGTTCGTCCGTGCCCCAGACGATGGCGTCGTGGGTGCGCTCGCTCCCCGTCACGTGAATGGTGTCTATACCGGCGTGGGAGGTCAGGTAGGCGCCCTCGGCGGCGCCGCCGTCCACGAAGCGGACCCATCCGTGGTCCACGAACTCCGCGAACACCTTCTCGAAGTGGACTCTGAGGTAGGCGTTGACCGGGTTCATCTTCGCGATGACGACCTGGTTGTCCAGACAGAGCTTGTGCACGATGTCGAGGGGGGTGATGGCTGCCACGTTCCCCGCTCCCAGTACGAGCGCCACGGCGGGCGCACCAGGCCTTCCCCGGTAGGCACCGCCGGCCCTGGCGAGCACCTGCTCGCGGGTGGTGCCGGGCAGGGTCCACACCTGTGCCGAGAAGCCGCTGAGGAGCAGCCGGTCGGTGCCCGTCGCGGGGAAGACGTCGACCACGGTGCGCCCGCCCCGGTCCCGGACGGCCCGGGCCGGAACAGGGTCACGCCCTGCGGACAGCCTGCGCAGCACGTGGAGGTACGCGCTCACGGTCTGTGCCAGGGCCCAGGGCGCGGTGACCCAGTCCTCGGCGGCCCAGGGCGAGTCGGCTCCGTAGCCCTTGGCGCGTGCCGCGTCGGCGACCATCGCGGGGGCACCCTCCGCGATGCGGGGCAGCATCCGTTCCAGCAAGCCGATGCGTTCGGCCGGACCGGTCCGGGGCCAGGTCTCCATGCCCGCGCGCAGTGCCGTCACGGCGTCGTCCAGGGGTGCGGTGTCGAGTACCGGTACGGCGCTCACAGAAGGGCTCCTCGGTGTGGGGTCGGGGCGGACAGGTCCGTCGGCCCCGTGTGCGGCGGTGGGGGTCACCGTGCCAGCCTTGCGGTGTCGCGGGCCGGGTCGATCAGGAGGAAGGACGCCGCCGCTCCGATCACGAGCAGCACGCCGGAGAAGGTGACGGCAAGGTGGTAGCCGTTGTCGCCCCGGGCGTCGACCAGCGCACCGACGACGGCGGGTGCCGCGAGACCGGCGGCCGTGACCACCGCGTTCATCGCGCCCAGAGCTCCACCGCTCCGGCCCGCGGGGGCGAGTTCGGCAACCGTGGTGGCCGCGACCGTCGCGTAGGAGCCGCCGAGACCGAATCCCAGGGCCACCAGCACGGTCCTTCCCGTGGAGCCGTCCACGCATGTCTGCGCCAGCAGACACGCGGCGCCCAGGGCGAGCAGCCACCCTCCGACCCAGCCGCGCGCCCGGCGGGTGCTGACACCTCGGCGCATGAGCCGGCCGGTGATACCGGCCTGGGCAAGCAGCGCCGCGCCGCCGATGGCCCAGGGCACGACGACGAGGACCGCTGCCGTGTGCGCCGGGTGCCCGAGGGCGTTGCGCAGGTAGGACGGCAGCCAGACCAGCATCAGAGCCACCGACCAGTAGCTCGTGAAGTAGGCGAGTGTGGCCCCGATCCAGGTGCGCGTGGCAAGGATCCTCCCGTACGGGACGGGTGCCGGCGCGGTGGCGCCCGGCAGCGCCTGCTTCTCCTCGGTGTCATGTCCGCCGTCGGCTCCGAGGAGCTTCCATGCCACGGCCCATGCGAGACCGGCCCCGGCGAGCACCCACAACGCCGCTCGCCAGCCGTGGTGCTGGACGACCCAGGACAGGCCGGGCGCGGAGACGATGACACCGAGCGTCACGCCCAGGGTGATCAGGGCCCCGGGCAGGTTGCGCCGGTGGTCGGGGAACCAGGCCAGGGTCGCCTGTTGGGCGACGGGGAAGGCCGGCCCCTCGGCAGCGCCGAGAACCACGCGGGAGGCGACCAGTACGGCCAGGCCGCCACCGAACGCCGCGGGCGCCTGGGCCACCGACCACAGCACGGCCATCACCAGGAGGAGCAACCGCGGTGACACCCGGTCGGCGACGAGGCCGACAACGACTGCCGAGAGCGAGAAGAGAAGGAAGAACGCGCTGTTCGCGAGGCCGAACTGGGTGGCGCTCAGGTGGAGGTCGGCGCGGATCTCGTCGGCGGCCAGGCCGAGCACGGACTTGTCCGCGAAGTTGACCATCATGAAGACCACCAGCAGGGCGGTCACGGTCCAGGCCTTGGCACCACCGCCGTGGGAGCCCGTGGTCCCGGAGGACCGCCGGGACAATGTCGGTGCCGTGTTCATGGGTCCTCCATGCAGCGGGGGCAGAGGGTGGGGATCGGGACGGCGGTCCGCGCGGGGGACGGTTTCCCGCGCGCGGACCCGGCGGTTCAGGACAGCGGTACGCCGGCGACCGCGATGCGCTCCATCACCCGGCGCTGCGGGTAGTAGTCGCTGATCGCGTAGTGCTGGGTGGCGATGTTGTCCCAGATCGCCACGGAGTCCTGTTCCCAGTGGAAGCGGACCTGGAATTCGGGGACGCGCGCCTGGAGCACCAGCTCGTCGAGGAGTTCACGGCTCTCGGCGTCGGACAGGCCCACGATGCGGGTGGTGAACGGCTCGTTGACGTAGAGGAGTTCGCGGCCACTGCGCGGGTGGCGCACCACGACCGGGTGCTCCACCGGCGGCAGGCTCGCACGGAAGTGCGCGATCTGCTCCTCGGTCATGGTCGAACCCCAGCTGGGCACCCAGTCGTGCACCGCCGTGAGGTTCTCGATGCGTGCCTTCATCTCGTCGGAGAGGTTGTCGTACGCGGCCCCCATGTCGGCCCACATGGTGTCGCCGCCGGCGGCCGGCACTTCGACGGAGCGCAGGACCGAGCCGAGCGCGGGTGCGGCCATGAAGGAGTGGTCGCTGTGCCAGATGTTCTCGTTGCCGACGGCCACCGCGTCCTTGGCGAGACGTGAGACCCCTGCCGTCCCGGCGTTCGGGAAGAACGGGTTGGCCTCCGGCGGCCCCCAGACCGCGGCCAGGTCGAGGTGGTGCCGCGGCTCAAGCCCCGGCTGCCCGCGGAAGAAGATCACCTTCCACTCGAGCAGTGCCTGGCGCAGTTCCTCGGCGACCGCCTCGTCGAGCGGCCGGGACAGATCGACGCCGCTGACCTCCGCCCCGATGTGCGGGGTCAGCGGGCTGATGCCGAGGATTCGGTACTGCGCCGCCTCGGCGCCGGGTGCGAGGCGCTCCAGCGTCCGGCGGCCGTAACGCATCAGCGGCTTGTCGAGCACGGGCTTGGGACCATCGGTGGTGACGGTGGCGGCCATGGGTTCCTCCCACAATCGACGTTGATTACGTAACCGGCAGTATCGATATAGCGCCGCGACGGGGCAAGGGGTCTGGAGGAAAAGATTCCGGGGAGCGGCCAGGGCCCGGCGCGCGGGCCCTCCGGGGCTGCATCGAAGGTCCCGCCCGCCCCTCGGCAGCAGCGGAGAGCGGGCACAGCGCGCAGCCGCCCCCGTCACCTGCGCGAGGCGGGACGGGGGCGGCCGGAGGTTGCGCGAGCAGTCCTACCGGCTCACGACGGGACCCCGACCGCGCAGCCGATCAGGTCCACGACGGAGGCGACGAGCGCCTCGTCCGGCACCGCCTGTTCACCGATCAGCCGGAACACCAACGACCCCGCCACCAGCGTTGCCGCGGCCGCCAGGTCGGCCTCGGGCCGCACGTCCCCGCGGGCGACACCGCGCTCCAGCACATTGCGGGTCTCACTCATCACCCGTGCCGTATAGGCCCGGTAGGCGGCGGGTTCCGCCTCGGCCTCCGCCGCCGCCCCGATCACCCCTGCGAGCAGACGGCCGACGCCGGGCTGCCGGTACGCCTGGGCGCGCGCCGTCAGCACGGCGAGCAACTCGGCGCGGAAGTCGCCCATGTCGGGCACGGACAACGGCCCGATGCGCGACTCCGCCGCGGCGATGATCAGATCCTGCTTGGTGGACCAGCGGCGGTACATGGCGGGCTTGCTCACGCCCGCCCGTGCCGCCACGGCATCCATGGTCACGGCACTCATACCGCTCTCCGCCACCAGCGCGACGACAGCATCGAGGGCCGCGCCCGTGACCCGCTCCTCCCGGGGCCGGCCCGGCCCCCGGCCCGACTGATTCATCCGGTGTTCGGCCATGCCGCGACCTTACGCGGGCAGACCCGGCCGCCCGTCGAAGGGGCTGGGCACCGGGCGTTCAGCCGGCCGGGCCGCGGCGCAGCACATGCTTGGTGATCTTCTGTACAGGGTCCGGGCGATGTCGGCGTCCGACCCCGGCCCCACTCTCCGTCCGCGGCTTGCGGTTGACGGGCACCGGCGTGGCACCGGCCGGCCAGGCGTCGAAGGCCGCGTAGAGGTAGGCCGGGGAGTGGTACGTCATCACGGCCATGCGGTCCCCGGGTCCGGGCCCCGCTTCCCGCGGCACGGTCGCCGCCCGGCGGACGACGGCGCCGAACTCGCCGTAGCTCCGTCGCCGGTCTCGGCGAACCAGGGCCTCTCTTCGGACGGCCGGACGACGCTGTCCGGCACGGCACTGAGGTGCCTGCCTTTCTCCCCGGATGACGGGCCGGGACGTGCGGCCCTTGTCGGGAAACTATGAATGGTGGTTCACTTCTTATATGGCCTACCGCAAGACCCCAGCGGAAATTCAACGTCTCGAATCGGCCCGTGAGCATCTGGTCACCCGGGCGACCGACGTCGTCGCCGAAGTGGGCTGGTCAGGGGCGTCCGTGACCGCGGTCGCCGACGCCGCGGGCATCGCGGCGGGTTCCGTGTACCAGCACTTCGCGTCGAAGGCCGCCCTCGCGGTCGAGGTCTTCCGACGGGCGGCAGGGCACGAGGTGGACGTCCTCGAATCCGTGTTGAACGGTTCCGGAACCCCGGTCGAGCGGCTCGCCGACGGTGTCCGGGTCTTCGCCCGCCGCGCTCTCGAAAGCCGCGGTCTGGCCCATGCCCTGCTCGCCGCGCCGGCCGATGCGGCGGTCGGCGCGGAACGGCTCGCATTCCGTCGCCGCTACCGGGCGCTGTTCGCCGAAGTGATCCGCGAGGGCATGGCACAAGGGCTGCTCCCGCCCCAGAACGGCGAAGTCACCGCCGCGGCGCTCACCGGTGCGATCGGCGAGGTCCTCGTGGCGCCGCTCGGTGCCCCGGAGGAGGACGATCAGGACATCCTCGACGAACTGACCGCCATGGCGCTGCGCTGCGCGGGCGCCGCCCCTGTCGCCCGCCCCTGATCCACCTCCCGCCCCTGCCCCCGCCCCAGGAGGACCCTCATGTCTGCCAACACCCCGGCGCCCCACAGCCGTCCCACCGCCACCACCCACGAGGTGACGAACCAGCCGCCGCCGCTGTCCGGCCACGACGTCGCCGACGACCCGGTGCTGATCGAGGGCGTGCGCCGCGAGGGGGCCCCGTGGTACCTGGACGACCTGCACCGCCTTGGCCGCCGCGCCGGCAGCGAGGAGGTACAGCGCTGGGCGGACGAGGCCAACCGCCACGAGCCGAGGCTGCGCACCCATGACCGGTACGGCCACCGCGTCGACGAGGTCGAGTTCCACCCCTCGTACCACGCCCTCATGGACGTGGCGATCAGCGAGGGTCTCGGCGGGGCCGCCTGGGCGGACGCGCGCCGCGGCGCCCATGTGGCCCGCGCGGCGGGCTTCATGGTGTGGAGCAGCGCGGAAGCGGGCCACGGCTGCCCCGTTTCGATGACGTACGCGGCGGTCCCCGCCCTGCGTCACGCCCCGGACCTCGCCAAGCTCTACGAACCCCTGCTGACCAGTCGTGTGTACGAGTCCGGTCTGCGCACCCCCGCCGATAAGCCCGGGTTGCTCGCAGGGATGGGAATGACGGAGAAGCAGGGCGGCACCGATGTGCGCGCCAACACGACCGCTGCCGCACAACAGGCCGACGGCACATGGCGGTTGCGCGGCCACAAGTGGTTCACGAGCGCGCCGATGAACGACCTCTTCCTCGTGCTCGCCCAGGCCCCCGCCGGGCTTTCCTGCTTCCTGGTCCCCCGGGTCCTGCCCGACGGCAGCCGCAACACGTTCCGCATCCAGCGGCTCAAGGACAAGCTCGGCAACCGCTCCAACGCCAGCAGCGAGCCGGAGTTCGACGACACCGTGGCCTGGCTCGTCGGGGACGAGGGCCGGGGCGTGCGGACGATCATCGACATGGTCACCATGACCCGCCTGGACTGCGTCCTGGGTTCGGCCGCCGGCACCCGTGCGGCACTCGCGCAGGCCGCTCACCATGTACGGCACCGTTCCGTGTTCGGGGCGAAGCTCATCGACCAGCCGCTGATGCGCAACGTCGTCGCCGACCTGGCGCTGGAGTCCGAGGCGGCGACCACGCTGGCCCTGCGCCTGGCCGGCGCGGCGGACCGCGCGCAGCACGGTGACACCCAGGAGCGCGCCTTCCTCCGGCTCGCCACCGCGGTCGGCAAGTACTGGGTGTGCAAGCGCCAGCCCGCCGCCGTCGCCGAGGCCCTCGAATGCCTGGGGGGCAACGGATACGACGAGGAGTCCGGCATGCCCCGCCTCTACCGCGAGGCCCCGCTCAACGGGATCTGGGAAGGCTCCGGCAACGTCAACGCCCTGGACATGCTGCGCGCGCTGGACCGTGAGCCGGATTCGCTCCAGGCCCTGCGCGAGGAGATCGAGGCCGCTGCCGGGGGCGACCGCCGTCTGGACTCGGCCTGGCGGGAGCTCCAGGGTGAGCTCGCCCTCACCGAGGACGCCCCCCTTCGTGCCCGCCGCGTCATCGAGCGTGCGGCACTCGTCCTCCAGGGCTCCCTGCTCGTACGCCACGCACCGGCCGCCGTAGCCGACGCCTTCTGCGCGTCCCGCCTGGCCGGCGACCGCGGACTGGCCTTCGGGACCCTGCCGGCCGGGGCGGACTTCACGGGGCTGCTGGCCCGCCTGCCCGTCTGACCAGCCTGCCGCGGCCGACTCCCCCGTCGCGAGCCGGCCGCGGCTCCGCATGCGGTGCGTCCATGCCTTACGGTCCCGTGACGTGCCGAGTCGCCGGCCCCCGGCTCGCCCTGCGCGGCCTACCGTGGGCGCCATGCGTGTACTGGTCACCGGCGGCGCCGGGTTCATCGGTTCGGAGATCGTGCGGACCCTCGTGTCGGCCGGGCACGAGGCGGTGGTGCTCGACGCTCTGCTTCCCTCGGCGCACGGCGTCGCCCCCGTGCCGCCCGGCGCCGGCAGCGGACTCGTCGTGGCGGACGTGCGCGACCGGGGGGCAGTGGACCGTGCGCTGTGCGGCATCGACGCGGTCTGCCACCAGGCGGCGATGGTCGGCCTCGGCAAGGACTTCGCTGACGCGCCGGACTACGTGGGGTGCAACGACCTCGGAACGGCCGTGCTGCTCGCCGCGATGGCCCGCGCGGGGGTAGCGAACCTGGTCCTCGCCGGATCGATGGTGGTGTACGGGGAGGGCCGGTACGACTGCCCGCGACACGGCACGGTCCGGCCCGGGCCCCGTGCCGAGGCCGATCTGGCCGAAGGCCGGTTCGAGCCCCGCTGTCCTTCCTGCGGCACCGAGCTGGTGCCCGGACTCGTCGGCGAGGACGCGCCGGTGGACCCACGCAATGTGTACGCGACCACCAAGCTCGCCCAGGAACACCTCGCCTCCTCGTGGGCGCGGGCGACGGGCGGCCGCGCTGTGTCGCTGCGCTACCACAACGTGTACGGCCCGGGCATGCCGCGCGACACCCCGTACGCCGGTGTCGCGTCCTTCTTCCGCTCGGCCCTCGCACGTGGCGAGGCGCCCCGCGTCTTCGAGGACGGCGGCCAGCGCCGGGACTTCGTCCATGTGCGGGACGTGGCCGCGGCGAACGCGGTCGCGCTGGAGGCGGTCGCGGGACGCGAACCGGGCAGCTTCTCCGCGTACAACACCGGAAGCGGGCAGCCGCACACCATCGGCGAGATGGCCACTGCCCTCGCCTCGGCCCATGGGGGACCGGCCCCGGTGGTCACCGGTGAGTACCGGCTCGGGGACGTACGCCATGTCACGGCGGACTCGCGGCGGCTGCGCGACGAGCTGGGCTGGAAGCCGGAGGTGGGCTTCGCCGAGGGAATGGCGCGGTTCGCCGCGGCGCCGCTGCGGGCGTGAACTCGGACGCCTCCCTGCCGGAGCGCCGCTGCGCAACGCGGTCGGCCGACGGAGGCGGATGGAGGGTGGGGGCCTCCGCCGGCGGCTCACGCCACCGGCAGCGTCACCTCGAAGCAGCAGCCGCCGGTGACGTTGCGGACGTCCGCGCGGCCGGCGTGTGCCTCGACGATCCCGCGCACGATGGCGAGTCCGAGGCCCGCCCCGGCCGGCGGTGTTCGGGCGTGGGTGCCGCGCCAGCCCGTGTCGAAGACCCTGGGCAGATCCTCCTCCGGAATTCCGCCGCAGCCGTCGGTCACCGAGAGCACCACCCCGCCGCCCGTACGGTGCGCGGCCACCGCGACGGTGCCGTCGGCGGGGGTACGGCGGATGGCGTTGATCAAAAGGTTGCCCAGGACCCGGCTCATCTCCTTGCCGTCGACCTCGACGGGCACCGCCTCGATCCGGTCGCCGACCAGCCGCACGCCGTGCTCGCGCGCCAGCGGGTCGGCCCCGGCGAGCGCGTCACCCACCAGGTCGTAGACGGAGATCCGGGTGGGGGTGAGGGTGAGCGATCCGGCATGGATGCGGGAGAGCTCGAAGAGGTCGCCGACCATGTCGTTCATCCGCTCCACCTCGGTGCGTATCTGCCGCAGATAGCGCCGCGAGTCGACGGCCATGCCGTCCTCCAGCGCCTCCGACATGGCACGCAGACCGGCGAGCGGGGTGCGCAGGTCGTGCGAGATCCAGGCGACGAGCTCCCGCCGCGAGGTCTCCAGGGCGCGCTCCCGCTCACGCGAACCGTCGAGCTTGGCGCTGGTGGCGGCCAGTTCGCGGGTGAGCGCGGCGAGCTCGGCGGTGGCCGGGGCGTCGGGGGCCGCGAAGGTCCCGCCGTCGCCGAAGGAACGGGCGGCGAGGGTCAGATCACGGCTCCGCGCCGCCACCCAGCGGCCCAGCAGCATGGCGGTGACGAGCGAGACGACGGCGGCCATGGCGACGACGGTGGTGACCACGGTGAGGTCGTGCGGCGACAGGAACATCGCCCAGGCGACGGCCAGCGTGCCGGCGAGCATCGCGAGGACGGCCACGGCCGCCACGACGGTCAGTGAGACCACGAGCGAACGGTGGCGGGAGATCCGCAGCACGAGTGCGCCGAGCAGCCCGGCAGCGGCGGCGCCCAGGAAGGCGAGGAGAGCGATGAGCAGGATGTCGGTCATGCCGGCGCTCCGGAGCCTGGATCCGTGGGAGCGGTGGGATCAGCGGCAGTCCGGTCCACGGGCAGGTCCAGGCGGTAGCCGACGCCCCATACCGTACGGATCAGCTCCGGGCGGGCCGGATCCGCCTCGACCTTCCCGCGCAGCCGGCGGACGTGCACGGTCACGGTCGACAGATCTCCGAAGTCCCAGCCCCAGACCTCGCGCATCAGGTCCTCCCGGGTGAAGGCCCGGCCGGGGTGACGCAGGAGGAAGGCGAGCAGGTCGAACTCCCGCAGGGTGAGAGCCAGCACCCGCCCCGCGAACGTCGCACGCCGGGCGGCGGGGTCCAGGACGAGGCCCCCGCCTTCGAGCGGTGCGGGGCGGCCCGGAGGTGTCGCGACCGCCCGGGCGCGGCGCAGCACGGAGTCGACGCGCAGGACGAGTTCGCGGGGGCTGAACGGCTTGGTGACGTAGTCGTCGGCCCCCGTCTCCAGGCCGAGGATGCGGTCGTCCTCGTCGCCGCGCGCGGTGAGCATGATGACCGGCACGGGCCCGTGCGCCCGCATACGGCGACAGACCTCGAATCCGTCCATGCCGGGGAGCATCAGGTCCAGGACTGCCAGGTCCGGGCGCCGCGTCGCGTACCCGTCCAGGGCGGCCGGGCCGTCCGCCGCCCGGGTCACCTCGTATCCGGCCCCGGTCAGGTATCCGGTGACCACCTCCGCGACCGTGGGGTCGTCGTCCACGACGAGTACGTGGCCGCGGGTGGCGGCGGGTGCCGTCGCGGCCGCCGGGGTCGGGGCCCCGGCCCCCGGGCGGTTGCCTGCGGGCACCGGGCGGGCGGCGGGCGTCCCGGCGGCGGGGCGGCGCGGTGAGGGGTCCGGGGTCGGCTGCATGCCACCACCTTGGCACCCGCCGCGGTGAAGCGCGGACGCCCCGGCGCCGCCGGCTGCCGACGTCCACGTTCCGTAAGATTCCGGAACCCGAATTGTCCGTTTTCTCTCCGTAGGGTGAGCCGGGTGACTGCTCCCTCGGATACTTACGGCCCCCGTGCCGACATCGTCCTGCCCTGTCTGAACGAAGCCGGCGCCCTGCCCGGGGTCCTGGCCGCGGTCCCCCGTGGCTGGCGGGCGATCGTCGTGGACAACGGTTCCACCGACGGTTCGGCGGAACTGGCCCGTTCCCTCGGCGCGACCGTGGTGCGCGAACCGCGGCGCGGCTTCGGCGCTGCCTGCCAGGCCGGACTTCTCGCCGCCGAGGCGGAGTTCGTCTGCTTCTGCGACTGCGACGGCTCACTGGACCCGGGGCTGCTGCCCGGATTCGTCAGCCGGGTGGCCGACGGTGAGAGCGATCTGCTGCTCGGCCGACGCCGCCCACAGGGGCGCGGCTCCTGGCCCCTGCACGCACGGGCGGGCAATGCGGTGCTCTCGCGGATGCTGCGCCGCCGCACCGGGCTGCGGCTGCGTGACCTCGGACCGATGCGGGCCGCCCGCCGGGCCGATCTGCTGGCACTGGATCTCACCGACCGGCGCAGCGGATACCCGCTGCAGATGGTGGTGCGCGCGACCGACGCGGGGCTGCGCGTCACCGAGACCGACGTCCCGTACCTCGCGCGGACGGGCAAGTCGAAGGTCACCGGCACCTGGCGGGGCACCTGGCAGGCGGTGCGCGACATGCGCGCCGTGCTGGCGGAGCCTCCGGTCCGGACGGGAGCCACTCGATGAACCCGCCCGAGTCCGGTGCGGACCGCCCGGCCCCGGCCGGGGCCACGACCCTGCTCGTCATCGCGAAGGAGCCGCTGCCCGGCCGGGTCAAGACCCGGCTCACTCCGCCGTTCTCGCCCGCCGAGGCCGCGCGGCTCGCCGAGGCGGCGCTCGCGGACACCCTGGACAGCGTCCGGGCGCTGCCCGCCGCTCGGCGCGCGGTCGTCCTGGACGGCCGACCCGGACCGTGGCTGCCGCCCGGCATCGAGGTGGTGGAGCAGGGCCCGGGACGTCTCGACGAACGGCTGGCTGCCGCGTTCGCCGCGTGCACCGGACCGACCCTCCTGATCGGAATGGACACCCCGCAGGTCACGGCGGCCGATCTGGCCGCCGCTCTCTCCCCCGGCGCCTGGGACGGCTGCGACGCCTGGTTCGGCCCGGCCGAGGACGGCGGCTTCTGGGCCCTGGGCCTGGCCGAACCGGACCCCGGACTCCTGCGCGGCGTGCCGATGTCCGTGCCCGAGACCGGCGCGGTGCAGAGGCGCCGCCTGGTCGACGCCGGACTGTCCGTACGCGATCTTCCCCGGCTGCGGGACGTGGACACCGCGGCCGACGCCGCGCATGTCGCCGCACTCGCCCCGCACGGGCGTTTCGCCGCCGAACTCGCCCGGCTGACCCGGGCGGTGGTCCGATGAGCCGCACAGGCCGGGATCACGGCGTGATGAGCCCGCCGCACCAGGACGTCACCTCGTGGGACAGCGGGTCGTGGGGGACGGATCCCTATGCCAACGCCCTGCGCAACGGACATGGTCCGCTGTTTCTTCGCCGTACGGACGGCTGGCTGCTGCCGCTGGACGTGGAGCGCTGGTGTGCCGGCGCGGACGCCGCGGACCTGTCGGCACTGCGCCGTTGCGAAGGCCCTGTCCTGGACATCGGCTGCGGCCCCGGGAGGCTGGTCGCCGCGCTGGCGGCCCGCGGCCACCGGGCGCTCGGCATCGACGTCAGCGAGGCCGCGGTCGACCGCACCCTGCGGCTCGGCGGTTCAGCTCTGCGCCGCTCCGTCTTCGAACCGCTCCCGGGCGAGGGGCGCTGGGGCACCGTGCTGCTCCTGGACGGCAACGTCGGGATCGGCGGCGACCCGTCCCACCTGCTGCGGCGCACGGCGGACCTGCTGGCCCCGGGCGGGCTCCTCATCGCCGAGACCGCCTCGCAGGACATCGACGAGCGCGTCCGGGTGCAGCTGGACGACGGGGGCGCCTCCGTCGCCGGGCCGCCGGCCGTCCCGTTCCCGTGGGCCCGGCTCGGCACGTCCGCGCTGCTGGGATACGCCCGCCGTCACGACCTGCACCGCGTCGATCAGTGGGACGCGGACGGCCGCTCCTTCGTCTCCCTGCGCCGCAGCCGGACCGTCCGGACCACCAGCCAGACCGCCGAGACCGAGAACAGCGCGGCCGTGATCAGCAGCCAGTTCCCCAGGAACACATCGGGGGACAGCCCGCTGGCCGGCTCGTAGCGCTCCGTCCGCCGGGTGATCAGCGGGAACCACACGAGCAGCAGCAGTCCCGAGAGGAAGACCGGCACCCTGACGAAGTTCACCAGGTCCTGTCGCCGCCCGGCGGAGCGGCGCAGCAACCGGTCCGCCCCCGCGTAGAGCGGGACCAGCACCAGGTCGTGCACGAGGGCGGCGCCGACGAACCACACGATCACGCCCCAGGTGTCGCCCGCCAGCAGCCGTACGCCCGCATAGCCGGCCAGTGCGAAGGAGGCCGCCATCAGCAGGAGATGCAGCGGCCCCTCCCCGTAACGTCGCCGCACGGCAGTGCGCGCGCTGTCCCCCTTCACAGTGCTCCAAAGGTCAGCCGGGACACCCATTTGGTGTTGAGTACGCCGGGTGCGGCCGGGACGATGATCCGTGCCGGGGATCCGTGATCGGGTGTCAGGTCCTCCCCGTTGACCTGGAGGGCCAGCAGGGAGCGCGGGTCGCGCACCTGGTTGTCACGCAGGGCGGCCCGGCGGAAGGGCCCGCTGCGCTGCACGGACTCCACGAGCACTCCCGGCGCGTCGTCCGGGTAGCCGGCGAGCGCGGCCAGATCCTTCAGCCGTACCCCGCGCCACCACTGGTCGGATGTGGACCAGCCCTCCACGCAAGCGATCGGGAGTGCCGCGCTGTGCTGGTCCATCGCCAGGAGTTGCTCCCGGGTGAAACGCCGGTCCCCGGCCGGGCCGCTGACGGTCAGCCACCAACCCTCCCCGGTATCGGCGGTGGTGACGCCGACCGCCGCCGCCGTCTTGTTGATCTGGAATCCGCCCGGCCCGGAGCCCGGCTCGGCCGCGCCGTGCGGGGTCAGCACGGCCAGACGCCGTAGCGGCCCGTCGAAGCTCCGCCCGGCCGAGGTGATCAGCAGGACCAGTGAACCGGCGCCGACCACGGCCAGCGCCCCGCGCCGGGACAGCGTCGGCGGAGAAGGGGCCGGAGACTCCAGCGGGTCCCCCTGAACGGTCCCCCTCAGCCCTCCCGACCGCAGCACCCTGACCGCCTGCGGCACCCGCAGCCCCGCATGGGCGAGGAACGCGGCGAAGAACACCCACGCCCCGTAGAAGTGCAACGGATAGAAGGATCCCGGGAACAGGTACTCCAGCTGGATGTTGAGCAGCCCCGTGACGAACTCGAACAAGGCTCCGCCCACCAGCAGGAGCAGCGAGATCCGCTCCAGCGCATGCCCGAAGGAACGGGCCGGTGGCAGCGCGAAGAGCCGGGGAACCACGGACCAGAGCTTGGCCAGCAGGACCGGGACGAGCACGATCCCCAGGGTGACGTGGAGCCCTTGCGTCAGCCGGTACAGCCAGTGCGGCCCGGTCGGCCAGTCGAAGAGGTAGAAACCCAGCAGCCCCTTGTCCGGTGTCTTGTCGTTGACCGGGTTCAGGTCCGGGTTGTAGGCGGCGTACGAGAGCAGGCCGGTCACGAACAGCACGGTGATCCCGACGAGCAGGACGAGGCCGAGCACCGCCGTGAACCGCACTCCGCGCACCGGGCTGCGCCAGAACCCCGGCGCGGAGGGGAGGCGTTCGAAGAGCGTCGCCGCACGCCCGCCGAGCAGACGGGACGGGAACGCGGGAGGTGTCGGACTCTGCCGACGGCTGTCGCCCATGCCCCGACGCTATGCCGGGGGTGGAGGGGTGAGGCGGTTACGACTCCTGACGAAACGATGACGTCACCCCGGGGACGCACTCTCCCGGCGCCCCGCCCACCCACGGACCTTCCGGATCTGACGGTTCGGTGACGCGCCCGGTCACCACACGTGCGCGCCGCGGTGTCGTGCATACGGTGCCTGCGTGAAGACCGAGGACCGTACCGAACATGCCACCGAACCGCTCGCCGCACAGCGCTCCGGGCACCGCCGCGACCTGGCCGCCGCAGGGGCGGGGCTCCTCCTCGTCGCCGCCGCGGTGCTCGTCGGCCGGGCCTTCGACGACTCCGGCCGCATCCTCGTGGTCCACTGGCCGCCCCTGCTCGCGTCCTGGGACCCGCATGTCGGACCGGGCACCTGGGCCGCCCCCACCGTCGCCACCGCCGTCATCGCCTACGGGCCCGTCCTCGCCGACCGGCTCCGCATGCGCTCCCTGCTCCTCGCCTGCTACGCCACCGCGCTCGCCTGGGTCTTCTCGCTCGCGCTGGTCGACGGCTGGGACCGTGGCGTCGCCGAACGGCTCACCACGAAGCACGAGTACCTGAGGGTAATCGGCCGCTTCGACGACATCGGAGCCGCCCTGCGCGGTTTCGACGAACACATCCTGATCGGCCCGCCGGGCAACTGGCCCGCCCACGTCGCGGGGCACCCGCCGGGCGCCACGCTCACCTTCGTCCTGCTGGACCGTATCGGGCTCGGCGGCGGCGCCTGGGCCGGGGTCTGGTGCATCGTGACCGGCGCCTCCGCAGTGGTGGCCGTCCTGATCGCCGTACGCGCCCTGGCGGACGAACACACCGCCCGTCGCGCCGCTCCGTACGTCGTCCTCGCCCCGGTCGCGATCTGGGCCGGCACCTCCGCCGACGGCTACTTCACCGCGGTGGCCGCCTGGTCCGTCGCGCTGCTCACCCTGGCCGCGACCCGCACGGTCCGCAGCCCGGCGGCCGCCGCTCTGGGCGCAGGCCTCCTCTACGGGCTGACCTGCTACCTCAGTTACGGTCTGACGCTCATCGCGGTCCCACTCGTCGCCGTCCTCGTCCTCACCCGCACCGGACGGCCGCTCCCCCTCTTCGCGCTGGGGGCTCTGGTGGTACCGGCCGCCTTCACGCTCGCGGGCTTCAACTGGTGGGAGGCCTACCGCCTGCTCGTCGAGCGCTACTACCAGGGAGCCGGCGGCATCCGCCCCTACTCCTACTGGGTCTGGGCCAACCTGGCCTGCACCGCGATCGCCGTCGGACCGGCGACGCTCGCGGGCCTGCGCCGGAGCACGGCAGGGGCTCCCGGGGCAGTGCGCAGTCTGCGAACCAGGACAACGGCTCCGTCGCAGCGGCTGATGCTGCTCGCCTCGGCAGCACTCCTGGCACTGCTGGCGGCCGACCTGTCCGGAATGAGCAAGGCGGAAACGGAACGGATCTGGCAGCCGTTCATGCTCTGGCTGCTCCCCGCCTCGGCCCTCCTGCCCGCCCGCGGCCGGCGCGGCTGGCTGGCCGCGCAGGCGATCGTGGCCCTGGCGGTCAACCACCTTCTCGGGACCGGCTGGTGACCGGGCCCGACAGCCGGTGCGGAGCACGACGCACGCCCGCAGCACCGCCGATCCGCGGGCCCGCTGCCGGTGCCCGCTTCACTCGGCGGAGTGGAGTCCGCAGGCCGCAGGGAGCATTTCGGCCTCGCCACACTCAGGTCCCGTGCCGTTCTGCCGAACGATGAGCGCATGTCACCGAACAGTCTGCGCTCACTGGCCCGCCGTGTGGTTCCCACCCTGCTGATCGCCCAGGTCGTCCTTCTCCCCCTTCAGCCCGCTTCCGCCGCCGGGCACGTGGCCCACCCGTGCCGGTCTCTCGCCGGCTGCGGCTCGGTCGTCGTCGCCCCCGTCTCCCAGGCCGCCCCGGACCACGGTGACTGCACCAGCCCGGAACCGGTCGTGTGCCTGATCCGGAGCGAGACGCCGGAGGAGCGCGAGGTCGCCCGTGATCAGCGGATGCGCTATCACCAACTCCTGGAGGACATGGAGCGCAAGGAGTGCGCCATGCGCGAGGAAGGCCGCTCCGAAGAGGACATCGCCCGCGCTCTTGTCGAGATGCGCAACGACGCCAAGGACATCGTCCGCGCCGGCATGACCCCGGAGCAGGTCGCGGAGCTGGAGGCGCGCAACCAGAAGAAGTACGGCAACCCGCTCGGCCCGACAGCTGACCAGCTGTACATGAAGTACGGCTCGTGGGAGAAGGTCGCCGAAGCCGCCACGCGCTCCAGCGCGGCGGTGGACCACGAACTCGGTCTGGAGTTCCGCCACTGCACCTGTGAAGTGCTCCAGGCGGCCTGACCCGGTCCTCGGTACGTCGTGCGTGAGGCCGCCTCCTCACGAGGCCCGAGGACCTGATGGTCCGAGGGCGGCCTCACGCACGCGCTGTCAGCTGTCCGCGCCGCTGCCCCGGACGACGCAGGAGCGGCTGCTCTCCCAGCCCCACCCGTCACCATCGGGATCGGACGAGCTGCCGTTGACGCAGTACGGGTATCCGTTGGGCGCGGTACCGCCGCCGGTCCCGGTGTCCGCGCCGCTGCCCCGGACGACGCAGGAGCGGCTGCTCTCCCAGCCCCACCCGTCACCGTCGGGATCGGACGAGCTGCCGTTGACGCAGTACGGGTACCCGTTGGGCGCGGTACCGCCGCCGGTCCCGCCGCCCGGCTCTCCTCCACCTCCGTAGACGGTGGCGGTCTCGGAGGTGGCAGCGATGCCGTTGGCGCCGTTGAAGAGGCGGTTGCCCCAGGTGGTCAGGGAGTTCGCGTCGAAGCCGTTGACCAGGTCGAGGTATTCGACACCGCTGCCGTTGCCGCTCCAGGACCAGCCGAGGTAGCCCACACCCAGCGACTGCGCGGTCGCCATGATGGCGTCCTCGTCCGGGTTGCCGTCGCTGTGCTGGTTCCCGAACTCGCCCACGACGATGGGCAGCCCGTTGTCGACGAAGTGGTGCAGGTAGTCCTGCACCTCGGCGGCGGTGTCGTAGACGCCGTACATGTGGATCGAGAAGATGGTGTTGCGGTCGGGGTCGGACGCGAGGACCGAGGCCGCGTTGTCCCTCATGGTCCCGGACCAGTCCTGGCCCCAGTTGGGGGCGTCCACCATCAGAGCGTGGTCGATGCCGGCGTTCCGCAGCTTGCTGATCGCGCCCTTGGTGGCCCCGGTCCATGCCGCGGCGTCCGTGTTGCCGAACGGCTCGTTGCCGATGTTGACGACGACGTAGTCCTCCTGTCCCTCCAGCGCGCTCTTAACGCCGATCCAGTAGTCGGCGGCCTTGTCCAGGGTGGTGGCGGCGCCGTCCTCGCCGTAACCGGTGGTGTCATGCACCTCCAGCACGCAGATGACCTTGTTGGCCTTGCACTGGCCGATGAGGGTGGAGACCTGGGAAGCGCTCGTCTTCGTCCAGCGGTCGCCGCTGCCGAGGACGACGCGGACGGTGTTGGAGCCCTTGGCCGCTATGTCGGCGATGGAGGTCGTCCGCTCGGGGTACCAGGCGTAGGCGTGGTTGACCCCACGCATGACGAACTCGTTCCCGTTCGCCTCGACCACGTGTCCGCCACTGACGCGGATGCCGGTGGGTGCGGCCTCGGCCTCGCCGACGCCTGGACCGGCGATCGAGCCCAACAGGCCCAGGGCGGCGGCGCACGCCATGCCCGCCGTGGTGATCAGGGTGCTTCTCGGCTTTCGCATTTCTCTCCTCGGATACGCAAGCGGCTACGGGAACGGAGCGGGACGGGACGGGTCACTGGACGGGCGGCACCCCACCTGACAACGATGTCCGACTACGGACACCGGACCTTGCGGGCACGCTTGATGAGCGCCGCACACACATCGGTGGGAGTGTCACCGAGGGCAGGCTTCGCAGGCGTCGTGGTGGTGGGGGGCAGCGCCGGACAACTGACGTCGACCAGCCGCGACTTCGGCCGCATGTGGCTCGACCGGAGCGTCGCCACACCATGAGGCACCGGGTGTTACACCCCTGTCAATAGCGAGTTCACAATCCGCTCGTCGAGCAGAGAACCCTGCCGGGAACTAAACCGCTAAACTCACTGGCCAGCAGCAATGCACACCAGGAGATGGCCACAGACCTGCATGAACAGTGCCATCGCAATTGATTGACAGTCGCGCACCACACTCCTGGATTTCCGTTCGGTAAACCGGTGCAGGTCCCCAAGTCCACTGATCCGATAACCGAGGCCGACTCCGTCCGCCTGCCACATGCCCAGGGACCGCCCACCGCCCCCGGCCGCCTTCGGCAGACCTTCGCCGCCACTCGCGCCCCTCACCCCGGCATCGGCCGCCACCCACTTCGAGCCCGTGCGCGCCGCGCGGCAGCCGGGCCTGCCCGACCGCACGCTCGCGCGTCCGTCCGCATCCGCGGGCAGCCCTCGCACCGGTGCTCGCGAGTTGTGCGGACGGTGTCGCCACCCGCGAGTCATTCATCGGACCGGCGGGACCCGCTACGCGTCGCATCACATTCGAGGATTATCGAAAGTTTCGAGATTCTGCCAAATCGGAATTGCGCACACCACCCTCATCCCACTGATCGGTCATCATTTCCGTCGACTCAATTGGTGCTTTGAGCTGGGCAATTGAGCACAGTGCGGCCCCTTTATCGGTAGCGAAGGTTTCGCAACACTTGCCGAAACTATTGACACTTGTCGGGGACAGACCAAGACTCCGTGATCGGGCCGGACCAGCACCGCCGACTGCCGCGTGAGCCCAACCATGCGGTGATTCCCCTGCGTTGGCGGGAGCCGGTGGGGCCCGTCCGGCATCACTCGTACGTCACTGGAGGACACCGACATGAGCGCACCCGTGCCATCACCGCGCAGACCCAGACCCGCCCGCTTCATGACCCTGCTCCGAAGCTCCTGGGCGATCGCACTGGCCGCGGTCGCCGTGCTGCTGCTGCCCAACGCGGCCAGCGCCGACACCGTCATCAACTCGAACCAGACCGGCACCAACAACGGCTTCTACTACTCGAACTGGAGCGACGGCGGTGGCTCGGTGTCGATGACACTGGGCTCGGGTGGCAACTACGGCTACCAGTGGAGCAACGTCGGCAACTTCGTCGGCGGCAAGGGCTGGAGCACCGGCGGGCGCAAGTCCGTGAACTACTCCGGCAGTTTCAACCCGTCCGGCAACGCCTACCTCACTCTCTACGGTTGGACCACCAACCCACTGGTCGAGTACTACGTCGTCGACAACTACGGCACCTACAAGCCCACCGGCACCTTCAAGGGCACGGTCACCAGCGACGGCGGCACCTATGACATCTACGAGACGACTCGTGTGAACCAGCCCTCGATCGAGGGCACGAAGACCTTCAAGCAGTACTGGAGCGTCCGCCAGGCGAAGCGGACGGGCGGCACCATCACCTCGGGCAACCACTTCGACGCCTGGGCGAGCCACGGCATGAGCATGGGCTCCTTCAACTACATGATCATGGCGACCGAGGGCTACCAGAGCAGCGGCAGCTCCAACATCACCGTCAGTGAAGGCTCCGGCTCCGGCGGTGGCACGGGCGGCGGGAGCGGCGGCGGCACGGGCGGCGGCGGCTCCGGCGGCTGCACGGCGACGCTCTCCGCCGGCGACAAGTGGAGCGACCGCTACAACCTCAACGTCTCGGTCTCGGGCTCCAGCAACTGGACCGTCACCATGAAGGTCCCCTCGCCCGAGAAGGTTCTGTCGACCTGGAACGTGAGCACCAGTTACCCGGACAGCCAGACCCTCGTGGCCAAGTCCAACGGCAGCGGCAACAACTGGGGAGCGACCATCCAGACCAACGGCACCTGGACCTGGCCCACGGTCACCTGCAGCGCAAGCTGACCGACCGGGTCCGCACCGCCCCCTCACCCTTGCAAGGGGCCGGCCACGCTCCTCGGCGTGGTCGGCCCCCCGCCACCAGGAGGACCCCCATGCGTCTCCTTCCCCGCCGCCGCCCGGCCGCTCTGGCCGCCGGTCTCGTTCTCGCAGCGACGGCCTCCCTGAGCCTGACCGCCACGACCGCCGCCCCGGCGCAGGCCGCCACCTGCAGCGGCTACGTGGGCCTGACCTTCGACGACGGGCCGTCCAACGACCACACCCCCGCCCTGCTCAACGCCCTCAAGCAGAACGGCCTGCGGGCCACCATGTTCAACGAGGGCCAGTACGCCGCCTCCGCCCCGAGCCAGGTGCAGGCACAGGTCAACGCAGGCATGTGGGTCGGCAACCACAGCTATACGCACCCGCATCTCGTCCAGAAGAGTCAGGCCGAGATCGAATCGGAGGTCTCCCGGACCCAGCAGGCCATCGCCAACGCCGGCGGAGGTACGCCCAAGCTGTTCCGGCCGCCGTACGGCGAGACCAACTCCACCCTCAGGGCCGTCGAGGCCAAGTACGGGCTGACGGAGGTGATCTGGGACGTCGACTCGCAGGACTGGAACGGTGCGAGCAGCGACGCGATCGTGCAGGCCGTGGGACGGCTCACCAACGGGCAGGTCATCCTGATGCACGAGTGGCCCGCCAACACGCTGGCCGCGATCCCGCGGATCGCTCAGTCACTCGCGGCCCGCGGCCTCTGCTCGGGCATGATCTCGCCGCAGACCGGCCGGGCCGTCGCGCCCGACGGCAGTGCGGGTGGAGGCGGGACCGGTGGAGGAGGCGGCACCGGTGGCTGCACCGCGACGCTTTCGGCCGGGCAGCAGTGGAGCGACCGCTACAACCTCAACGTCTCCGTCACCGGCGCCGCCAACTGGACCGTCACCATGAACATCCCCTCCCCCGAGAAGATCCTCTCCACCTGGAACATCAGCGCCGCCTACCCCAGCGCTCAGGTCCTCACCGCGAAGCCCAACGGCAGCGGAAACACCTGGGGGGTGACCCTGCAGACCAACGGTTCGTGGACCTGGCCGACGGTCTCGTGCAGCACGGGCTGACCGTCCAAGGACATGGCACCCTTGCCGGGCGCGGTTCGCCGGCAGGGTCCGGGGCGAGGGGGCGGGGGCGGGGCGACCCGGAACCTGCTCCCTCGTCCGGCCGGGCCGCGGCCGCGTCAGCCGAGCGGTTGGACGTCGGGATCCCGGCGGCTCGCTCATCACGCCGGTCACCTCGCTGCCCGTACGTGGCCAGGTGGGCCGCGGCAGCCCTCCCCTTGCCCCGCAGGGCGGTCCTCACCTCCGGACGGGATCGAGCCGGGCGGCGAATTCCGCGAACCAGGCCAGCATCTCGGGGTGGGTCACGGCACCCTCCGCACTGACCTCGCTGACGCGGGCGCCCTGGAGGATGCGTTTGACGGGCACCTCGAGCTTCTTGCCCGTCAGAGTGCGGGGCACGGCCTCGACGGGGACGACGGCGTCCGGCACGTGCCGGGGCGAAAGGCTCCGCCTGATCGCGCCGACGATCTCGTCGCGCATTGCGTCGTCGAACCGCTCCCCCTTCTCGGGCACGACGAAGAGCGGCATGTAGTACCGGCCGTCGGGGAGTTCGGCACCGATGACGAGGCTGTCGGCGACGCGTGGCAGCTGTTCGACGACGGCGTAGAGGTCGGCCGAGCCCATCCGTACACCCATGCGGTTGAGCGTGGAGTCGGAGCGTCCCGCCACCGCGACGGACAGGTCGGCATCGACGGTGACCCAGTCGCCGTGCCGCCAGACGCCCGGAAAGACGTCGAAGTAGCTGCGTGTGTAGCGCTCACGCCCCGGATCGTCGACGAAGTACAGCGGCATCGACGGCAGCGGGGCTGTGACCACCAGCTCGCCCTGCTCTCCCACGCACGGCTTCCCCTCGGCGTCCCAGGAGGCGAGGGCGACCCCCAGAGCGGGGCCGGAGAGCCGGCCCGTGCGTACCGGCAGCAGCGGGGAGCCGCCGGCCAGCACCGAGCAGATGTCGGTGCCACCGCAGATCGACTGGAGCCGGGCATCGGGGCCGAGCCGGTCGCGGGTCCAGTCCCAGGTGCTGTCGGGCATCGCCGAACCGGTCTGCAGGACGGACCGCACCGCTGCGAGGTCCGTCTCGGCCGCCGGGTGGGCGCCGGCCTTCTCCGCGGCGATCAGGTAGGCGGCGCCGACCCCGACGGTCGTGGCGCCGGTGCGTTCGGCGATCCGCCAGACCCCGTTGATGTCGGGGTGGGTGGGACTGCCGTCGTACAGGACGAGTGTGCTCCCGTGCAGCAGGCCCGCGACCATGAAGTTCCACACCATCCAGCTGGTGGAGGTCTGGAAGAAGTAGCGGTCGTCCGCGCGCAGGTCGGCGCCGAGCCCGAGCGCTTTGAGCAGTTCGACGACGATGCCGCCGTGGCCGTGCACGATGCCCTTCGGCACGCCTGTGGTGCCCGACGACCACAGGATCCACAACGGGTGGTCGAACGGGACATCGGCGAAGACCGGCCGGGCCCGGCGGTCGGCGAGTGCGGCCCAGCGGTGCCGGGTCACGTCCGCCCGCTGCGACCGGTCCTGGCCGGCCTCGGACACGTACAGACGGTCGACGGCGACGAGGTGCCTCACCGTGGGCAGGCCGTCCATGAGCTCCGCGATGTGCGGTCGCCGGTCGTACTCCTTGCCCGCGTAGCGGTAGCCGTCCGCGACCACCAGAACCGTCGGGCGCGCCTGGCGGAGCCGGGCGAGCACGCTCGGCGTACCGAAATCGGGCGAGCAGACCGTCCAGGTGGCGCCGACGGCGGCCGTGGCCAGGAGGGCGACCACGGCCTGCGGGATGTTCGGAAGGTACCCGGCGACGCAGTCCCCGGGACCCACGCCCATCTCGCGCAAGGAGGCGGCAACGCCGGCCACTTCCTCGTTGAGCCGGTCCCACGAGATCTCCACGGGCTCGCCGGTCTCGGACACGGCGACGATTGCGGGGCGTGCGTCGGTGGCGTGGGCCAGGCACTGCCGCGCGAAGTTCAGCCGCGCCCCGGTGAACCAGGTCGCGCCGGGCATCGTCGCGTCGGCGAGCACCTCGTCGTAATCGCTGACGTGGTGCAGCCCGTAGTAGTGCCACACGGCCGACCAGAAGCCCGTCAGGTCGTCGGTGCTCCACCGCCAGAGGTCCGCATAGCCGGTGAACACCAGGCCGCGCTCCGTCTCCAGCCACCGCAGGAAGCCGGCGATGTTGCCGGCCGGCGCGCTCATGCCGACACCTCGGGCTCTGCTGCCGGGCGGCAGCCGAAGGCGTCGAGGAACTCCTGCGCCCGCGGCCAGTCCCCGTAGCCGGAAGCGGGGTTGAGGTGGCCGACGGGGCCGAGGTCGACCAGGCGGCTGCCCCAGGCCCGTGCCAGTTCGGCGACCCGTTCGAAGCCGGCCAGGGGGTCGTTCGTGCTCGCCGCTACGACGCTGGGGAACGGCAGCGGGGTCCTGGGGGTCGGCAGCCATCCGTTCTCGCTCAGGGTTCGGGGGTCCGGATGGCCGTCGGGCAGCGGGGTGTCGAAGTCCGGCGGCGTCGCGAGCAGCGCGCCCCGCACCGGGCGGTGGTGGCGGGCCGCCCAGTGGACGGTGGTGAGCACCCCGGCGCTGTGCGCGACGAGCACCACCGGCCCGGCGATGCCGGAGAGTATGCCGTCGAGGGCGGCGACCTGCGCGTCGCGGCTGAGCCTGGCCTCGGTCAGGGGCGGCACGGTCACGGCTCCGGGGTGCCGGGAGCCCAGTGCCGTCTGCCAGTGGCCCGGGACGTGGTCGCGAAGGCCGGGCACGAGTACGACGGTGGGCGCGGGGGCGGCGTTCATGTCGGAAGCTCCGATTTCGTGGGGGGCACGGCCTCGGCCGGAACCGGGACGAGGCCCTTGTCGTAGTGACGTCGGCCGAGGGCGAAGGCCAGGCCCGCCACGACCGAGACGATCGGGATCACCCGGAGCGCTGCGTGCAGGCCCATGCGGTCGGCGAGCATGCCGGTCACCGCGGGGCCGGGTGCCAGACCCAGCAGACTGTTGGCGAGGGTGAGCGTGGCCAGGGCCGTGGCCGCCACGGCGGCGGGGGTCAGGCTCATCACCATGGCGGCCGCGGGTCCGGCGGTGGCGTTGCACAGCAGTGTTCCCGCGCCGATGAGGACGAGTTGCGCTGCTCCGGTGGGCAGTTGGAACCCTCCCGTCAGCAGGATCACCGACCCGACGCTGCATACGACGGCGACGGACCACTTGAGGTGCGGTTTACTGCGGCCGAGCCGGTCGCAGACCAGGCCGCCTCCGACCATGCCGATCCCGGTGATGAGCGCGAAGACGCCCGCGGCGAGCCCGGCCTTGTCGGGTGGCAGGCCGTAGTAGCGGTCCAGGTAGCTCGGCATCCAGGCCAGCAGCGCCATCGCGAGGAACATCTGGAGCCCGCTCCCCACGTAGGCACACCGCACGGAGACGGAGGAGAACAGCCGTGGCAGCAGCTTTCGTACCGAGCCCCCCGTGCCCCGGGCGGCCGAGGGCCCTGCGCCTGCGCCGGCCAGTCTCCGCTCCGTCACGACGACGCCGTAGAGCGCGGCAAGGACCAGTCCGAACAGGCCCATGACGCCGAACGTCCAACGCCACCGGAGGTGTTGGGCGACGACACCGCCGATCGACACTCCGAGTACGGATCCGAAGGCGCCGCCGGCGATGAACGCGCCGGAGAGCGTGGCCCGCATGGCCACGGGAAACACGCTCAGCACCACCGCGATGCCCACGCTCCCGTACGCCGCCTCGCCGACGCCGACCATGAAGCGGCCCAGGAACATCTCGCCGTAGCTCGCGGAGACCGCGCAGCCCAGGGTCGCCAGGCTCCACACCACCGCTGACAGGACCAGGCTCCTGACCCGGCCCCAGCGGTCCGCGAGCAGCGACAGCGGGAAGGTCAGCAGGCCGACCATCAGGGCGACGATGCCGCTCAGGGAGCCCAGAGCGGTGTCGGAGAGCGCCCATTCGGCCTTCAGCAGCGGGAACACCGCGTTCAGGACCTGCCGCGACATGTAGTCCGACAGCAACAGCCCGAAGCTGAGGGCGAACACCAGCCACGCGTATCCGCGCGTCATGGGCTCAGCTGGTCCGGTCACCGGCGATCCCCGCTCGTTCCATTTTGCGGACGGCCGGCCAGTAGTCCTGGACGGCGTAGTGCTGGGTGGAGCGGTTGTCCCAGATGGCCACGCTGTTCGGGGTCCAGCGCCAGCGGACCTGGTACTCGGGGATCGCCGCCTGGCTGATCAGGTAGTTGAGGAGGAGGTTCGCGCCGGGCGCGTGGTCCTGGCCGAACCGGACGTTCTGCGGGGTGTGGTGGTTGACGAAGTGCGTGGTGAAGGCGTTGACGAAAAGGATCTTCTCGCCGGTCTCCGGGTGGGTGCGGACCACCGGGTGTTCGGGGTCCGGGTAGCGCTCTTTGAGCTGGTGGCGCTGTTCCACCGGCATGACGGCGCCGAAGCTCGCCTCGATGCTGTGCCGGGCCCGCAGGTCCGCGATCTGGATACGTATGTGCTCGGGGAGCCTGCGGTAGGCCTCTGCCATGTCGACCCAGATCGTGTCGCCGCCCACCTCGGGCGTCTCGATGCAGCGGAGCACGGCGCCCATGGGAGGGCACTCGCGCCAGGTCGCGTCGCAGTGCAGGGCGTTCTCGTAGTGCTCGGGCTTGCTGTCGAGGTCCTTGTAGATACGGACGAGGCCCGGGTGGTCGGGATCGCTGCCCAGAACAGGGTGGTCCTCCAGCGGGCCCAGGCGTGAGGCGAAGGCGACGTGCTCGGCGCGGGTCAGGTTCTGGTCGCGGAGGAACAACACCTTGTGGCGGAGCAGGAGTTGTTTGATCTCGGCGAAGAGGGCGTCGTCGCGGGATGCCTCACCCAGCTGGACGCCGTGCAGTTCGGCTCCCAGGGTGCAGGTCAGCGGTTCGGCGTGGATGCGGGTGCGGGCGGAGGTCTGCGTCATGTGCGCTCTCCCGGTGCGGCTCAGGGGAATCGGGGAACTGGGGGAATCAGGGAACGAGGACGGAGGAGCCCGTGGTGCGGCCCGCCTCCAGTGCGCGATGCGCGGCCACGGCGTCGTCGAGGGCGTAGCGCTGGTTGATCCGGATCCGGATCCGGCCGGCGGCGACATGGCCGAACACCTCACCGGCCAGCGCGTCCCGCTCCGCGGGGTCGGCGATGTAGTCGGCCAGCGCCGGACGGGTCACGAACAGGGAGCCGTGGATGGCCAGTTGCATCGCGTCGAGCGGCGGCACGCCGGACGCCGTGCCGAAGCAGACCAGGAGGCCGCGGCGGCGCAGCGAGGCCATGGAACCGGCGACGGTGTCCTTGCCGATGCTGTCGAGAACGAGCGGGACGCCCGCCCCGTCGGTCAGCTCCCGCACGCGTGCGGCCACGTCCTCCTGGCGGTACAGGATCGTGTGGTCGCAGCCGTGGGCACGGGCGGTCTCCGCCTTCTCCTCGGTGGAGACGGTGCCGATCACGGTGAGGCCCAGCAGCTTCGCCCACTGGCTGACGATCAGGCCGACGCCGCCCGCGGCGGCGTGCAGCAGGATCGTGTCGCCGGGGTTCAGCGGATGGATCCGGCGCAGCAGGTACGCGGCGGTGAGTCCCCGCATCGTCATCGCGGCGGCGGTCTCGCTGTCGATGCCGTCGGGCAGCCGGATCAACGGGGCCGCGGGCATGATGCGTTCGGTGCTGTACGCGCCGAGCGGGCTGCCGGTGTACGTGACGCGGTCGCCCTCGGCCACGTGGGTGACGCCCGCGCCGACGGCCTCGACGACACCGGCGCCCTCGACCCCGAGGCCGGCGGGCAGCGGGGCCGGGTACAGGCCGGTACGGAAATAGGTGTCGGCGAAGTTGAGACCGACGGCTTCGTGCCGGACGCGCACCTCACCGGGGCCCGGGTCACCGACGGTGACGCGTTCCCGGCGCAGGACGTCGGGGCCGCCGGTCTCGTGGAAGCGGATGGCGTGTGCCACGGGGTGCTCTCTCTTCGTTCGGTGGGGTCAGCCGGCGGTGGTGTCGCGGAGCATGAAGCCGCGCCGGCCGGGACGCCGGTTGGGCACCATGCCGAGCCGGGCCAGGGTCTGGTCGGTGTCCTCGTAGTACTCGCCGAGGTGGTAGATCTTCTTGGCCTCCGCGCCGCTCGCGACGTCGCGGCCGAGGCTGTCGGCGATCGCGACCATCTGCTCGACCTGGCGCACGGAGCTCATGGGCTCACCCTTGCGGGCCCACAGGTTGTCCTCGTTGCCCACGCGGACGTGCACCCCGAGGGCGATGGCGATGGCGTTCATCGGGGCGACGGCGCGCATCGAGGACTCGATGGTGAGCACGGCGCCGTCGGGGACACGGCGGACGAACTCGATCAGGTCGGCGGGGTGACGCCCGGAGAAGCCTCCACCGATCGCCACGTAGTTGAGAACCAGCGGTCCGGTGTGGACGCCGCTGCGGATCAGCCGCTCGACGGTCTCCAGCTGTGCCAGGGTGGCCAGCTGGAAGTGCGGCTGAATGCCGTTGGCGCGCAGCCGTTCCAGGTGTTCGAGGTAGAAGTCGGGACCGGCCTCGACGACCATGTCCCGGTATGCCTTGTAGAGGTCGGGCTTGGCTATGGAGGTGCCGGCCAGGTCGTCGTCCGACATGATCTCGACGATGTTCATCTGGCTGGTGTTGATCGCGATCGTCACCTGGTCGGGCCGTGGGTCGAGTTCGGCCAGCAGGTGGCGGGTGTCGTAGCTCAGCCACTTCGCCTCGGCGCCCTCGTCCTCGGGGGCGAACGAGATGGAGCCCCCGATCTGGAGGACCATGTCCGGAACGGCCTCGCGCAGGCGTCCGACCAGTTCGTTGAACATGGACATGCGCTTGGAGCCGTGCCCGTCCAGTTCCCGCACGTGGATGTGGAGCACGGTGGCGCCGGCGTTGTGGCAGTCGACGGCGGCCTGCACGTGCTCGTCCATGGTGAGGGGGAGGTCGTCGGCGTCGCCGGGGAGCCACTCCGGGCCGTAGGGAGCGGCCTGGATGACCAGCTTCTCCTGGTTCTCGGGCAGCAAGGAGTCATCGAGGAAGTGCATGGGGTCATCTCCTGATACGCGGATGCGGCGGCAGCTGACCGGCGGGCCGAACGCTTTCGGCACCGGTCGCATCAACTTCGTTGCACGACAACGAAGTTGATTTGCGAGGCCCTGGGGCCCTGCGGTACCGCCACGTTAGGAGCGGGTCGCGTGGAGCGCTTTACCCGAGGTGACAGGAGACTTGTCAGTTGGGGACAGGGCCGTCGAGTGCCCTGCGGGTGCGCCACTCGCGGGCGCTGGTGCCGAACTGGTCGCGGAACCATCGGGAGAAGGCGCTGGGAGCCGCGAAGCCGAGGAGGCCGGAGATCTCCGTCAGAGAACGGCGCGGGTTCGCCACCAACTGCTCGGCGAGCTGTGCGCGCGTGGCGTTGACGAGCCCGGAGAAGGTCTCGCCGGACGCGGCCAGATGCCGGTGGACCGTCCTGCGGTCGACGCCGAGACTGCTCGCGACCTGTTCCATCGAGCAGCGTCCGGTCGGCAGCAGGACCTCGATCAGTTCGCGCACCCGGTCCAGCTCGGTGGCGTCCGCCTCCACGGCGAGGGACTCGAAGTACTGGCGGGCATATCCGCGCAGCAGAGGATCCGCCATCTTATTGGGAGTGGCCAGTTCATTCGCGTAGAGAACGATCCCGTTGAATTCGCGGTCGAATTCCACCACGGGCCCGAAATAGCGCCGGTGTGCGGCCGGGTCGCTGGGCGCACGGTGGGTGAAACACACGGACACCGGCTGCCAGCGGGGACCGAGGAAAGCCCTCAGGAATCCGATGAAGGTGCCCGTGGCCAGCTCGACGGCCTGCCGGACCTCGCGCACCTCGCCCAGTTCCAGGCTCAGCTTGATGGTGGCGAGGCCGTTCGCCTCGGTCAGCCGGCTGCGGAGCAGCTCGTTGTAGGTCCGCTCGTGGCGTACGAGCAGTGCGAGGGCACTGCGCACATCGGGTTCCTCGCGCAGGACGAGGCTGATGGGACCGAGGTTCGAGAACCGGCGACGCTCGGCGAGGAGCAGGCCGAACTCCTCGCGACGGGCGGCCGACGCGGAGAGTTCGAGGAGCTCGGTGACAGCGATGCCGGAGACCCAGCGGTCCTGGACGGCGAGACCCACCGGATCGAGACCCACGCGCTTCATCAGCGCGCGCGGATCCAGACCGAGGGACTGGCTGAGCTCCACATAGCTGCTCAGCGCTGCGTTACGGACCAGCGGTTTCATCGGCGCTCCAGAGCTCTGTCCCCAACTGATAAGTCATCTGCCCCGCCAGGTCAAGCGCCGGCACAGTCCGTGACCTAGCGTGGCACCACGGTAGGGACCGGACGAATTCGGGGAAAACTTTTTCCACAGCCCGGTCTCGAAACAGCCTCACCTCAATTCCGAATTCGCGGATGGATCAAGTGATCAAGTGGAAGGAACCGAGGCGTCCGGCCCCACATAACGAAACGTCCGGCTCCGTCCCATTCACCGGCCATAAGGGAGAAACGTGGTGCCCGGGGTTGTGGCCGACACCGCATCGGCCTCGTCGCGTGCCCGGGAGTTCCGGGGCGACGCGGACGCCACCGGCGGAGGCCGCGACGGAATCGCACCGCTCGATGTGATCACCCACCCCGTACGCCCGCACCCGCCGCACACTCCGAAGACAAGGACGCCGCATGACCGACCTGTTCGCACTCCTGGCCCGATCCGTCCGGTCCCGCGCTGACCGGACGGCCGTGCGCCAGGGCAAGGACTCGCTCACCTACGCCCAACTCGACGCCATCACGGCCAGGTTCGCCACGCTGCTGCGCTCCAAGGGCCTGCGAGCGGGTGACCGCGTGGCGGTCGCCCTGCCCAACGTCGTCCAGTTCCCCGTCGTGTACTACGGCATCCTGCGCGCCGGCGGCACGGTGGTGCCGATGAATCCCCTGCTGAAGTCGGGCGAGATGGTGTTCGTCCTGCGCGACTGCGGTGCCCGCCTCCTCGTGACCTCCCCCGCCTGCGCCGACGAGGCCGTGCCGGCGGCGGCGGAGGCCGGAACGGAGTGTCTGGTCGCGGATCCGGCAACGTTCACCGCACTGCTGCGGTCGTTCGAGCCGGTGGCCCGGGCGGCCGGAGCTGCCGGCGACGACACCGCGGTGATTCTGTACACGTCCGGCACCACCGGGGCCCCAAAGGGCGCGGAGCTGACGCAACGCAACCTCGTGAGCAACGCTCTGACGGTGGCGCGTACGCTGCTGCGCCTGGGTCCGGACGACGTGCTCTTCGGCGGTCTGCCGCTGTTCCACGCCTTCGGGCAGACCTGCGCCATGAACGCCTCGATCGCGTCGGGTTCCTGTCTGTCGCTGCTGCCACGCTTCCAGCCGTCCGACGCCCTGGAGACGCTCCGCCGGGACGGGGCGACGGTCTTCCTGGGAGTGCCCACGATGTACAGCGCACTGCTCCGGCACGGAACAGGGCCCTCCCTGCCCCGGCTGCGCCTGGCCGTCTCGGGCGGCTCCTCCCTCCCCGTCGAGCTGCTGCACGCCGCGGAACGGGAACTGGGCGTCACCGTACTGGAGGGCTACGGCCTCTCCGAGACGTCCCCGGTGGCCTGCTTCAATCCGCCGGGCCGCCCCCGCAAGCCGGGATCCATCGGGCTCCCCGTCCGCGGGGTCGAACTCCGGCTCGTCGGCGCCGACGGCGGTACGAGCGGTCCCGGCGAAGTCGGCGAGCTGGCGATCCGGGGCGAGAACGTCATGAAGGGTTACTGGAACCGTCCGGAGGCCACCGCGGCCGCGTTCCGGGACGGGTGGTTCCACACCGGGGATCTCGCCCGCGTCGACGAGGACGGCTACTACTTCGTCGTCGACCGCAAGAAGGACCTCGTCATCCGCGGCGGCTACAACGTCTACCCGCGCGAGATCGAGGAGGTGCTGTACCGGCACCCGGACGTCGTGGAGGCGGCCGTGGTCGGCGTGCCCGATCCGGTTCTCGGGGAGGAGGTCGCCGCCGCGGTGGTCCTCCGGACGGGGGCACCTGCTACGGCGGACGAGCTGCGCGACTACGTGAAGCAGCAGGTGGCGGCCTACAAGTACCCGCGGATCGTCACGTTGGTCGACGCCCTGCCCAAGGGGGCGACCGGAAAGATCCTCAAGCGCGACATCCGGATCGCTCCGCCGACACCCTCCGCCACCTGACCGACGCGGCGCACGCCCGCCCTCACGACTGGCGCACGGGACGTGCGGGAAGATCCTCGGGCTCCCCGGCGCCAGGCACTCCTGCCTCCCGGGAGAACCGTTCCGCGCGCCCATGCTCCGCTCCGGTCGCTGTCGGATCCCCGCCATGCGACCTACCCGCCAACACATGGCGGTGTCGTGCGCGTTGCTGTCGGGGACATTCGTCGCAGCACCCGGACCACCCATTCACCGGGTGCGCGGAGGAGAGACATCCATGACCAGAGCATCCGCGAGACGGCGGCACCGGCTACTCGCAGCCGGGCTGTCCCTCTCACTGCTGCCGGCCGGACAGGCCGTCGCAGCCGGGGCGATGGGCTCGACGGCGGGCACCGACCGTGCCGCGTCGTCCGTGCACGCACCCACCACCGCGCGAACCGTCACCCTGATCACCGGTGACCGGGTGACGGTGACCGACCTCGGCGCAGGCCGCAAGTCGGTCGCCGTGGAGCGCCCCGCGGACGCGACCGGCGCGGTGCGCAGTGAGATATCCGGCGGCCGGATCACCGTAGTGCCGGACGAGGCCCGGCCCTACCTGCAGGCGGGCGTCCTCGACGCCGAACTCTTCGACGTCACCGCTCTGATCGAGCAGGGGCTCGGCGACCCGTCCTCCGACGGCCTGCCGCTCATCGTGACGTACACGAAGAACAGCCGGGGCGCGGCGCCCCGCGGCGCCCGTCAGGTCCGTGTCCTGCCGAGCGTGGGCGGTGCGGCGCTGGAGGCGTCGAAGTCCGGGGAGTTCTGGCGCACGGTAGCGCCGGGCGTCAACGCCACGCGTATGAACAGGGCTTCGGCACCTGCTCGCCTGGCGGGTGGGGTCGGGAAGATCTGGCTGGACGCCCGCGTACACGCCACGATGAAGGCCAGCAACGCCCAGATCGGCACCCCTGCGGCCTGGGAGGCCGGCCTGACCGGCAAGGGCGTCAAGGTCGCCGTCCTGGACACGGGCGTGGACCTGACCCATCCCGATCTCAAGGACCGGGTGAGCGAGACCAGGAGTTTCATCGACGGCCAGGAGGTCGCCGACCGCAACGGCCATGGCACGCACGTCTCGTCCACCGTGGGTGGCAGTGGTGCGGCATCCGACGGCAAGGAGAAGGGTGTCGCGCCCGACACCACCCTGGCCGTCGGTAAGGTCCTCAGCGACCAGGGCTCCGGATCCGAGTCACAGATCATCGCCGGCATGGAGTGGGCCGCCAAGGACGTCCGGGCCAGGATCGTCTCCATGAGCCTCGGCTCGTCCCAGGGCAGCGACGGCACCGACCCGATGGCCCAGGCGGTGAACACCCTGTCCAAGGACACGGGCGCTCTGTTCGTCATCGCGGCAGGCAACTCGGGCGGGCCCGGCACCATCGGCTCCCCGGGCGCCGCCGACTCCGCGCTGACGATCGGCGCGGTCGACTCAGCCGACCGGCGGGCGTCCTTCTCCAGCCAGGGCCCGCGCCGGGGCGACAACGCCCTCAAGCCCGACCTGTCCGCGCCGGGCGTGGACATCCTCGCAGCGCGCTCGCAGCTCGTGAGCGGCAGCGGCCCGTACACATCGCTGAGCGGGACGTCCATGGCGACCCCGCACGTCGCGGGCGTGGCGGCACTGCTCGCCGAGAAACACCCCGACTGGGACGGCCAGCAGCTCAAGGACGGGCTGATGAGCACGTCCAGGCAGATCAGTGGCACGTCGTACGAGGTGGGCGCGGGCCGTGTCGACGTCCCGTCCGCCATGGACGCGCAGGTCACCGCGACCGGCAGCGCCGACCTCGGCTTCATCGGCTGGCCGTACGAGGAGAACCAGCCGGTCACGAAGACCCTGACCTACACCAATACCTCCGACAGTCCGGTCACCCTGGCACTGACCGTCGAGGGTGCCCCCGCCGACGTGGTCACCCTCGCCGACTCTTCCCTCACGGTCCCCGCGCACGGCACCGCCCGGACCACGGTCACCGGTGACGGCTCCGCCGCGCCCGTCGGCACGACCTCCGGCCGGATCACCGCCCGGGACGGCGGGACAGTGGTCGCGCACACGTCCTTCGGTATGACCAAGGAGAACGAGCGCTACACCCTCACCGTCCACGTCAAGGACCGTGAAGGTACCCCGACCGCCGCATACGTGGCGGTGAAGGAGATGGCCGAGGGCACGTCGGTCATCCCGGCCGCGGTCGATGACTCCGGCACCATCGAGCTGCGCCTGGAGCCCGGCTCGTACAACCTGTCCACGTTCCTGGACGTGCGTGGCAGCAAGGGCAAGGACTCGCTCGGCCTGGGGCTTCTCACCGAGCCCGAGGTCACCCTGGACCGTGACCGCGAAGTCACGCTCGACGGGCGGACGTTGCGGGAGATCCGGGCCGAGGTGGACCGGCGGACCGAGACCCGTCAGCGGGTCATGGAGTTCAGCCGGACCGTGAACGGCGAGTCCTTCGCGCCGTCCGTACTGGTCCCGGCGAAGTACGACAGCATCTTCGCCGCGCCGACCCGGAAGCCCGCCACGGGCGCTTTCGAGTACCGGACGGTGTGGCGGCTCGGCAAGCCGCAGCTCGATGTCGAGGCGGGCGGCAGGCAGCTGGGCGAGGCAGTCGTCCAGCGCGGCTCGGACCAGTTCACCGGGCACAAGCGCATGCCTCTGGTGGACGCGGGCGCCGGAAGCACCGCCGACTATGCCGGCCAGTCGGTCAAGGGCAAGGCGGTCGTCGTGCGCCGCACCGACGCCGTCGGCCCCGCCGAACTGGCCCAGAACGCACAGGACGCGGGCGCCGCGGCCCTGTTCGTCACCGACGACGCTCCCGGGCGGTTGCTCGGCAACTTCGCCGGACCCGACGGGGCGACGCGTCCACTGCCCATCGCGACGGTGAACGCCGCGGACGGGGCACGGCTGATCGAGGCCGCCCGCCACGACCGGGGCGTGGAGCTCACCGGCACCGCATTCACGCCGTACGTGTACGACCTCACCGAGGGGTACCCGGGAGCGATCCCCGCCGAACTGACCTACCGGCCGGACGGAAGTGAACTGGCCGTCGTCAAGCAGAAGTTCCACGCACCGAAGGGGGCCGACGGCAGCGAGTTCCGCTTCTCGGTCACCGACACCTTCCCCATGGGCATGGGCGTCCCGGAGAAGATCCAGCTGCCCGCGGAACGCACCGACTACGTCGACGCCGGCCCCGAGCGGGGGTGGCACCAGTCCGTGACCAGCGGCCCGGGCGCCATCGAGGAACGTGAGGGCGTCGTGCACTTCCGCGGCGGCAAGCGCTCCGCGACGGACTGGTTCAAGCCGGTCTGGCACCCGTGGCTGGGCACCGGCCTCGGCTGGGGCCAGGAGCGCGCGGGCAACGACCTGCAGTTCAACACGCCCGGCTGGGGCGACTCGGGGCCGGACCACACCGGCTTCGGCGATGTGTGGCACGCGGGCTCGGTGACCCAGTTCACCACGGTGTACGTGGACGGGGTGCAGGTCGACCGGAGGATGGGCTCGGGGGCGTACGCCCGGAAGGTCAAGCCGACCGAGCAGGACTTCAGGGTCGTCACCGACACCACCCTGGACCCGGAAGTCTGGCGCCTCGCCACGAAGGGCCACTCCGAATGGACCTTCAAGTCGGCTGCCACGCCGGCCGACCGGTGGACGTATCTGCCGATGCTCAACCTCGGGTTCGACGTCGACACCGATCTGCACGGTGATGTGCGGGCCGGAAAGCGTCTGGATCTCGGGATCTTCTCCGAGTACGTCGAGGGCGCCTCGGACACCGGGAGGATCATCGGCTCCACGCTGGAGGTCTCCTTCGACGACGGCGGGACGTGGCGGCCGGTCGAACTGGACGGTGTACGTGGCAGGTCAGCCGCCTGGTCAGGCTCGGTGCGGGTGCCGGACGACGCGCGGTACGTCTCCGTGCGGGCCTCGGCCACCGACGACCGGGGCGGCTCGGTCAGGCAGGAGATCGTCCGCGCGGTGGGCGTGCGGAAGTAGCTGACGCCTGCGCTGCGACACGTGAGGCCGTGACTACGTTACGGAGCGCGGTGCTTGGTGAAGGACGCCGGGTGCCGTGCCCAGCGACGGGCCGCGGGTCGGGGGCACCGCTCCTGATCCGCGGCAGCGGCCCCGCCCTCCCGCCCCGCCGGTCGAGGACCCTGGCCTCCCGGACTCCCGGGTGTGCGGTTCCGGGAACCGGCGGCATCGCGGCACCTGGCAGCCCCTTGCCTCCGGTACGCACCTGGGCCGGGGCATTAGGGTCGGCCTTCGGCCACAGCGTGCGGCGGAACAGAGGCTCGGCTCAAGAGGGGTATGCGTGAACATCGGTGTGCAACGCGGCGCGATCGCTGCGGTGCAGGTGCTCGGACTTGCTGTGTGGTTCTCCATGTCGGCGGTGGTTCCCAGCCTCCGCAACGACTGGGGGCTCACTGCCGGGGGTGCGGTATGGCTTACGGCCTCCGTACAGATCGGTTTCGTCGCCGGGGCCGTGGCCTCGGCCGCCCTGAATCTGGCCGACCGCGTCGCGCCGCAGCGTCTGCTCGCCGCCAGTGCCGCGGCCGCCGCCACCTGCACCGTCGTGCTGGCCCTGGTCGCCGACCAGCTGGCCGTCGCCATCCCGCTGCGCTTCATGACCGGGATGTTCCTGGCCGGGGTCTACCCAACGGGCATGAAGCTCATGGTCTCGTGGGCCGGCAGTGCCGGACGAGGCAGGACCATGGGCGTCCTCATCGCCGCCCTCACCCTCGGCTCCACGCTTCCTCATCTGATCGCCGGCGTGGGATCACTGCGCTGGCGCGATGTCCTGCTCGCCGCAGCGGCCGCCGGCTTCGTGGGTTCCGTCATCGCTCTGCTCCTTGTCCGGCCCGGCCCCTTCGCAGCGAAGTCCGCGCCTGCCCGCAATCCCAGGTATGCGCTGAACATGTTCACCGAGCGCGGGCCACGACTGGCGAACCTCGGGTACTTCGGGCACATGTGGGAGCTCTACGCACTGTGGACGTGGATCCCGACCTTCCTGCTGGCGACCTCTGCCTCGCGGGGACTGCCCGGCTCTGTGGAGATCACCGTGTTCCTCACCATGGGACTCGGCGGAGCCGCCGGCTGCCTGATCGGCGGCTGGGGCGCGGACCGCTACGGCCGCCCACCCGCGGCCATGACAGCGCTTCTCCTCAGTGGTCTGTGCTGCCTGGTCTCCCCGTTCCTCTTCCATGCTTCCCCGCTGCTGCTCTTCGCCTTCTGCATGCTGTGGGGTGCGGCCGTCATCGCGGACTCGGGGGTGTTCTCGACATCGCTGAGTGAGGTCGCCGACCACCGCTACATCGGAACGGCCCTCACCGCCCAGACCGCGATCGGATTCGCCCTGACGGTCATCACCATCCAGCTCACTCCCCTGCTGGCCGAGGCCGTCGGCTGGCGCTACGCCTTCCTCCTCCTGGCACCCGGCCCCCTGGCCGGTGCACTGGCCATGCGTGCGTTCGGCAAGGGCGAGGGCGCCCCCGTTGCCGTCCCGCAGAGCAGATCCTGAGGTTCAGCGACCCTGCGCAACCCGACCCCTCCCTCAGCTGGGGACCACCACGATCCGGTCGCTCACGCGCCGCAGAACTCGGCTTCGACGACTCGCTGTTCGTGGACGTTCCAGTCGCCGTTGAAGTTCATCGACAGGACGTGCCCGCCGTCCGTGGTCGCCATGGTCTGCGAGATGGACCCCTGGATGCCGCCGTTGTGCCCCCACACGTCGACGCCGCAGGACAGCTCTATCCGCATCAGGCCCAGGCCGTAGGAGACGGTCGGCATTTCCTTGATCGGCTCTGTCGTGGTCATCTCCGCCAGCTGACGCCTGTGGAGGAGCCGACCGGAGAGCAGGGCCTGGTAGAACCGATTGAGATCGCGGGTGTTGGAGACCATTTCCCCGGCGGCCCCTGCGAGGGAGGGGTTGAGCTCGGTGACGTCGTACGTGGGACTGTTCGGTTCGGCGGGCCCCGCCAGTTCCCCGGTCAGTTTCGAGTAGGCGCGTCCACCGGGGCCCGGCACGCCGGCCCGGGTGCCAGGCAGCGCGGTGGAGTCCATGCGCAAGGGGCGCAGGATCCGCCGCTCGATCTCGTGGGCGTACGGATGGCCGGTGGCTTTCTGGATCACCAGGGCGGCGAGGACGTAGTTGGTGTCCGAGTAGCTCCACCCGCTGCCGGGGGCAAAGGCCGGCTGGTGGGTCATGGCCAGGTGCACGATCTGCTGCGGCGTCCAGGTGTCGTAGCGGTGCTGGAGGAAGTCGGTGCTGAACTCCTTGCGTTTGAAGTCCGCGTCGTCGGTGTAGCTGTAGACGCCGCTAGTGTGGTTGAGGAGCCGACGCAACGTGATCTTCGTGCCGTCGTGGCCGTTCCCCCGCACCACTCCCGGCAGCCAGTGGTCCACGGTGTCGTCCAGGCTCAGCCTGCCCTCGGCTTCGAGCTGGAGGACGACGGTGGCCACGAACGTCTTGGTGATCGATCCCACCCGGAACCGGTCATCGGCCCGCGGCTGGCGGCCGGTCACCAGATCGGCGGTGCCCGCACGGCCTGCCCACAGGTCGTGCCCCCGCTGCGCGAGCGCGATCGCGCCGGGCGGCCCGCCCCGGACCACCCCGTCCAAGGCCGCCTGCGTGGCCTGGTGGCCGCCGCGTGCGGTCGACGCCCGACCGCCAGCGTCGGCGACCGCCGCCGACGCGGGCGTGATGAATCCGGCGGACACCACCGCCATCGCGACCGCCCCGGCAGCAGCGACCCGCAGCCTCAACGCCCCGGGCCGGCGGCCCCTTGCCGGGCCGGTCGTCGCCGTCCGCCCGCCGGTACTGCTCCTGGGCGAACGTGATCCCTCTGCTGCATGCATGTGCTCGTACACGAAAGGCTCCTGCGAGACCGGGGGCGACAACTTCTTTGCGCGTGCCCAGTATTCGGGGCCCGGCCCTGCATCCGGGATCCTGTCAGCCACCTGCCTTGAGGTGGGGCTAACCCCCTGCCACGCCGGCCGCCCTCCGCCACGTCAGCTCTGATTCGTCCTTGTTGACGCCTGCCGAATCGGCAGTCCCGTGCCCGTGCGCTGTTCACATTCAGGTACCGGCCGGGAGCATGGCCTGTGCGGCGGTGAGGGTGTGGCCTTGAGCAGATGAAGGCGCTCGATGCGGCCGTCCCGGACCGTGAGGCGGAGGCCGGGGGGGCGTGAAGCGGCATCCGGTCGACGTGACCGTGTGCGTGAACCGGCCGAAGTCGGCCGCGCCGACCTGCGACACCGGGTACGTGACTGCATCCACAGCCTTCCCGGCCCGGTCGGCTGCATGGACGCCGTGGCCTCCGCACGCTCTCTCCCGCGATCCATGTGTGGCCGAACTCGGCCCCGCCCGCGGTCCGAGAAGACTCGACGCTGCGTCACATCCACGCGCACGGGCTCCAACGCCTCGGCGCCGGGCAGCAGTGGTGTGCCCCAGCCGCGCGGAGCCGCCGGAAGGCCCCCGGTATCGGACTACGACAGGCGCTCGGTGCCACCGTCGGGGGCGGCGCGGGCCAGACCCGTCCGGTAGGCGATGACGACGAGTTGCGCCCGGTCGCGGGCCTCCAGCTTCGTCATGGCGCGCTGCACATGGGCGCGCACGGTGAAGGGACTGAGGAAGACGCGTTCGGCGATTTCCTGGTTGGACAGGCCGGTCGCGACCAGAGCCACCATCTCTCGTTCGCGCGGGGTGAGTACGTCGAGCCGCCTGGATTGGTGCGGCGGGGCGTCGTCCGGTGCAGCCAGGAAACGGGCGACCAAGGAGCGGGTCGCGGCCGGGGACAGGAGGGTGTCGCCGTCGGCGATCGTGCGCACGGCGTCCAGCAGGTCCTCCGCTCCGATGCCCTTGCCGATGAAGCCGCCGGCTCCTGCGCGCAGCGCTTGCGCGACGTACTCGTCGGTCTCGTACGTGGTGAGGATCAGGATGCGGCTGCCACGCAGTTCAGGGTCCGCGCAGATCTCCGACGTGGCGGTGAGCCCGTCCACTTCGGGCATGCGAATGTCCATGATCACCACGTCCGGGCGCAGTTCCCGGGTGAGTCTCACCGCCTCCCTGCCATCGGCGGCCTCGCCGACCACGGTGATGTCGTCGGCACTGTCGAGAAGTATCCGGAAGGCGCCGCGCAGCAGGGCCTGATCATCGGCGAGCAGCACCCGGAGCGTCACGGCCTGCCCCCGGTCTCCCGGTCGCGCGTCCGTCCCTCGCCTGTTGATTCGTCGGGCATCCGTCCCCCGGTGGTTGCGGCTTCGACCGTTCCACGCGTCGTGTCCTTTGCGGGCGGCAGGGGCAGTTGCGCGGAGACGAGGAAGCCGCCCTCCGGGCGCCTGCCCGCGGAGAGGTGTCCCCCTGCAGCGGTGGCACGTTCGCGCATCCCGATCAGACCGTAACCGGGCGCCCGGTTCCCCGCGGTGTACGTACTCGGTCCCGTGGATCCGGTCGGTGCCGTACGGGCGCCCGCTCCGTCATCGGCGACGGCGATGGTCACGCGATCGCGGTTCCACGTGAGGAGCACCCGGGCGTCACCGGTGCCGGCGTGCTTGGTCACGTTGGTCAGCGCCTCCTGGACGATGCGGTAGGCCGTGAGATCCACTCCCGGCGGCAGCGGCCTGGCCGTGCCCTCCTGGTGCACCGACACCTCCAGGCCCGCGCGGCGGAAGGAGTCGAGGAGCGTGGGAAGCCGGGACAGCCCGGGTGCCGGTTCGGCCGGGTCTTCCGCGTCCCCGGTCTGGCGCAGCAGACCGACCGTGGCACGCAGGTCGTCGAGCGCGTTGGCGGTGGTCTCGACGAGTTCCCGCAGGCTCTTGCGTGTCTGCTCCGGGCGGGTGTCGAAGAGGTGTGCGGCGACGGTGGCCTGAGCGTTGGCGAGAGTGATCTGATGGGCCACGAGGTCGTGCAGTTCACGGGCAATGCGTACCCGTTCCTCGGCCACTCTGCGGCGCGCCTCGATGTCCCGGCTCTTCTCGGCCCGCAGGGCCCGCTCCTCCACGGCTGCCAGGTAAGCCCGCCGGTTGTGCACCGAGTGACCGAGCACGCCGGCCACCAGCGGGAACGCCGCCACCGCTCCCATCCTGCTCGCGTCCTTCCACGAGAGGGCCCCGAACACGGGGGCGAAAGCGACCAGCAGCGCCGCGGAGATGAGCGCCACGGCGCTCGCCAGGCGCCGTTCGGTGCGCGCGGTGAGCGAGTAGGAGTAGGCGGTGATCACGGCGGGGGCCACGATGAGCGGGCTCAGCAGGAGGCCCAGGAACGGAGCCAGCACGCCGCTCGCGGTCGTGGCCGCCATGGCGGCCAGGGGCGCCCTGTGCCGCACCGGGAGTACGGCACAGGACACCACGGCGACGAAGTAGGCAGCGGCAGACGGCGGTGACAGCGTGCTGCCGTCGTCCTGCACCACGCCACCGAGCAGGCAGAGCGCGAACGCCGCGGCCACGGTCGCTCCCTCCCGCCACCACGTACCGCGTGGTGCTGGGCCACCGCCACCCGTGTTCGTCACGGCCGACTCACTGCCGGCCGGCAGGGAGCCGCGGCCCCGCTGCTGCTTCCGGCTCGGTCGCGGAGGCCTGAACATGCCTGCTCAGTGCCTCACCCTCGATATCCACATTCGGCAGCACGCGGTTCAGGATACGGGGCAGCCACCAGGCCCTGTGGCCGAGCAGTGCCAGGACCGCGGGGGCGATCGCCATCCGGACGACGAAGGCGTCGAAGGCGACGGCGGCGGCCAGACCGACACCCATCGTCTGGATGGTCGGGCTGCTCATGCCGATGAATCCGGCGAACACGCTGATCATGATGATCGCCGCCGCGGCCACCACACGTCCGCTGTGCCGGAAGCCGCTTACGATCGCTTCGGCGGGGGAAGCGCCATGGACGTAGGCCTCCCGCATCCGGGTGAGGAGGAAGACCTCGTAATCCATGGCCAGGCCGAACACTATGCCGATGATGAGAATCGGCATCAGCGACATGACCGGTCCGGTCTGCTCGATCCCGATGAGGTCTGCCGCCCAGCCCCACTGGAAGACGGCGACGAGGACGCCGAAGGCCGCACCCACCGACAGCAGGAACCCGAGCGCGGCCTTGACCGGGACGAGCACCGACCGGAAGACGACCATCAGCAGGAGCACCGCCAGGCCGATGACCACGCTCAGATAGGGGACGAGGGCGTCGGACATGGCTTCGGAGATGTCGATGTTCAGCGCGGTGGCGCCGGTCACCAGGACGACGGCACCCGTGTCGGCCTCGACGCCGGAGGCGGCGTCCCGGATCGCGTGCACCAGGTCCTTGGTCTCGCCGCTGTTCGGCGCGGTCTGCGGGACGGCGGTGAGGACGGCCGTGTCCTTGGTCCGGCTGAGAACCGGGTCGCCGACCGACGCGACCCCGGCCACGTTCCGTACGGTCTTGACGACCCGGTCCGCAGTGGCCCGGGTCTTCCCGGACTCCGACGTGTCCACGACGACGGTCAACGGGCCGTTGAAGCCGGGGCCGAATCCTTCCGACAACAGGTCGTAGGCACGGCGCTGGGTGGTCTCCACCGATTTGGACTCATCTCCGGGCAGCCCGAGTTCGAGGCTGAGTGCCGGCAGGGCTACGGCGCCCAGACCGAGTCCGGCGATCATCAGCACGGCCATCGGCCGACGCAGCACGAACCGCGCCCAGCGGGCGCCGAGCCCGGGCGGGCCGGCCGGGCCCGGTACCAGGTGCGGGTCGCGTCCCGGCCTGGTGGACCTGCGGACGGCGCGGGACAGTATCCGCCGGCCGAAGAAGCCGAAGAGTGCGGGGACCAGGGTCAGTGCGACGAGTACGGCAAGGGCCACGGCGCCCGCGCCGCCCATGCCCATCCTGGTGAGTTCGGGGATTCCGACGACTCCCAGCCCGGCCAGGGCGATCAGGACGGTCGCGCCGGCGAAGACGACGGCGGATCCGGCCGTGCCCACCGCCCGGCCGGCGGCCTCTTCCGGCTCGACGCCCTGGGCGCGCTCGTCGCGGAAGCGGGAGGTGATGAAGAGTGCGTAGTCGATGCCGACCGCCAGCCCCAGCATCAGCGCCAGGATGGCGACGGTGGACGTCAGACCCAGCGGAACGGCCAGTGCGGAGACCAGGCCGAAGGCGATGGCCACGCCCACGAAGGCGGTCAGCAGCGACAGTCCGGCCGCGACCAGCGACCCGAGGGCGAGGACCAGCACCAGTGCGGCGACCGCCACGCCGATGATCTCCGTCGTGCCGCCCGGTTCCTCTTCCGAGTCCAGGGCCGAGCCGCCGATCTCCACGGTGAGCCCCGCGTCCCGGGCACGGCCTGCGGCATCCTCGAGGGCGCTCTTCGTCCGCTCGGTCAGGTCGACGGCGTCCGCGCTGTAGGTGATCGTGGAGTAGGCGATGGTGCCGTCCTCGCTGACAGCGCCGGTCTCATAGGGATCTGTGGTCGACGCGACCTGATCGCCCCCGTCCAGCGAGCCGAGCGCGTCCTTGACGGCTGCCCGGTTGTCCGTGGCCGTCACCCGTTGCCCGTCCGGGGCCTCGAACACCAAGCGCGCCTCGGCGCCCTGGGAGTTGCTCAGGGGGAAGCGCTCGTCCAGCAGGTCGAACGCCTTCTGCGACTCGGTGCCGGGCATGGAGAGGTCCTCGTCCTCCCCGGCCGGCGCCAGGGCGGCGGCGACGACGGCCAGCACCAGGGCACTCAGCCACAGACCACCCACGAGCCGGCGCCGCCGGAAGGCCCACCGTCCGATCCGGTAGAGAATTGTCGCCACCTTGTGATCACTCCAGACACCGCTTGGAAAAGGGGAATGCGCGGGATTCGCGCGCCTCCCACACTTCCCTCCGGCGCCGTTGCCGGGCATCGTCCCCGGCCACCGTCGTCCTCTGGTGCAGACGGACCAGCCACTCACGTGTCCTGGTGCATACGCACCACACGTGGGCGTGAGCGGACTGGATGGCCCCAGGCGGAACGGGGTCCCGTGGTGGCGGCGGCGCGGGGCTCGCCGGTCGTGGTCGGGCCGGCGAGCCCGGAGGCGGCGATCGGCAAGGCCGGGTTCGGAGACCAGGTGCCCGGCGGGTAGCAGTCCAGTTCCGTCGACCGCGGCCTCCCTCCCCTGGCTGCTCAGGGGGCCAGCACCACCCTGCCGAACACCTCTCCCGCGTCCATCTTCCGGTGCGCCAGCACCGCTTGGCCCAGCGGCAGCACCTCGTGCACGACCGTGCTCAGGCTCCCGTGTGCGGCATCCGCGAACTGGGCCGACCGCACGGCCTGCCTGGCGGGGGCGGGCACGGTGTCGGAGCTGAGGGTGGCGAACGACAGGGACCGGCGGAAGGCATCCATCAGCCGCATGCCGAAATCTGCCGGTGGGTGCCCGCCGGCCACGCCGACGGAAACGAACCGCCCTTTGGAGTTCAGCCTGTCCAGGAAAAGGGGGAGCTGGGGACCTCCCACGACATCGATCACCACATCGAAGCCAGACGGCGCGTCCGGGCCGGCGCCCTCGCCTGAGCGGTCGAGGACGTGGGTCGCACCCAGGTCTTCGAGTCGGGCGCCGCGCTCCGCCGATGAGGTGGTGACCGCCACCGCACCTGCACCGCCCCTGGCTGCGAGCTGGACCGCCGTGATCCCGATGCTGCCCGCCGCGCCGCGCACGAGCACCGCCTCACCGGGCGTGAAGCGGGCGTGTTCCAGGGCGAAGTGGGCGACCACGCCGGAGCCGCCCAGAGTCACCGCGTCGGCGCCGGACAGGCCGTCCGGCAACGGAAGGATGTCCTCGACCGCCGCGACCGCCTGCTCGGCGTATCCACCGGACAGCCCCGTGAACGCCCACACCCGCCGACCGATCCATGAGGCGTCCACTCCCTCTCCCACCGCGGTGACGTTTCCCGCGACCTCGCTGCCAAGGAGATGGCCCTCCTGGAAGCCGTGGGCGGCGAGCGTTCCCCGCCGGATCACGGCGTCCACGCCGCCCACCCCGGCGGCTTCCGTTGCGATCAGCACCTGCCCGGGGGCAGGAACGGGCACGGGCACATCGACGACCTCCAGACCGTCGGGGCATCCGAACTTCCTGATCACGACGGCTTTCATCTCTACTCCTCGGGTCGGTGGACGTACGGGTCCCAGCTGCTGCGAGCATGTGCGGCGAGACCGCCCCACCCTCCGCGGCCAGCATGAGTGGGGTGCCGGGAAGCGCGGGTACGACCGCCATCGGAACGTAACGGACGCCCCCGTCCGTTTGGCTGAAGTGAGAGACCATGACCGGCCGTTTGCCTCAACCTGCGCGTTCCGACGCCCGCGACAACCGGGCCCGCATCCTGGACGCCGCCCGTGCGGTGTTCGGCGAAGACGGCCTGGGCGCGCCCATGCGTGAGGTCGCCCGGCGCGCACGCATCGGCCCCGCCACGCTGTACCGGCACTTCCCGACCAAGCAGGCACTGATCGTGGAAACCTTCGCCGAGCAGCGGCGAGCCTGCCATGCCGCGATCCGCGACGCCCTCGCAGACTCGGACCCGTGGCACGGATTCCGGACCTTGGTCGAGCGGATCTGCGAACTTCACGCGCACAGCCGGGGATTCGCCGACGCCTTCATGACGGCCTATCCCGAGGCCATAGACTTCGCCGCCGACCGAGAGCGGACTGCACAAGCGGTCGCCGAACTGGCCCGTCGCGCTCAGGAGACCGGTCAGCTGCACCCAGGCTTCGTCGTCGACGACCTGATCCTGATGCTCATGGCCCACCGGTGCGTCCAGGACGCACCACGTGCCGCCCGGCTCACGGCTTCGCGCCGCTTCGCCGCCTACATGATCGAGGCCTTCCGTGCCGCACCGGAGACGGGAGCGCCTGCCCCGCTGCCGCCGGCTCCACGCCTCCAGCACCCGCCCTCGCCCACCACGCCGTGAACTCGTCACAGGGAGGCCTGTCGTCCTCGCAGCCCGCCAGCCGTATCGGGCCCCCGGCCAGCCAGGTCGGACAAGGCTCGGTGCCGTTGGACGGCCGGTCGCGCGATGGCGGGAGCGTCGTCCTCGGCGGAGAGCCGGAATGACGTCGAGCGACCCGCCCGGACCACAAACCCCCGCAGATCAGGCGTCCTTCTTCACCGGCTCCAGAATCGCCACGCACTCCACATGGTGCGTCATCGGGAACAGGTCGAACGCCCGCAGCGTCCGCACCTTGTACCCGCCCTCCGCGAAGTACGCCAGGTCCCGTGCCAGCGCCGCCGGGTCGCACGCCACGTACGCGATCTTGCGTGCCCCCAGGGCGGCCAGCTGCTTCACCGTGGCCTTGCCCGCCCCCGCGCGCGGCGGGTCCAGGACGATCAGGTCGCACTCCGTGATGCCCGTGCGGGGAAGGACCTGGTCGACCTTGCCGTGCTCGATGCGGACCCGCTCCAGGTCCTTGAGGTTGTGGCGGGCGTCCTCGACCGCGCGCTTGCCGGACTCGATGCCGAGCACCGCGCCCTTCTCGCCGATGCGCTGGCCGATGGCGCCGGCGAACAGGCCCACGCCGCAGTACAGGTCGAGTGCGGTGTCGTTCTTGCGGGGCAGCAGGCCCTGCATGACCGCGCGGACGAGGGTGTCCGCCGCCTGCGGGTGGACCTGCCAGAAGCCGCCGGAGCCGACGCGGTAGGTGCGGTCGTCGGCGCGCTCGCGGACGAAGCCGCGGCCGTGCACGCGGTGCACGCCGCCGTCGCGCTCGTCGACGCGCAGCACCGAGACGGGCTTGTCGAGCTCGACCAGCGGGAGACGGCCGCCCTCGCGGGGGGTGAGGATGACCTGGCGGTCGTGGGAGCCGGTGGCGGCGATGGCCTCCACCGTGGCCATCTGGGGCCAGTCCTGCTTCTCGATGCCCAGCTCGGTCACGCCCGGCGCGGCGATCATGCACTGGTCGATGATCTCGATGTCGTGCGAACGGTGCTTGCGCAGACCGACGCGGCCGTCCGCGTCGATGGCGTACTGGACGCGGGTGCGCCAGGCGGGCACCTCGCCCGGCGGGAGCTTGTCGCCCTCGGCCGGCATGACGGTGCCGTCCCAGCCCGCCTCCTCGGGGGTGAGGCCCGCGAGGCGCTGGAGCTGCTCGGCGATGACCTCGCCCTTGAGGCGGCGCTGGGCGCCCGGCTTGGCGTGCTGCCAGTCGCAGCCGCCGCACTTGCCGGGGCCGGCGAACGGACAGGGGGCCTTCACCCGGTCCTTGGACTCCTCGATGATCCGTACCGCGTCGGCGCGCAGGAAGCGGGAGTCGGTGGCGCCGTCGGTGACCTTGGCGACGACCTTCTCGCCGGGCAGCGTGTGGCGCACGAACAGGACCTGGCCCTCGGCGGTACGGGCGATGCAGTGGCCGCCGTGGGCGACCGGGCCGACCTCCACCTCGTACTCCTGCCCCACGAGCGATTCCCCGGTCTGCGGCGAAGTGGATTCGTTCTGCATGAGGGGAGGACTCCAGAGATCAAGGGGGACGGCGAACGGCCGGACAACAACCTACGAGTCTACGTGGGTGTCGTCCGGCCGCTTACCAGGCGGAGCTTGCCGCGGGTCAGGCCTTGTGCGTGGGCTCCTTGTGCCTGCGTTCCACGGGGCCGCGTCGCACCGAGCCGGGGGCGTTCCAGTCCGCGCGCTTGCGGGCCCGCTTCTTGGCCGCCTCGGAGGACTCCAGCTGGTACGGGACGGAGGTGACCATCACCCCGGGGGTGAAGAGCAGCCGCCCCTTGAGGCGCAGGGCGCTCTGGTTGTGCAGCAGGTGCTCGTACCAGTGGCCGACGACGTACTCCGGGATGTAGACGCTCACGACATCGCGCGGGCTCTCCCGGCGCAGGCCCTTGACGTACTCGATGACCGGGCGGGTCACCTCTCGGTAGGGCGAGTCGAGGATCTTCAGCGGGACGTTGATGCCGCGCCGCTCCCAGTCCTCCTTGAGCGCCTTGGTCTCGGCCGGGTCGACGCTGATGGAGAGCGCCTCCAGGTGGTCCGTCCGGATCAGCTTCGCGTACGCGAGGGCGCGGAGGGTCGGGCGGTGGAGCTTGGAGACCAGGACGATCGAGTGGACCCGGGAGGGCCGGACGGTCTCGTCGGACGGCGTCTCGTCGGCGGCGATCTCCGCGGCGACCCGGTCGTAGTGCTTACGGATCGCGGTCATCGTGCCGTAGAAGATCACCATGCCGAGCAGCGCGACCCAGGCGCCGTGGGTGAACTTGGTGGCGAGGACGACGACGAGCACCAGGCCGGTGAAGAAGGCGCCGAAGGTGTTGATCGCGCGGGAGCGGATCATGTGGCGTCGCTTGGCCGGGTCCTTCTCGGCGCGCAGGTGGCGGTTCCAGTGCCGGACCATGCCGGTCTGGCTGAGCGTGAAGGAGACGAACACGCCGACGATGTAGAGCTGGATCAGCCGGGTCGAGTCGGCCCCGTAGATCCAGACCAGCAGGATCGCCGCGCCGGCCAGCAGCACGATGCCGTTGGAGAAGGCGAGGCGGTCGCCGCGGGTGTGGAGCTGGCGGGGCAGGTAGCGGTCCTGGGCCAGGATCGAGCCGAGCAGCGGGAAGCCGTTGTACGCGGTGTTGGCGGCCAGGAAGAGGACGAGGGCGGTGGCGGCGGCGAGGATCACGAAGAAGAACGTGCCGTCGCCGAAGACCGCGGCCGCGACCTGGGAGATCACCGGGTCCTGGACGAAGGACGAGCCGACCGGGGTCCCGTTGTTGATGAGGTCCTTCGCCGGGTTCTCGGCCATCTTGACGTCGGTGGCCATGGCGAGCCCGATGATGCCGCAGAACATGGTGACGGCCAGGAGGCCCATCATCGCGAGGGTGGTGGCGGCGTTCTTGCTCTTCGGCTTGCGGAAGGCCGGGACGCCGTTGCTGATGGCCTCGACACCGGTCAGGGCGGCACACCCGGAGGAGAAGGCGCGCAGCAGCAGGAAGACCAGGGCGAAGCCGGCCAGGCCCTGGTGTTCGGGCTTGATCGTGTAGTCGGCCGTAGGGGCGTGCATGGTGTCGCCGAGGACCAGTCCGCGGAAGGCGCCCCACGCGATCATGATGAAGACGCCGGCCACGAAGAGGTAGGTGGGGATGGCGAAGAGTTTGCCGGACTCCTTGACGCCGCGCAGGTTCATCAGGGTCAGCAGCACGATGGCGGCGACGGCGCACGTCGTCTTGTGCTCGACGACGAACGGGATCGCGGAGCCGAGGTTCTCCACCCCGGAGGCGATGGACACGGCGACGGTCAGGACGTAGTCGACCAGCAGCGCGCTGGCCACGGTCAGTCCGGCCTTCGGGCCGAGGTTGGTGGTGGCGACCTCGTAGTCGCCGCCGCCGCTCGGGTACGCGTGCACGTTCTGCCGGTAGGAAGCGACGACGGTGAACATCAGGACCACGACGGCGACCGCGATCCACGGGCTGAAGTGGTACGCCGACACGCCCGCGATGGAGAGCACCAGGAGGACTTCCCCGGGTGCGTACGCCACCGAGGACAGCGGGTCGGATGCGAAGACGGGCAGGGCGATGCGCTTGGGGAGGAGTGTTTCCCCGAGTTTGTCGCTGCGCAGGGCCCGGCCGATCAGGATCCGTTTGGGCACGTCGGTCAGTTTGGACACGCTGAGGATCGTAAGGGTTCCGTATGGGAGCGGCCCACGCACCACCCCCATGGCCCCGCAATCTCCTGCACCTGGCGGGAAAGGGCACAGAATCCTTAACGGAATCCTTGCACCGCGGCCCCTCCAAAGCCTCTCGAAAGCCACTCGAACGCTCTTCGAAAGGCCGTGCGGGCACTTCCGGGGTCTCCGGCTTTGCCACAGCGCCCCCGGGATGAGCACACTCGAATGAGGCAACGAACCCGGCGCCGCTTAAGCTCATCCTGGGCAACGGGACGAACCGTTGCCCCATTGTTTGCCCGGCCAGCCGAGGAATGAGTGTGAGCAGGGTGTTTTCGCAGGTCAGCCGGACGACCAGGACTGCGAGGTAGGCGCAAGGTGCACATCGTCATCATGGGCTGCGGGCGAGTGGGGGCCGCTCTCGCGCAGACCCTGGAGCAGCAGGGGCACACGGTCGCCGTCATCGACCAGGACCCCACGGCGTTCCGGCGCCTCGGATCCGGCTTCGGCGGCCGTCGCGTCACGGGGGTCGGATTCGACCAGGACACCCTCCGCGAGGCCGGGATCGAGGAAGCCGGCGCGTTCGCAGCGGTGAGCAGCGGCGACAACTCCAACATCATCGCGGCCCGCGTGGCCCGCGAGATGTTCGGCATCGAGAACGTCGCGGCCAGGATCTACGACCCCCGGCGTGCCGAGGTGTACCAGCGCCTCGGCATCCCCACGGTCGCCACCGTGCGCTGGACCGCCGACCAGATGCTGCGCCGGCTGCTGCCTTCGGGCGCCGAGCCGCTGTGGCGCGATCCGAGCGGTGGTGTGCAGCTCGCCGAGGTGCACACCACTCCGTCCTGGATCGGCCACAAGATCAGCACCCTGCAGGAGGAGACGGGCGTGCGCGTGGCCTTCCTCACCCGGTTGGGCGAAGCCATTCTGCCGTCGTCGCAGACGGTGCTGCAGGAGGGCGACCTCGTCCACGTGATGATGCGTACGGACGAGATCGCGAAGGTCGAGGCGGCCTTCGCCGAGGGCCCCGAGGAGGGCGGTCACTGATGCGTGTCGCTATTGCCGGGGCCGGCGCGGTGGGACGTTCCATCGCGGCCGAGCTGCTGGAGAACGGGCACGAGGTGCTGCTCGTCGACAAGGCGCCGACCGCCATCTCGGTCGAGCGGGTGCCGATGGCCGAGTGGCTGCTGGCGGACGCCTGCGAGATCACCTCGCTTGACGAGGCCGCGTTGCAGCGCTGCAACGTCGTGATCGCGGCGACCGGCGACGACAAGGTGAACCTGGTCGTCTCGCTGCTCGCCAAGACGGAGTACGGCGTGCCGCGCGTCGTGGCCCGGGTGAACAACCCGAAGAACGAGTGGCTCTTCAACGAGTCCTGGGGCGTCGATGTGGCGGTCTCCACGCCGCGTCTGATGTCGGCCCTGGTCGAGGAGGCGGTGAGTGTCGGTGATCTGGTCCGGCTGCTGCGCTTCAGTCACGGCGACGCGAACCTGGTCGAGCTGACGCTGCCGCCGGAGTCGGCGCTGGCGGGCACGCAGGTCGGGGAGGTCGCCTGGCCCGAGGACACCTCGCTGGTCACGATCATCCGCGGGCAGCGCGTGCTGACGCCGAGCACCGAGGAGACCCTGGAGGCCGGGGACGAGCTGCTGTTCGTCGCCGCCCAGGCACGCGAGGAGCAGCTGGAGGACCTGCTGTCGGTGCGCCAGGGCGACCCCGAGAGCTGACACGCGAAAAGGAGGGGCCTGCCACCGCTGTCGGCGGTGGGGTGGGCCCCCGTTTTACGTGTGTTATTATTACATGTCG
>NZ_JBEXXX010000045.1:0-64842 GCF_040630635.1 Streptomyces sp. NPDC005761 | reverse complement strand
CGTGCGAGGGGCCCGCGGCCCCTCGCACGTGCGGGTGTGTGGATCAGCCGTACGGGTAGAACCCCGACCCCGTCTTGCGCCCGAGCCGGCCCGCGTCCACCATGCGCTGGAGCAGCGGGGGAGCGGCGTACAGCGGCTCCTTGTACTCGGCGTACATCGAGTCGGCGACCGAGGCCACCGTGTCGAGACCGATCAGGTCAGCGAGCTTGAGCGGCCCCATCGGGTGGGCGCAGCCCATCTCCATGCCGTTGTCGATGTCCTCGCGGCTGGCGATGCCCGACTCGAACATCCGGATCGCGGAGAGCAGGTACGGGATCAGCAGTGCGTTGACGACGAAGCCGGAACGGTCCTGGGCGCGGATCGGGTGCTTGTCCAGTATGTCCTGCACCATGGCTTCGGCACGCTTGACCGTCTCGTCCGACGTGGTCAGTGCGGGGATCAGCTCGACGAGCTTCTGCACCGGCGCCGGGTTGAAGAAGTGGATGCCGATGACCTGGTCCGGGCGGGAGGTCGCGACCGCCAGCTTCACCAGCGGGATCGAGGAGGTGTTGGAGGCGAGGATCGCGTCCGGCCGGGTCACCACCTGGTCCAGGACCTGGAAGATCTCGGTCTTGACCTGCTCGTTCTCCACGACCGCCTCGATGACGAGATCGCGGTCGGCGAACTCGCCGAGGTCGGTGGTGAAGCTGAGGCGGCCGAGGGTCTCGTCGCGCTCCTCCTCGGTGATCTTGCCGCGCTCGGCGGCCTTCGAGAGGGAGTTGTGGAGCCGGGTGCGGCCGATCTCCAGCGCCTCGCCGGTGGTCTCGGCCACCTTGACGTCGAGGCCGCTGCGGGCGCACACCTCCGCGATGCCTGCGCCCATCTGGCCACAGCCCACCACTCCGACGCGTGCAATGTCGGCCATAGAGTCCGTCACCTCGTGCCTTTCGCTGTTCTCCGTTCGGCGGCTTCCGTCTGATTCCGGGCTCCACCACGACCCCACGACGTTACTCCGCGCCCCGGGACGACCGGCAGATGGGGGGCGGCGTCGCGAGGACGGCACCACCGCCGCCCGCGTTCCTTCGTCCACCCCCATTTGCCGGGCGGCCCTTCCCACGGATCGCGGGCCGGGGCGGGCATGCTCGGTGTCACGCCCGGAATCCCGGGGCTGCGGGCACGAGCGGAAACGGCAGGTACGGCGAAATGCGGCAGATCGACCGACGGAAGTTCGTGACGGGGGCGGCCGGGACGGTCGCAGGGGCGATGGGTTCGGCCGTCGTGGCGGGTGATGCCGCCGCGGCCGGGCGGGGAGTCGGCCGTCCGGGCCGGCCGGGCGGACCCCGCGATGTGCTCCGGCGAGAGCTCCGGGGCATGTGGGTGGCCACGGTGCAGAACATCGACTGGCCCTCCGAGCCGGGCCTGCCGGCCGCGAAGCAGCGGGCCGGGCTGATCGCGTACCTCGACGAGGCCGTCGCCCGGCGGCTGAACGCGGTGATCCTCCAGGTCCGCCCCAGTGCGGACGCGTTGTGGCCGTCACCGTACGAGCCGTGGGCCCAGTGCCTGACCGGCGTCCAGGGCAAGGACCCGGGCTGGGACCCGCTGGGCACGGCCGTCAAGGAGGCACACAGCCGAGGCCTGGAACTGCACGCCTGGTTCAACCCGTTCCGGGTCGCCAACCACACCGACCCCTCCCGGCTGTCCGCCCGTCATCCCGCGCGACTGCACCCCGGGTGGGTCCTGCCGTACGGCGGGAAGCTCTACTACAACCCGGGCCTGCCCGAGGTCCGCGCGTTCGTCCAGGACGCGATGCTCGACGCGGTCCGCCGTTACGACATCGACGCCGTTCACTGGGACGACTACTTCTACCCGTACCCGGTGGCGGGACAGACGTTCGCCGACGGTGCCGCGTACGCGAAGTACGGAGCGGGCTTCCCGGACCGCGCCGCCTGGCGCCGCTCCAACACCGACGAGCTGGTGCGGAAGATGTCCGAGCGGATCAAGGCGCTCAAGCCTGCTGTCCGGTTCGGCATCAGCCCGTTCGGCGTGTGGCGCAACGCCTCCACCGACCCGCTCGGCTCCCGTACCGAGGCCGGTGTGCAGACGTACGACGACCTGTACGCCGACACCCGCGGCTGGATCAAGAAGGGCTGGATCGATCACGTGGTCCCCCAGGTGTACTGGAACATCGGGTTCGCCCCCGCCGACTACGCGGCCCTGGTGCCCTGGTGGGCCGACGTGGTCCGGGGCACAGGCGTGGACCTCTTCATCGGCGAGGCCCTCTACAAGTGCGGCGACCCCGCCCAGCCGGCAGCCTGGCAGGATCCCGCGGAGCTCTCGCGGCACGTCGACTTCGCCGCCGGACACGACCAGGTCCGCGGCCACGTCTACTTCTCGGGGAAGAGCGTGGTCACGGACCGGATCGGTGCGATGGACCGGGTGGTGGCCGACCACTACCGGTCGCGGGCGCGCCCGCCCCGCTGACCGGCGGGATGCCCAGCGGGGTTTCGGGTTCGGATCAGGAGGTCACCGCTGAGCAGCACCCGCGACCCCGCGACAACGCCGCAGGGGATCATGCCGGTCCCGCGGGCCCGGCATGATCCGGACGAGAGGCCTCAGGCTCCCGGGTCCCGGCCTGCGGTGTGCTGGACGATGCTGTCGGGGCCGGGTGCGATCAGGTGTTCGTGTCCGTCCTCGAAGCGGACGCGGTACGGGGGAGTGCCCCCGTCCCCGAGCACTTCGACGATCTCGGCGACCCGGTCGTGCTGCCCCACGGTCCTGCCGTGCGTCAGCAGCCGGTCGCCCGTGTGTGCCTCCATCGGGAGTGACCTCCTCACGGGTGGCGTTCCTGTCGACAAGTCTATGACCGGCCGGCTCCGGCGCGCTGGGTGACGGCGATGCAGACGAGGACGGCGACCGCCGCCACCGGGGCCGCCGGAGTGACCTCCTCGCCGAGCAGCAGGAACGACCAGACAAGGGTCAGCAGGGGCTGCGCGAGCTGGAGCTGGCTGGCCCTCGCCACACCGATCTCGGCCATGCCGCGGTACCAGACGTACAGGCCGAAGAAGGTGGAGGCCACGGAGACCCAGACCAGTCCGATCACGCCGTGCGCGGTCAGCCGCACCGGCTCGTACGGCAACGCGACCGCGGCGCCCGCCAGGGCGAGGGGCGCGGTGAGGATCAGGGCCCAGCCGGTCACCTGCCAGCCCGGCATCACCTTCGCCAGCCTGCCGCCCTCGGTGTACCCGGCCGCGCAGACCAGCAGCGCGCAGAACAGGTAGAGATCCCCGGACGACAGACCGCCGCCGCTCTGCACCACGGTGAAGGTGATCACCACGGCCGCCCCGGCGAGTGCCGCGGCCCAGAACGCGCGGGGAGGACGCGAGCCGGTGCGGAGCGAGGCGAAGACCGCCGTAGTCAGCGGGAGGAGGCCGACCACCACCGCCGCGTGCGACGTCGTCGACGTCTGCAGAGCCAGCGTCGTCAGCAGCGGGAAGCCCACCACCACCCCGCCCGCCACCACGGCGAGCCCTGCCCAGTGCCGCCGCTCGGGCACCCGCACGCGGGCCGCGAGCAGTACGGCCCCCGCGATCGCGGCGGCCAGCAGGCTCCGCAGGGCGACGAGCGACCAGGGACCGAAGCTCTCCAGGCCCCAGGCGGTGGAGGGGAAGGTCAGCGAGAAGGAGACCACTCCGAGCAGGGCGAGCAGCGTGCCGCTGCGGGCTGTCGGGAGGGTGCCGGGTACCGGGGCTGTCGCGGGGCCGTTCGCCGTCCGGCCGACCGCTATCGTGGACCTGGCAGTAGCGCTATCCTTGGCTCTCATGCAAGAGCGTAGCAGTGTCGCCGAGTTGGCCCAAGTGCTCCGGGGTGAGCTGAACCGCTACTCACCCGGGGAGAAGCTGCCCTCCAGCCGCTCCCTGGTCGAACGGTTCAGAGCCAGCCCCGTGACGATCTCGCGGGTTGTCGCGCAGCTGGCCGCGGAGGGCCTCGTCGTCACCCGCCCCGGAGCCGGTGCGTTCCGGGCGCACCCCCGTTCCGACGCACGGCCTCCCGCCGACACCTCGTGGCAGGAGGTGTCGCTCAACGGTGACGGCGGCCCCGAAGTGGTGCCCCGTACCGTCGACGCGTCCGGACTGCTCGTCACCCTGACGCCCCCGCCCACCGGGGTCGTCGAGTTCAACGGCGGCTATCTGCACAGCTCGCTCCAGCCGGAGAGGGCCATGGCGGCAGCCCTGGCCCGGGCAGGCCGCCGGCCGGGAGCGTGGAGCCGCCCGCCCACCGACGGGCTCACCGAACTGCGGGCCTGGTTCGCCCGGGAGATCGGCCCCGCTCTCACCGCGGCCGATGTGCTGATCACGGCGGGTGGCCAGAGCTCCCTGGCCACCGCTCTGCGCGCCCTCGCCCAGCCGGGGGCGCCCGTCCTGGTCGAGTCCCCCACCTACCCCGGCCTGCTGGCTGCCGCACGGGCCGCCGGTCTGCGGCCCGTGCCCGTGCCCGTGGACACCGACGGTGTGCGGCCCGAACTGCTGGCCGCGGCCTTCCGGGCCACCGGCGCCCGCGTGCTGGTGTGCCAGCCCCTCTTCCAGAATCCGACGGGCGCGGTCCTCGCCGACGGACGGCGGGCCGAGGTCGTCCGGATCGCCAGGGAGGCGGGAGCGTTCGTCGTCGAGGACGACTTCGCCCGCAACCTCGTCCACGACGACGCCGGCCCGCTTCCCGCGTCGCTGGCCGCCGACGACCCCGACGGAGTCGTCGTCCATGTCTGTTCGCTGACCAAGGCCACTTCCCCCAGCTTCCGCGTGGGCGCGCTCGCAGCCCGGGGGCCGGTGCTGGAACGGCTGCGGGCCATCCAGGTCGTCGACAGCCTCTTCGTCTCCCGGCCGCTCCAGGAGGCCGCGCTGGAACTCGTGGGCTCTCCCGACTGGGGGCGCCATCTGCGCTCCGTCTCGGCGGAGCTGCGCATCCGCCGCACCGCCATGATCACCGAGCTGCGCCGGCGACTGCCCGGCCTCGCGCTGCCGCACGTTCCCGCCGGTGGTGGCAGCCTCTGGTTGCGCCTGCCCGATTCCGGCGCCGGTGCGGACGAGTCGGCCATGGTCGCCGCGGCCCTGCGTGCCGGTGTCGCCATCGCGCCGGGGCGGCCCTACTTCTGCGCCGAACCCCCGGCTCCCCAGGTCAGACTGAGCTTCGTCGCGGTCGCGGGCCTCGCCGAGATCGCCGAAGGGGTGCGGCGGCTGCGCACCGCCTGGGAAGGGGTGTTCGACACCTCGGCCGATAGGGTCCGGCCATGACCGAAACGCCTCAGGAACGTTACGAGATCTCGTCCGACCCCGCCCGTCTGGACGCCGCCCGTATCCATACCTGGCTGTCCGAGGACGCCTACTGGGCCAAGGGGCGTACCCGCGAGCACCAGGACCGGGCCATCGCCGGGTCGCTCAACTTCGGTGCCTACGACCTCGCCACCGGTGAACAGGCCGGATACGCCCGCGTGGTGACCGATCTCGCGACATTCGCCTGGCTCTGCGACGTGTACGTCGAACCCGCCGCCCGCGGGCAGGGCCTGGGCGGAAGGCTCGTCGCGGCGGCGCGGGACCACCTCGCCCCGACCGGCGTCCGCAGGTTCCTGCTCGCCACGGCCGATGCCCACGGGGTGTACGAGAAGGCCGGTTTCCGGCCGCTCGACAACCCGGACCAGTGGATGCGCCTGCGCTTCGGCTGACCGGAACCGCCTGCGGCGGGACTCTTGACCTGTGCGGCGATCGGCTCCACGATCACGCCCATGAGTGTTCGAGTCTCGCTCGTCGCCGCGGCCCGCAGTTCCTCGCTGCTCGGTGAGCGCTTCGACGACGACCGGCCGCTCGACCAGGCCGGCTGGCACGAGGTGCAGTTCGCCGCCCCCGCCCTGGTGCCTCTGGGCGCGGCAGAACTGCGCTACTGCTCGCCGACCCCCCGCAGCCGCGCCACCGGAGAGGCGTTGGGCTTCGCGCCGCTGGTCCAGCCCGCCCTCCGGGACTGCGACATGGGGCGTTGGCGGGGCTGCACGCTGTCGGACGTCGCCGCGCGCGAACCGGCCGCCGTGGACGCCTGGCTGGCCGACCCGCGCTCGGCCCCGCACGGCGGCGAGCCCCTGCTCGCGTTCATCTCCCGGATCGGCAGCTGGCTGGACACCCGCCCCGCCTGCGACGGTTCCATCGTCGCCGTCGCCGAACCGGCCGTCGTCCGGGCCGCCCTCGTCTACGCGCTGAAGGCCCCGCCGTCGACGTACTGGAACATCGACGTCCGCCCGCTCTCCACCATCACGCTCACCGGTCTGCCGCGCCGCTGGAGCCTCCGTCTGGAAACCGGGGCCCGCTGACCGAGGTGCCCCCGAAGGCCGAAGGTTCGGTGCGCGCCACGCCTTCCCGCCAGTCCGACCAGTCGGTATGTTGGCGGGGACCTGAGTCCGACCGGGCATGTACCAGGCGAGGGAGGCCACCGTGCCGCAGATCCACGGACACTGCGACGATCGTTTCGCCGCCGTGCGCAGCGCGTTCGAGGCGAATTTTCGCGAGCGGGACGAACTGGGCGCGGCCGTCACGGTCCTGGTCGACGGCCACCCCGTCGCGGACCTCTGGGGCGGCTGGGCGGACGGCGCACGCACCCGTGCCTGGGAACAGGACACCCTGGTCAACGCCTGGTCCACCACCAAGGGGCCGATCGCGCTCTGTGCGCACATCCTCGTCGACCGCGGCCTGCTCGACCTCGACGCCCCCGTTGCCACGTACTGGCCGGAATTCGCCGCGGCGGGCAAAGAGGCCGTTCTCGTACGGCATCTGCTCTCCCATCGCGCCGGCCTCGCGGGCCTGCGCGAGCCGCACTCCCTGGCGGAGCTCTACGACTGGGAGCTGACCACCGCCCGGCTCGCGGCCACCGCACCCTGGTGGGAGCCCGGGAGCCGGTCCGGCTACCACGCCCTGACGTACGGCTTCCTGGTCGGTGAGGTGATCCGGCGGATCAGCGGCCTCATGCCGGGGGAGTTCCTGCGGAAGGAGGTGACGGGCCCGCTCGGCATCGACTTCAGCATCGGTCTCCCGGCGAAGGAGGCGGCGCGTGCCGCCGAGCTCGTCGTCCCGAAGACGGACCGGGCCCAGCAGGCTGCGCTCTTCGCGCAGCTGGAGCCGGTCGCCGTGGCCTCGCTGCTCAATCCGCCCACGGGGGCGGCCGCCGCCAACACCCCCGCGTGGCGGGAGGCCGAGATCCCCGCTGCCAACGGTCACGGCACGGCCCGCGCGGTCGCGGCGTTGTACGGCATCCTCGCGGGGCGCGGCAGTTCCGGCGGGCTGCGGATCCTCTCCGAGGAGGCCGCCGAGCGCGTCCGTGAGGGCCAGGGCAGCTGCCGCGACCTGGTGCTGGGGGCGGGCTTCGCCCATGAGACGGAGATCGGGCTCGGTCTGTGGCTGAGCGGTTGCGACGCCAGTTACGGCCCCAACCCACGGGCCTTCGGCCACGACGGCGCCGGCGGTTCCTGCGGCCTCGCCGACCCGGAGAACGGGATCGCGCTGGGCTACGTCATGAACCGGATGGGCCCGCACATCGCGAACGACCCGCGCAAGAGAGCGCTGGTGGAGGCGGTGTACGCGTCGCTGTGACCGGACCCCGGCGTGCGGTGACGGGAAGGGTCACGGGGCAGGCAGCGGCGGGACGGACTCGCCCTCGGTGTCGATACGGGGGAGCACCCGGTCCAGCCATCGGGGCATCCACCAGGCGCTCCGTCCCAGCAGCGTCATCACCGCCGGAACGAGCAGCAGCCGGACGATCGTCGCGTCGACGAGCACACTGACCGCCAGTCCGAGCCCCAGCATCTTGACCACGATGTTGTCACTGATGATGAAGGCGGCGAACACGCTGACCATGATGAGCGCGGCGCAGGTGATCACCCGTGCGGTGATCTCCAGCCCGTGCGCCACCGCGCCCTTGCTGTCCCGGGTCCGCAGCCAGGCCTCGTGCACCCGGGAGATCAGGAACACCTCGTAGTCCATGCTCAGGCCGAAGACGATGGCGAACATCATCATCGGTACGTAGCTCTCGATGGGCACGGTTCCGGAGACGCCCAGGGACGGACCGCCCCAGCCCCACTGGAAGACCGCCACCACCACCCCGTACGAAGCGGCGATGGAGAGCAGGTTGAGAACGGCGGCCTTGACGGCGATGAGCACGCCCCGGAACACGATCAGGATGATGACGAAGGCGAGCCCGACCACGACGGCGATGATCAGGGGGAGCCGGCTGGCGATGATGTCCAGGAAGTCCTCCTGGGCCGCGGTCGTCCCGGTCACATAGGCGGAGGCGTCGGTGCCCGCGATCCCCTGCGGCAGGACGTCGTCCTTGAGGTGCTTGAAGAGGGTGGTCGTGCCCGCGTCCTGGGGGGCCTCCTTCGACAGGGCCGTGCCGACGAGGAGCTCTCCGTCGTCCGTCGGCTGCAGCGGACTGATGCTGGCCGCGCCGGGCACGTCCGTGAGCGCCTTCTGGAGACTGCTCGCCAGTGCCGAGCGGTCCGCCCCCGGTACCGACTGCTGATCGACGACCAGTGTGAACGGGCCGTTCGCGCCCGGCCCGAAGCCCGTGGAGATCAGGTCGAACGCGCGCCGGTCGGTGAAGCTCGTGGGATCGGCCCCGTCGTCGATGTGACCGAGACGGATGGAGAACAGCGGGATCGCGAGGACCCCCACCACGACCAGTCCGGCGAGCAGGAACCACCAGGGCCGCCGCTCCACCCGCTGCGCGTAGCGGTGCCAGCCGCCCTCCGCCGCGGCGCCGGGCCCGGCCCCGCCCTCGGCGACCGGCGGACGTACCCGGTAGCGGTCGATGCGCCGGCCGATGAGGCCGAGCAGGGCCGGGACCAGGGTGATCGCACCGATGACGGCGGTGATCACGGTGATGGCGGCCGCGGCCCCCAGCTTGCCGATGAAGCTCACCCGGGAGACGTACAGACCGGCCAGCGCGACGATGACGGTGCAGCCGGAGACCAGGACGGCGCGTCCGCTGGTGGCGACGGCCCGGCCTGCGGCCCGGACCGGATCGGCGCCGTCCATGACGAGCTGACGGTGACGGGTGATCAGGAAGAGGGCGTAGTCGATTCCGACGCCCAGCCCGATCATCGTGGCGAGCGTCGGCGACACGCTCGCGAACGTGGTGGCCGCGGCCACCAGCGACAGAACGCTCAGCCCGACGATCACGCTGATCAACGCGGTGATCAGGGGTACACCGGCGGCGATGACGCTGCCGAAACCGATGAGCAGCACGACCACCGCCACTGCGAATCCGACGGCCTCGCTGGTGAGGTCCTTGGTCTCGGGCCTGGCGAGTTCTCCCAGCGGCCCGCCGTACTCGACCTCCACGCCGGCGGAGCGCAGCGGTTTCACGGCCGTGTCGACCTGATCGAGATAGGCGTCGTCCAACGAGGTCGGATTCACGTCGAACCGCACCGTGATGTACGCGGTCATGCCGTCCTTGGACAGCGAGGTGGACGGTGACGAGGGTGAGGAGGGCAGCGGGTTCTGGGCGGACAGCACGTGCGGCAGCTTCTGGAGGTTGCCCACCACCTGGTCGACCTGGCTCTGTACGTCGGTCAGGGGCTTCTGCGCATCGTGCAGAACCACCTGCGCCCCGGTGCCGCCCGCTGCCGGGTCGTGCGCCTTCAGGAGTTCGGCGCCGGTGTTGGACTGGGTGCCGGGCAGGTTGAAGTCGTCGGAGTACGTCCCTCCGAACGCGCTCTGCAGGGCGTGCAGCCCGCCGATGGCCACCACCCACAGCACGATCACGACGACGAAGTGGCGTGCGCACCATTCTCCCAGCCGCAGCAGCCACCCCCGGCCGGAACGGTCCACGGGCGCGTACGTGCTGCTGCCGCTGGGCGGGACCATGTGCTCTCCCGGAGAAGGGGACCTGCCGTGGGTCGGGCGTTCCGCGCCCCTCGGGTCCACTTCGAGAAGGTAGAGGCCGGTGCGCGGCCCGTGGGCTGCGACACGTCCGAAGACCTGCCCGTTCCGCCGCACGGCCGGTAGCCACCGCACCGAGCCCGGCGAGCCCCTGCCGTGGCCCCGCCCCGCGAGCCGCCCCGGTCAGTCCTTCTGCTGCTTGCCGGTGATGAGCGTGAGCGCCTCGGTGATGGCCGTCTCCGCAGCGGCCTTGTCGAGCCCGAGGCCGGTCAGCAGCCCCGCACCGTCCTCGTGCTCCAGCAGGGCCAGGAGGATGTGCTCCGTGCCGATGTAGTTGTGCCCCATCCGCAGAGCCTCCCGGAACGTGAGCTCCAGGGCCTTGCGCGCGTCGGCGTTGTACGGGATCAGCTCGGGCAGCCGGCCCTCCGTGGCTGCCGGGAGCGCCTGCTCGGCGGCCTGGCGCACGGTGTCCAGGGCGACACCCTGCGCCTTGATGAACGCCCCCGCGAGGGCCTCCGGCTCGATGAGCAGCCCCAGCACGATGTGCTCGGTGCCGATCTCGGCGTTGCCCGCGGCACGGGCCTCGTTCTGCGCGGCCATGACGACGTTCCTCGCGCGCGGGGTGAAGCGGCTGAAGCCCTGGCTGGGGTCGAGCTCGGAGAGCTCACCGGGGTCCTTCGCCACGAACCGCTTCTGGGCGGCCTGCCGGGTCACGCCCATGCTCTTGCCGATCTCCGTCCAGGAGGCGCCGGAACGCCGGGCCTGGTCCACGAAGTGGCCGATCAGGTGGTCGGCGACGTCACCGAGGTGATCCGCCGCGATGACGGCGTCCTGAAGCTGGTCGAGAGCGTCGGGGTGCACCTTCTTGATGGCGGCGATGAGGTCGTCGAGACGGACGGGCTGATTCATGCCTACGGGATTCGTCATGTGTCAACGGTAGGTTGACAGTCGCTCGCTGTCAACCTTCGGTTGACACGTGTGCCCGGTACACGGGCCCCGGGTACGGCGACGGCCGGGAACGGGCGTCGGCCCAGGGAACGGAAGTGGGTCCGGAACGACGGAACGCGCCGGCCGACGGTGTTCGTCGGCCGGCGCGTTCCGGTGTGTGTTCCGCGAGCGGACCGGGGTCAGAGCGTCCCGGAGTCGGCGATGGTGACCTTCGCCTTGGTGCGGCCGCTCTGCGAACCGAGACCCTCGATCTTCGTGACCAGGTCCATGCTCTGCTGGTCGGCGACCTCGCCGAAGACCACGTGCTTGCCGTCCAGCCAGGAGGTCACGATGGTCGTGATGAAGAACTGCGAGCCGTTGGAGTTCGGGCCGCTGTTCGCCATGGAGAGGAGGCCGGGCTTGGTGTGCGCCAGCTTGAAGTTCTCGTCGTCGAACTTGGCGCCGTAGATGCTCTTGCCGCCCGTGCCGTCACCGCGGGTGAAGTCGCCGCCCTGCAGCATGAACGCGGGGATGACGCGGTGGAAGGACGAACCCTTGTAGCCGTAGCCCTGCTCGCCGGTGGCCAGCTGGCGGAAGTTCTCCGCGGTCTTGGGAACGACGTCGTCGTACAGATTGAAGACGATGCGCCCGGCGGGCTCGTCGTTGATGGTGATGTCGAAGTAAACCTTGCTCGTCATGGAACCATCCTGACATCTGCCCGCCCGGCCCCGACGGGCGGGCGCGTCCAAACACCGCTGACGGGTGACCGGCCAGGGGCGTGTGGTGGACACTCCGCCGGGGCCGCCGGGGCCGCCGGCCCCGTCGCGCCCGGCACCGTCACACCCCCGTCGTGCCGTCGATCCGCTCCCGCAGAAGGTCGGCGTGGCCGCTGTGGCGGGCGTACTCGCCGATCATGTGCGTGTGGATCCACCGCAGGTTCACCTCGCCACCCATGAAGGGCGCGGTGTCGTCGAGCGACCGCGCGGCGCAGTTGGCGCGGGCCGCGGCGATCTCCTCCTGCCAGCGCGCGCAGGTCTCCGCGAACGTCGCACCGCCGGAGAGCTCGAACCCTCCGTCGTGGCCGTCGGGGCTCGGCGCGCCGTACGCGGGCGGGACGTCCTCGCCGGTCAGCACCCGGCGAAACCAGTTCCGCTCCACCTCCGTGAGGTGTTGCACCAGGCCCATCAGGGTCAGCGTCGAGGGCGCCACGGAGGCGTCACGGGCCTGCTCGTCGGTGAGTCCTTCACATTTCACCGCCACCGTGGCCCGGTAGAAGTCGAGCCAGGCGGCCAGGCCGGTGCGTTCATCAGGTGTTCAGGGGCGGCATGGGACGTTCGGTGGTCGTCATGATCACCGATGCTGCCAGGAGGGTCTGACATCGAGCCCCCGCGCCCCGCGCCCCTCGCCGGGCGTCGTGCTAGGGACGCCGACGCGGCTTGCCGCGCTTGGCGCCGGCGGCACCCTTGGCACCGCGGGCGCCGCCCTTCGTGCCTCCGGAACCGCCTCGCGGGTTCTTCCCCGCCGAGGCGCCCGCGGCGGGCTTGCGTCGCGGATTGCCGCTCTCGGCGCGCTTCGGCTTCGACTTCGACTGCTCCGCAGGTGCACTACTGCGGCCCCGGGAGCTGTTCACGGTCCGCCCGCGGACGATCCCGATGAAGTCCTCCACCAGGTCGGTGGTTCTCTCCTCGGGCCAGGACAAGGCGATCCGCGACTCCGGCGCGTCCGACAGCGGGCGGTAGGTGAGGTCCTTGCGGTGGTGCAGACGGGCGAGGGACTGCGGGACGACGAGGACACCCACCCCGGCGGCCACCAGCTCGACGGCGTCCGCCGTCGTGGCCGGGCGCTCGATCGCGGGCCGGCCGGGGAGCTCCTGCCAGCCGAGGGTGTCGTCGAGCGGATGCAGCACGATGTCGTCGGCCAGCTCCGCGAGGGAGACCTCCTCGACCGCTGCCGCCACATGGTCCTTGGGGATCACGACGACGGTCTGCTCGGTGTAGAGCGGGATCGCGCTGAGGTCCGGCCCGTCGACCGGCAGCCGGACGAACCCCGCGTCGGCGTCGCCGGCGCGCAGCAGGGCCGTCGCCTCGGCGGCGGGCACCGCGACGAGGGTCAGGGGGATGCCCGGCAGGCGCTCGTTCCAGATCCGCACCCATTTGGTGGGCGTCACTCCGGGGACGTACGCGAGCCGGAATGAAGGGGATGCTTCCGAGCCTGTCACTCCGCCAGGTTACCGGTCGTGGTCGGAGGGGGCGCACGCGCTCGATACTCTTGACCCCATGACGTCGCACCAGACCGCCCAGACCATGAAGCCCGCGACCGCGGCGAAGAAACTGGGTGTGTACCTCGAGGCCACACCCACCGAGTTCCAGGAGGGTGTCGTCTCGCGCGCCGAGCTGGCGGCCCTCCAGGCCGATCCGCCCGAGTGGCTGCAGGAACTGCGACGCAGCGGTCCGCACCCGAGGCCGGTGGTCGCGTCCAAGCTGGGCGTCTCCATCTCCGGCCTCGCCCGCGGAGGCGTCACGGACGCCCTCACCACGGAGCAGATCGACGCGCTGAAGCAGGACAACCCCGAGTGGCTGCAGAAGGAGCGGGCCACGCAGGCGGACGTCCGGAAGGAAACCGTACGCATCAAGGAGCGGAACGCGGAGCGCAAGAACGCTTCCTGAGGGCTGTCCCGACCCGAAGACCGCCGTGTGGGTGGTCTCCGTCCCACGGCGGCCGCCGCGTGGGACAGAGGCCACCCATGCGCATGTCCGCGCGGGGAGACCGGGGCGGGAGGCGGTTGCCCCGTAAAAGCGGGTGACGGCCGGCCGGGCCCTCCGTACCTTGGTCCCCATGGGAACGCTGTGATCGCCCCGCCCACGACCGCGTAGAGCTCAGCTCCGCCGTCGTGGCGCCGATTCGTCCTCGAATCCGTTCTGTCGGCACGGCCGGGAACAGGGGCTTCTTCATGCACCCAGCACACTCAGCACAACTCTCTCTGCACGGCGTCACCAAGCGTTACGGCGAGCGCACCGTGCTTCAACAGATCTCGTTCAGTGTCGCGCCCGGTGAGAAGGCCGGCGTCGTCGGCGACAACGGGGCGGGCAAGTCCACGCTGCTCCGTCTCCTCGCGGGTCAGGAGCGGCCCGACGCGGGCGAGGTGTCCGTCGTCTCACCCGGCGGGACGGGGTATCTCGCCCAGGCCCTCGCGCTGACCCCGCAGGACACGGTCCAGGACGCCGTCGACCTGGCACTCGGGGAGCTGCGTGCCCTCGAGGCACAGCTGCGCCGGGCGGAGTCCGCGCTGGCCGGAGTGCCGCCCGGGCAGGAACTCGAGCGGGCCCTCGCCGCGTACGCCCGCCTGACCGAGCAGTACGAAGCACGCGACGGCTACGGAGCCGACACCCGGGTGGACGGCGCGATGCACGGCCTCGGGCTGCCGTGGCTGTCCCGGGACCGGCCGCTGGGGACGCTCTCCGGCGGTGAGCGCTCGCGACTGGCGCTGGCCGCGACGCTCGCGTCCCGCCCGGAACTGCTGCTGCTGGACGAGCCGACCAACGACCTGGACGACCGGGCGGTCGGCTGGCTGGAGGACCATCTGCGGGCCCACCGCGGAACGGTCGTCGCGGTCACCCACGACCGGGTGTTCCTGGAGCGGATCACCGCCACGGTCCTGGAGGTCGAAGGCGGGCGCGTCTCCCGTCACGGAAACGGCTACGCCGGATATCTCATCGCCAAGGCCACCGAACGCAGGCGGCGCCAGGAGCGGTACGACGAATGGCGGGCGGAACTCGACCGCAGCCGCCGGCTCACCGAGTCCAACGTCGCCCGCCTCGACGCCATCCCGCGCAAGATGCCGAAGGCCGTCTTCGGGTCCGGGGCGTTCCGTGCGCGGGGGCGCGCCCACGGCGCGATGAGCCGTATCCGCAACGCGAAGGAGCGGGTCGAGCGGCTCACCGCGAACCCGGTGACTCCGCCGCCGGACCCGCTGTCCTTCGCGGCCCGCATCGCCACCGCGGCCGGCCCCGGCGGGACACCGGCCGCGGCCCTGGACGACGTGGTGGTCGAGGGCCGGCTGAAGGTGCCGCACCTGCGCATCGCCCCGGCCGGTCGGTTGCTGGTCACCGGCCCCAACGGGGCCGGCAAGAGCACCCTCCTGCGCCTCCTGGCCGGTGAACTCCGGCCGGACGCGGGGGCGGTGGGCGTCACCGGGAAGGTGGGACACCTGCGACAGGAGGAGACGCCGTGGCCGCCGGGCCTGAGCGTGCTGGCGGCGTTCGCCCAGGGCCGCCCGGGTGACCGGGACGAGCACGCCGACCGGCTGCTGTCGCTCGGCCTGTTCGAGCCGGACGCCCTGCGGCAGCGCGTCGGGGACCTTTCGTACGGTCAGCGGCGCCGCGTCGAACTCGCCCGGCTGGTCAGCGAGCCGGTCGACCTGCTTCTGCTGGACGAGCCGACCAACCACCTCTCGCCCGGGCTCGTGGAGGAACTGGAGGCGGCGCTGACCGGTTACGACGGTGCGCTGGTGCTGGTCACCCACGACCGCCGGATGCGGGCGCGGTTCGAAGGCAGCCGACTGGAGCTGAGGGAGGGCGTCGTCACCGGCGCCCACTGAGCACGGACCTGCCGACCGTCTCGGCGCGGGCGGCGGCCTACGGGAGAGAAAAACAAAAGGCAAGGAGTGTGAAACGACTCCTTGCCACTCTCAAGATATAGCGCACCGGGGGCCTTGCGGCAAGGCCCCCGGTGCGCCGCAGAATGACCGGCCACGGCCAGAACCTGCTGATCTCCTGAATGGGTGTTCCGATGATTGACGTAATCGTGGTCGGCGGCGGACCGACCGGTCTGATGCTCGCCGCCGAACTGCGGCTGCACGACGTGCACGTGGTCGTACTGGAGAAGCTGACCGGACCGACGGGGGAGTCCCGCGGCCAGGGTCTGCACGCCCGCAGCGTCGAGGTGATGGACCAGCGCGGCCTCCTGGACCGGTTCCTGGCGGTGAGTGAGAAGTTCCAGGTCGGCGGTCTCTTCGGCGGCATCGCCACGGCGTGGCCGGACGGCCTGGACACGGCGCACCCGTTCGGTGTCGCCACTCCGCAGCCGGTCACCGAGCGGCTCCTCGAGGAGCGGGCGGCCGAACTCGGTGCCGAGATCCGGCGCGGCTGCGAAGCGGTCGCGCTGAGCCAGTCCGGAGAGGGGGACGAGGCCGGTGTGACCGTCGAGCTGGCGGACGGCACGCGGTTGCGCTCGCGCTACCTCGTCGGGTGCGACGGCGGCCGCAGCGCGGTGCGCAAGCTGGCCGGCATCGGATTCCCCGGCGAGGCGGCCACGGTCGAGACGCTGCTGGGGGAAATGGAGGTGACCGAGGATCCGGAGAAGATCGCCGCCGTTGTCGCGGAGGTCCGCAAGACACAGCTGCGGTTCGGTGTCGGTCCCGCGGTCGACGGTGTGTGCCGGGTGGTGGTGCCTGCCGACGGGGTCTCCGAGGACCGTACGACCCCGCCGACCCTCGAGGACTTCAAGCAGCGGCTGCGGGCCGTCGCCGGCACCGACTTCGGTGTGCACTCGCCGCGCTGGATGTCCCGTTTCGGTGACGCCACCCGCCAGGCCGAGCGCTACCGTGTGGGGCGGGTGCTGCTGGCCGGAGACGCGGCGCACATCCATCCGCCGACGGGTGGGCAGGGCCTCAACCTCGGCGTCCAGGACGCGTTCAACCTCGGCTGGAAGCTGGCCGCCGCGGTCCGTGGCTGGGCACCGGAGGGTCTGCTGGACAGCTATCACGCCGAGCGCCACCCGGTGGGCTCCGCCGTGCTCGACAACACCCGCGCGCAGATCACACTGCTGGGGACCGACCCGGGTGCGACGGCGCTGCGGGCGCTGTTCACGAAGCTGCTGGGGTTCGAGGAGGTGAACCGGTACGTGACCGGAATGATCACCGCGGTCGACATCCGCTACGACTTCGGCGAGGGCCACGCACTGCTGGGCCGCCGGATGCGGGACGTGCAGCTGGGGGACGGGCGACGCCTCTACTCGCTGATGCACGAGGGGCGCGGGCTGCTCCTCGACCGGACGGGCCGGCTCTCGGTGACGGGATGGGCGGACCGGGTCGACCACGTCGTCGACGTCGACGGGGGAGCCGCGGGGGAGGATGCGGACGTGGCCGCGGTCCTGCTGCGTCCGGACGGTCACGTGGCGTGGGCCGGCGAGGACCAGCAGGAACTGCTCGACCGGCTGCCCCGGTGGTTCGGCGCCGCCGCCCACTGAGGCCGACCGGCCGTGCGCGACCGGCCGGCGTCTCGTCCCCGGTCGCCGGACGAGGGCGGGGACGGGACGTGTCCGGTCGGTGCGGCGGGGTCAGGAGGCGACGAAGCGCGCGATCTGGCCCAGCACGACCGTGTCCGCCAGGTACCCGATGTGGGTCTGGCAGAGCACGTTGTTGTTCGTCGCGCCGCTCAGCCTGGTGCTGGTGTACGGGAGGATGACGCCGTCGCACGCCGAGTACCAGGTGGCGTACCTGGTGTCGCCCGGCGTCTCGTCCCCGGAGGAGATCTGGGAGATGAACGACGAGCCCGGGTACATCTGCTGACAGGTCGTGTAGATCAGGCAGGCACTGGCGAAGGTCGTTCCGTGGTTGGCGCCCGCGATGGAGGCCAGGTGGCTGACGCTCGTGTTGCCGCCCAGCACCTTCAGGTAGTACTGGCTGACGAGGCCGCCCATCGAGTGGTTGACGATCGCGACCTTGCTCGCACCGGTCTGCGACTTCACGTTGTTGACGAAGGCGGCCAGGCCCTGGGCGTTGGTGACGTTGTTGCCGTACGAGTTGTACTCGTAGGCGAACAGCTTGGAACCGGACCAGCCGTTCAGCTGGAAGACGCTCTTGGCGGTCACCCAGTTGGAGGCGTTGCCGGTGTACCCGTGGACGAAGACGACCGGGGTGCTGGTCGACAGGGGCGTCACGGCCGCGGCGGACTTCGCGGCGGGCGCACGGTCGGCGGCGCCGGCCGTCGACGTCGAGCCGAACAGGGTGAACGCGACCGTGACGGCCGCGAGAACGCCGAGAAGGCGGCGGGGTGAACGACGACGCATGGGAGCACTCCTGACAGGGGTGTGGGGATGCGGATGCCTGCTCGGATCAGGGTCGGGGCGCGCGGGGGCGGGCGGCATCGGTGATTTCACCGGTGTTCGCGGGCGGCCCGCCGGACGCGCCCGGCGGGCCGCCCGTCCCGGAGGGACAAGGGGAACGCCCCTGCTCGGACGCCCCGGGCGCACCGACGCGCGCGCAGCCCCGGCCGAACGACGCGAGGTCCCTGGACCGGCGGGTCAGGTCCGGTAGCGAGCCGAGGTGAACAGGCGCAGGAGGTACTTGAGGGGAAGCACCGCGAGCCAGGTCCACAGCGCCGCCGGGGGTGACACCGCGTACGCCACGGCCACGGACGCGGCGGCGACCGGGACGATGGAGGCCAGATCGATGGCACCGTCCCAGGTGGCGCGCTCGCTCAGAGGGACCGCCGTCCGGTGCGGGCGGCCCCGCGCGAGGAGGAACAGCGTCAGGTGCAGCAGGGCGATCCCGCCGATGGTCACCGCGTACACGGCTACCGCTGCCGGGTAGCTTCCGCCGTACTCCGAGAGCACCGACGTCGGGAAGGGCAGCAGCGCCACCAGCCCCAGCCCCGCCAGGGCGACCCGGACCATCAGGGTGCTGCACCGGCCGACCTGGTGCAGGATCGACCGCTGGTCACGCCAGAAGCCGGCCAGTACGGCAAAACTGAGCGCGTACGCGCCCAGGCTCGGCCACACCCCGGCCAGGGCGGCCTCGAAACCCGCTTCGTCCAGCGCCGGAGGGATGGTGATGTCGAGCACGAGCAGCGTCATCGCGATCGCGTAGACCCCGTCCGACAACGCCACGAGCCGCTCCGGGCTCCCCGCCCCCTCAGCGGCCCCACCGGGCTCGGCCGGCACGTCCCCGCTCACCTTGGCCATGCCGCCCACCCTGACCGACGTCCTGCGCCCGCCCCGCGGGCCACGCCTCCGGATCACCCGCACCCCCCGGCCCCTGGTCCGAACGGCCCAGAGACGCGGGGCGTGTGCTGTCATACCTCCGGAGCGACAGGAGGCCGGCAGGACGTCGAGGGGCACCTGGAACGCGGGGCCCCTGCGGACTCCGCCGGATGATCGCAATTCTTTGCATAAAAGTGCAGAGATGCGTATAGTCATGCCATCGACGAGGAGGGTTCCGATGGTGGTACGTGCAGCGGTGGCAGGGGCGAGCGGATACGCCGGCGGGGAACTGCTCCGCCTTCTGCTGGTCCACCCCGAGGTCGAGATCGGGGCCCTCACAGCGAACTCCAACGCGGGTCAGCCGCTCGGCGCCCTGCAGCCGCACCTGCGGCCGCTGGCCGGCCGGGTGCTCCAGCCGACGACCCCCGAGGTGCTGGCCGGGCACGACGTGGTCTTCCTCGCCCTGCCCCACGGGCAGTCCGCCGCCGTCGCCGAGCAGCTCGGTGACGAGGTGCTCGTGGTCGACATGGGGGCCGACTTCCGGCTCGAGGACGCCGCGGACTGGGAGAAGTTCTACGGTTCGCCGCATGCCGGGACCTGGCCCTACGGTCTGCCCGAGCTGCCCGGCGGGCGCGCCGCGCTCGCGGGGAGCAAGCGCATCGCGGTGCCCGGCTGCTACCCCACCGCCGTGTCGCTCGCGCTCTTCCCGGCGTACGCGGCCCAGCTCGCCGAGCCCGAGGCCGTGATCGTCGCCGCCTCCGGGACCTCGGGCGCGGGCAAGGCGGCCAAGCCGCATCTGCTCGGATCCGAGGTGATGGGCAACATGTCGCCGTACGGAGTCGGCGGTGTCCACCGGCACACGCCGGAGATGATCCAGAACCTCAGTGCCGCCGCCGGTGAACCGGTCACCGTGTCCTTCACCCCGACCCTCGCCCCGATGCCCCGCGGCATCCTCGCCACGTGCAGCGCGAAGGCGAAGCCGGGCGTGAGCGCGGAGTCGCTGCGCGCCGCGTACGAGAAGGCCTACGCCGACGAGCCGTTCGTCGATCTGCTCCCCGAGGGCCAGTGGCCCGCGACCGCCGCCGTGTACGGCTCCAACGCCGTGCAGATCCAGGTCGCGTACGACGAGGCCGCCGGCCGGATCATCGTGATCAGCGCCATCGACAACCTTGCCAAGGGCACCGCGGGCGGCGCCCTGCAGAGCATGAACATCGCCCTCGGACTCCCCGAGGACACCGGACTTTCCACGATCGGAGTGGCACCGTGAGCGTCACGGCAGCACAGGGGTTCTCCGCGGCGGGCATCGCCGCGGGAATCAAGGAGAGCGGCAACCCGGACCTGGCCCTCGTGGTCAACAACGGTCCGCGTCGCGCCGCCGCGGGCGTCTTCACCTCCAACCGTGTCAAGGCTGCTCCCGTCCTCTGGTCGGAGCAGGTGCTCAAGGGCGGCGAGGTCACCGCCGTCGTCCTCAACTCCGGTGGCGCCAACGCCTGCACGGGACCGCAGGGCTTCCAGGACACCCACGCCACCGCCGAGAAGGCGGCGGAGGTCCTCGAAGGCCACAGCGCGGGTGAGATCGCCGTCGCCTCGACCGGTCTCATCGGCCTGCTGCTGCCCATGGACAAGCTGCTGCCCGGCATCGAGAAGGCCGCGGCGGCCCTCAGCGAGCACGGCGGCGAGAAGGCCGCCATCGCCATCAAGACCACCGACACCGTCCACAAGACGGCCGTCGCGGGCGGCGAGGGCTGGACCGTAGGCGGCATGGCCAAGGGCGCGGGCATGCTCGCTCCCGGCCTGGCCACGATGCTCGTCGTCCTCACCACCGACGCCGACGTCGCCGCCCCCGCGCTCGACGCCGCGCTGCGCGACGCCACCCGGACCACCTTCGACCGGGTCGACTCCGACGGCTGCATGTCCACCAACGACACCGTGCTGCTGCTCGCCTCCGGTGCCAGCGCGATCACCCCGGAGCAGAAGGAGTTCGCCGAGGCCGTACGGACCGTCTGCGACGATCTCGCCCGGCAGCTGATCGGCGATGCCGAGGGTGCCTCCAAGGACATCCGGATCGAGGTCGTGAACGCCGCGACCGAGGACGACGCCGTCGAGGTGGGCCGCTCCATCGCCCGCAACAACCTCCTCAAGTGCGCCATCCACGGCGAGGACCCGAACTGGGGCCGGGTGCTGTCCGCCATCGGCACCACCAAGGCGGCCTTCGAGCCGGACCAGCTGAACGTCGCCATCAACGGCGTCTGGGTCTGCAAGAACGGCGGCGTCGGCGAGGACCGCGATCTCGTCGACATGCGCTACCGGGAGGTCAAGATCACCGCCGACCTCGCCGCAGGCACCGAGTCGGCCGTCATCTGGGCCAACGACCTCACGGCGGACTACGTCCACGAGAACAGCGCGTACAGCTCATGACCGCCGCGCGGAAGCACACCGCACTCCCGAAGGCGCAGATCCTCATCGAGGCGCTGCCCTGGCTGACCCGGCACAACGGCAAGACCGTCGTCATCAAGTTCGGCGGCAACGCCATGATCGACGAGGAACTGAAGGCGGCCTTCGCCCAGGACGTCGTCTTCCTGCGGCACGCCGGCCTCAAGCCCGTCGTCGTGCACGGCGGCGGCCCGCAGATCAGCGCCCAGCTCGACAAACAGGGCCTCGTCAGCGAGTTCAAGGCCGGACTGCGCGTCACCACGCCCGAGGCGATGGACGTCGTGCGGATGGTGCTCGCCGGACAGGTCCAGCGCGAGCTCGTGGGCCTGCTCAACCAGCACGGGCCGCTCGCCGTGGGCATGACCGGTGAGGACGCCCACACGATCACCGCCATCCAGCACCGCCCCGTGATCGACGGCGAGGCCGTCGACATCGGCCGGGTCGGCGAGATCACCGCGATCGACACCGGGGCCATCCAGGCGCTGCTGGACGACGGCCGCATCCCGGTCATCTCCTCCATCGCCCGCTCGGCGGAGGACAACCACGTCTACAACGTCAACGCCGACACGGCTGCCGCCGCGCTCGCTGCCGCGCTGAACGCCGAGACGCTGATGGTGCTCACCGACGTCGAGGGCCTGTACGAGGACTGGCCCAACAGCGACGACGTGATCAGCCGCCTCACCGCCACCGAGCTGGAGAAGCTCCTGCCGGAACTCTCCAGCGGCATGGTGCCCAAGATGCAGGGCTGCCTGCACGCCGTGCGCAACGGCGTGGAGACCGCCCGGGTCATCGACGGCCGGGTCCAGCACTCGATCCTGCTGGAGATCTTCACCGACGAAGGAATCGGCACGATGGTCGTGCCCGACGCACAGGGGGAAGCATGACCAACGCCGGGCTCACGCAGCGGTGGAAGTCCGCTCTGATGGACAACTACGGCACCCCGCAGCTGTCCCTCGTCCGTGGCGAGGGCGCCCATGTGTGGGACGCCGACGGCAACGAGTACCTCGACTTCGTGGGCGGCATCGCGGTGAACGCGCTGGGCCACGCCCACCCCGCGGTCGTCGAGGCGGTCTCCAGCCAGATCGCGTCTCTCGGCCACGTCTCCAACCTCTTCATCGCCGAGCCGCCCGTCGCGCTCGCCGAACGGCTGCTCCAGCACTTCGGCCGTACCGGAAAGGTCTACTTCTGCAACTCGGGCGCCGAAGCGAACGAGGCCGCCTTCAAGATCGGCCGGCTGACCGGGCGCACCCACATGGTCGCCACCGACGGCGGCTTCCACGGCCGGACCATGGGCGCACTCGCGCTCACGGGCCAGCCCAAGAAGCGCGCGGCCTTCGTCCCGCTGCCCGGTGACGTCACGCATGTTCCCTACGGGGACGTCGAGGCGCTGCGGACGGCGGTGACCACCGACACCGCGCTGCTGATCATCGAGCCCATCCAGGGCGAGAACGGTGTCGTCGTCCCGCCCAAGGGCTACCTGGAGGCGGCCCGGGAGATCACCCGGGCCACCGGCACACTCCTCGTCCTCGACGAGGTGCAGACCGGCATCGGGCGGTGCGGCACCTGGTTCGAGCACCAGGCCCACCAGGGCGTGGAGCCCGATCTGGTCACTCTCGCCAAGGGACTCGGCGGCGGACTGCCGATCGGTGCCACGGTGGCGTTCGGCGAGGCCGCCGACCTGCTCGCGCCCGGCGGGCACGGCACGACGTTCGGTGGCAACCCGGTCGCCTGCGCCGCAGGTCTCGCGGTGCTGGACACCTTGGCCGCCGACGGGGTGCTGGACAACGTGAAGCGGCTCGGCGAACGGATCCGCGACGGCGTGGAGGGCCTGGGGCACCCCTTGGTCTCCCACGTCCGCGGCTCCGGCCTGCTGCTGGGTATCGTGCTCACCGAGCCCCTCGCACCCCAGGTGCAGCAGGCGGCTCAGGGAGCCGGGCTCCTGGTGAACGCGCCCGCCCCCGATGTCGTACGGCTGATGCCGCCGCTGATCATCGGTGAGGCGGAGGTGGACGCGTTCCTCCAGGCGCTGCCCGGTGCCCTCGACGCGGCATACGGGGACGGACGATCCGGGGCGGGACACACCGGAGAATGAGGCGACGACGATGACCGAGGCGCAGGATTCCGAGCACGGCGGGCCGTCCGTGCCGCAGACCCGCACCGCACGCCACCGCCGGATCGTGGACATCCTGAACCGGCAGCCGGTGCGCTCGCAGAGCCAGCTGGCCAAGCTCCTCGCGGACGACGGGCTCAGCGTCACCCAGGCGACGCTCTCCCGCGATCTGGACGAGCTGGGTGCGGTGAAGATCCGCAACACCGGCGGCGAGCTGATCTACGCGGTGCCGAGCGAGGGCGGGTTCCGCACCCCGCAGGCGCCACTGGGCGGGTCCGCGAAGGAGGAGCGGATGCGCCGCCTCTCCGCCGAACTGCTGATCTCGGCGGAGGCCTCGGCCAACCTCGTCGTACTGCGCACGCCCCCGGGCGCAGCCCAGTTCCTCGCCTCCGCGATCGACCAGGCCGAGCTGCACGACATCCTCGGCACCATCGCCGGCGACGACACGCTCATGCTGATCAGCCGTGACGCCGCCGGCGGACAGGCGCTCGCCGACCATCTGCTGCGGCTCGCGCAGAACGACCGCTAGAACTCTGGTGAGGATGCTGTCGAGGGGCCGTCCGGCGGAAGCCGGACGGCCCCTCGACGCTGTGTGACGGCCGGGGGTGCCCTGCAGGGTTCAGCCTGCGTCGAGGCCGGAGAACGCTTCGGTCGTGAGCTCCTGGAGCTCCGAGAGCGGGAGGTCACGGAGATGCTGCGTGAGCCCCCACCGATGACCGAACGGGTCGAGCAGCTGACCTTCCCGCTCGCCCCAGAAGGCGTCGTCCAGCGGGCGAATCACGGTCGCCCCGGCACCGACGGCCCGCTGCCAGGCGTCATCGACATCGTCGACGTGCAGGTAGAGGGCGCCATAGGTGCCGCCGAAATGCTGCGGCCCGTAGGAATCCATCTCGGGGAACTCATCGGCCAGCATCAGGGTGATCGTCCCGATGCGGACCTGGACGTGGATCAGCCGGCCGCCGGGCACCACCAGCCTGGTGAGTTCTCGGGCTCCGAAAGCCTGGCGGTACCAGGCGGATGCCTCGTCCGCGCCGCGCACGGTCAGGTGCAGAGCGGGGGAGTGGAACGACATCGCTACTTCCTTTCCTGGGATACGGACCGGCCGGTTCGGGCACCGCGTCACCGCGTGCCGACGGTCCGACCGATCGACGGCCCCGCGGCCGCAATTGTCAGGCGGAAGGCCGGCACGCCCCTCAACGGCTCCATGGCCGCAGCTTGTCCGGGTTGCGAATCGCCCAGATGCGCCGGATGCGGAACTTCTCGATGTCGAACGCGTACACGGTCAGCACCTGACCGCCGTTCACCGCGACGAGGCCCGGCTGCCCGTTGACGGTCCGCTCGAGGAGCTCCAGCCGGCCGGCGAGGCCCGCCAGGTGCACCAGGAACTCCGCGACCTGGAGGTGGCCCCGGACAGGCGTCGGCGAGGCCGTCGCGCGACCGCCACCGTCGGCGACGGCGACGACCGACGGGTCGAGGAGCCGTACCAGGGCGTCCATGTCCTTGGCCTGCCACGCCTGCCGGAACTCGCGCACGACGACGGAACGCTGCCGGGCCCGCGCCCCGCCGGTGCGGGCGGCAGCCACGCGTCGACGCCCCGACGAGGCGAGCTCGCGGCAGGCTCCCGGCGTGCGGCCGACGATCTCCGCGACCTCGTTGAACGGCACCCGGAACACGTCGTGCAGCATGAAGGCGACGCGTTCGGCAGGCGTCATCGAGTCCAGCACGACCAGGAACGCCATCTCGACGGACTCGTCCAACGTGATGTGGTCGGCGGGATCCCCCGCCGTCGATCCGTCGGAGAGCCCGCTCCACTCGGCCCGTGCCGGCACCGGCTCCGGAATCCACTCACCGACGTAACGCTCCCGGCGCGTCCGGGCCGAACGGAGCTGGTCCATGCAGATGCGGCTCACGACGGTGGTCAGCCAGGCCGCGGGATTCACGACGGCGCCCCGGCGCTCCACGGATTGTGCGAACCAACGGGCGTACCCCTCCTGGACGGCGTCCTCCGCCTCGGTCAGCGAGCCGAGCAGCCGGTAGGCGAGATTCGCGAGGCTGCGCCGTTCCGAGATGAGCGGCTCGTCCTCGGGACCCGCCGAGGCGTCTTCGTTCCCGTCTGTGATGTCCATTCGGTCAGCGCCTTCCAGTCGTCACGTACGCATCCTCCCGTGAGGGACGACGGATCAGGCCCCGCCGATGTCAGGCGCGACCGCGGCCCCGACTCCTGACGATCGAGGTCCCTGCCGCGTCGGTACGGGTGTGGGCACGGCGGACGGCCGCGAGAACGACCGCCTGCCTGTGGCCCACGCAGGGAATCGCGACAGGAGGACGCAGCATGACCAGGATCGGCATCGTCATCGGCAGCACTCGTCCGGGACGGATCGGCCCGCAGGTGGCCGGGTGGGTCCATGAAGTCTCGGCGCGGAGGTCCGACGCAGAGTTCGAGCTCGTCGACCTCGCCGAGTTCCGGCTCCCCCTCTTCGACCAGGTGGTTCCACCCGCCATGGGCGGAACCGGAGGCCCCGGGGCACAGGCCTGGGTGCGCACGGTCGAGTCGCTCGACGGATTCGTGTTCGTCACGCCGGAGTACAACAACCAGCTCCCCGCCGCACTCAAGAACGCCATCGACTTCGTCCACACCGGCTGGGCGGACAAGGCCGCAGGGATCGTCGCCTACGGCGCCGCCGGCGGCACGGGGTCCGCGGCCCAGTTGCGGCAGCTGTGCGGTCTGCTCGGGCTCGCCGACGTGCCGGCCCAGGTCTCTCTCCACCTGGCCACGGACTTCGAGGACTTCAGGGTGTTCGCTCCGAGTGCGCCCCGGGCGCGCTCGCTGGAGGAACTGCTCGACGGCGTAGTCGGCTGGACCGCGGCACTCGCGCCTCTGCGCGGTGCCCGCACGGCGTCCATCGCCTGAGCTGCCGCCCCCCACCGATCGGTACCAGAAGGAGACGAACGAGCATGCCTCACCTCACCGTCCACGCTCTCGAGTCGCAGATCGCCGGGCACGAGAACGACCTCATCGCCCGGCTCACCCGAGCGGTCACCTCCGTCTACGGGGAGGGGGCCCGCGATCTCGTGGTCGTACGGCTCGCGGGACTCGCGGCCGGCCGCTGGGCCGTCGGCGGGGTGGTGTGCCAAGAGGCGGCGCCGACCGTGACGTTCGCCATCAGGGAGAAGGCGTTCACCCGGCCCGACGGTCCGCGGATCGCGGCCCGGCTCGTCGCCGCGGTGACCGACGCGGTCGCGGCGGCGCTCGGAGAGCACCATCGCGACGAGATAGTCGTCGACCTGGTCGCCGCACGCGACGATCGCACCGCCGTCGGCGGGCGGCTCGTAGGCGACGTGGCGGGGAGCGAAGCGGACGAGTTGCGGGACCGCGTCGAGATCGAGGCGCTCCGCTCGGAGTTCACGGACGCGGCGATGATGAACGACCACGACCGGCTCGCCTCACTCTTCGTGCCGGACGGTGTCGTCCGCATCCCGGACGCCGGGATCGAGGCCGTCGGCCGCGACGGGATCCGAGGTCTCGGGCAGCAGCGTGAGGCCGGCTTCGACGTGTTCGTCCAGACGGCCCACCCCGGCGTCGTCTCACTCACGGGAGACACCGCGACCGGGCGGGCCTGTCTCTCCGAGGTCATCCGGATCCGGGGCGGCGCCTCACACCGCAATTACGCGATCTACCACGATCGTTACCGACGCACTCCGGACGGCTGGCGCTTCGTCGAGCGCGCCTACGAGATCCGCTATCTGGACTCGACGCCGCTTGCCGGGGGGCCCGTCGGATCCGTGGTGGATCACGGACAGCCGCCCTCCCCGCAGGGTTCGGAGCAGAGGGGCTGAGCGGCGAGGACATGCGCGACGTCCGGACACGGCGCCCCAAGAGCTCCTGTCGGGCGCATACGCAGACCTTCTCGCAGCTTCCGGGGCGGGATCAGTACCGCGTGATCGCCGTCGGGCCGGAGCGGGTCCCGATCGCGATGTGCGGCCGGCGGGCCGGATCGGCCCAGGCCAGGATCCGGTCCATCGCGGCCGCCGGCACGGAGACGCAGCCGGCGGTCGCGCCGCGTCCGTCGACGTGGAGGAAGATTCCGGCGCCCCGGCCCCGTACCGGCCGGTGGTAGTTGAACCCGACGACGAGGGCCCGGGCGTACTGCGTCGGATACGTGATCAGGTGCTCGGCCTCGGCCGCCCGGCAGTCGGGCGGCCGGGGCTCCACCCACCGGTTGTAGGCGCGCGCGTCATTGTCCTGGCACCACCACGAACGGTCGCCGGCCCGGCGGTACGGATACCGCGTCCCGGGCGGAGCCGCCTCGGTCCCGAAGGCGTACGGCAGGTCGTACAGGCCGGTGGGTGTCGTGTTCGTACCCTGCTTGCGCGCAGCCCCCTCGGCCAGCCCGTTCGCCCCGAAACGGGCGGGCGCCGACCCGGCCGCCGTCCAGCGGCCGCCCCGCCGGCTCCACCACGTGACCGTGCCCGTGGTGGAGCCGGTACCGGACGCCTCGGCCGTGACGAGCTGGCTGCCGCCGCCCGTGTCGGCCAGCCGCCGGGGCAGCGGCTCCGCCGTGGGGGGCCGGGCTCCGACAAGGCCGGTGAGAGCGATCAGGACCGAACCGGTCACCAGAAGTCTGCGCATGCCCCGGACCGTAGACCTGCCGTCCTCCGCTCACCTGCGGACCTGCTCCGTACGGCCCAGTGGCTCAGGACACGGGCGGCAGGACCGGCAACGGGAGCGGCAGCCCCGGCAGGCCGTCGATGCTGGTGGCGATGTGCTCCTTCTTCTCGAAGTAGGCGCTGAGCGAGGCGTCGTCCTCCCGCGCGAAGCGCTGCCCGTGCAGGGTGCGGTCCTCGTCGTAGCTCATGAAGGGCACGCCGTATCCACACGAGTCCCGGATCAGCTCGGCCATCACCACGATGATCGCGCGCAGCCCGTGCCGTGAGGGGTCCACCCCGTCGAACTTTCCGAGGAGCTCCGGGAAACGGGGATCATCACGGAAGACCGGCTCGCCCCGGCCGTGCACCCGCACGATGTTCGGCGGACCCTGGAAGGCGCACCACATCAGGGTGATCCGCCCGTTCTCGCGCAGGTGCGCCACGGTCTCCGCGGTGCTCCCCGCGAAGTCCAGATAGGCCACGTGCTGCTCGTCCAGCACTGTGAAGGAGCCGCTGACGCCCTTGGGGGAGAGATTGACCGTGCCCTCCCCGTCGAGCGGCGCGGTCGCCGCGAAGAAGACCGGCTGCTGCTCTATGAAGGTGCGCAGACGCCCGTCGATGCGTTCATACGTTTTTCCCATGGTCCGAGTATCGGTGCCGACTGCCGCCCCGGCGGGGGTGTTTCAGCCGGTGGGACGGACGTGCCCGGCCGCCCGCGACAGACGCCGCGCCGCCGCCCGAACCACCCGCGGCCGGTCCGGTGTGCTGCGCTCGGCGTGGTCCCCTCGTCTGCCGAGTGCCGACCGTACCGGGGCGGCGCGCCCGGGTCTGCGGGATTTCCGGCTGCGGCGTCCCGGCCGTCAGCTTTGACAAAACATACAGAGGACCGCATAGTTATGCCTGTTAGTGATTGCGGCAGAGGCTGCACCGTGGATCGCGCCGTGAGCAGGCATCCGTGACCGAGTGGGTCGCGCTCGCGCGGGCCGACGGTCGCCCGTCCAACCCCCTGGTTCTTCCGAGGAGCACGCAGTGAGCAACGGCAACGGCAACGGCGACGTACGTCTCTGGGGCGCCCGCTTCGCGGACGGTCCGGCCGAGGCGCTGGCCAGGCTGTCCGCCTCCGTCCACTTCGACTGGCGGCTCGCGCCCTACGACATCGCCGGCTCCCGCGCCCACGCGCGCGTCCTCAACAAGGCGGGTCTGCTCACCGAGGACGAGCTGGAGCGGATGACCGCCGGGCTGGACAAGCTGGAAGCCGATGTCGCGGACGGCTCCTTCACCGGCACGATCGCCGACGAGGACGTCCACACCGCCTTGGAGCGCGGACTGCTGGAGCGGCTCGGCCCCGACCTCGGCGGCAAACTGCGTGCCGGACGGTCCCGCAACGACCAGATCGCCACGCTCTTCCGGATGTACCTGCGCGACCACGCCCGCATCATCGGCGGCCTGATCGCCGAGCTCCAGGACGCCCTCGTCGGCCTCGCCGAGGCGCACCCGGACGTGGCCATGCCCGGCCGCACGCACCTCCAGCACGCCCAGCCGGTGCTCTTCGCCCACCATGTCCTGGCCCACGTGCAGTCCCTGTCCCGGGACGCGGAGCGGCTGCGCCAGTGGGACGAGCGGACCGCGGTTTCCCCGTACGGTTCCGGCGCACTCGCCGGTTCCTCGCTCGGGCTCGACCCGGAGGCGGTCGCCGCCGACCTCGGGTTCGAGCGCGGCTCGGTGGGCAACTCCATCGACGGCACGGCCTCGCGGGACTTCGTCGCCGAGTTCGCTTTCATCACCGCGATGATCGGCGTCAACCTCTCCCGGATCGCCGAGGAGATCATCATCTGGAACACGAAGGAGTTCTCCTTCGTCACCCTGCACGACGCCTTCTCCACCGGCTCGTCCATCATGCCGCAGAAGAAGAACCCCGACATCGCCGAGCTGGCCCGGGGCAAGTCGGGACGGCTCATCGGCAACCTCACCGGCCTCATGGCCACGCTCAAGGCCCTGCCCCTCGCGTACAACCGCGACCTCCAGGAGGACAAGGAGCCCGTCTTCGACTCCTGCGACCAGCTCGAGGTCCTGCTCCCCGCCTTCACCGGCATGATGGCCACGCTCACCGTCAACCGCGCGCGCATGGAGGAGCTGGCCCCGGCGGGCTTCTCGCTCGCCACCGACATCGCCGAGTGGCTGGTCAAGAAGGGCGTGCCGTTCCGCGTCGCCCACGAGGTCGCCGGTGAGTGCGTGAAGGAGTGCGAGAGCCACGGCATCGAGCTCGACGAGCTGACCGACGAGCAGTTCGCGAAGATCTCCGAACACCTCACCCCCGAGGTCCGCTCGGTCCTCAACGTGGCCGGTGCACTGGCCTCCCGCAACGGCCGCGGTGGCACCGCTCCCTCGGCGGTCGCCGTCCAGCTGAGCGAGGTCAAGGCGGACCTCGCCACGCAGCACGCCTGGGCGGCGGCACGCAAGTAGCCGGACGGGCATCGCGGGCTACGTTGGGGGTAGTCGAGATTCCTGCCGACGACGAGGAGCCCGCGATGCCGTTCGCCCGACTGACCACAGCGACCACCCCGACCGCCCACATCGGGCTCGGTCTGGCAGCGGTCGGCAGGCCCGGCTACATCAATCTGCACCGCGACCGCGACCTGCCCGGCGAGCGCAGCGTCGACGCGCTGCGCGCCCGTACGCACGAACTCCTCGACGCGGCCTACGCGCAGGGCGTCCGGTACTTCGACGCCGCCCGCTCCTACGGCCGCTCCGAGGAGTTCCTCGGCGAGTGGCTGACCGCCCGGCCGGAGGTCCGCGACGTCGTCATCGGGAGCAAGTGGGGCTACACCTACACCGCCGACTGGAGCGTCGACGCCGAGGCGCACGAGGTCAAGGACCACGGTCTCGACACCTTCCTGCGCCAGCGCGCCGAGACCGGCGCCACGCTCGGCGACCGGCTCGACCTCTACCAGATCCACTCGGTGACTCCCGACAGCCCGGCGCTCACCGACAAGGAGCTGCACGCCCGGCTCGCCGCGCTCGCCGCCGAAGGGGTCAGTGTGGGCCTCTCCACCAGCGGACCGGCCCAGGCCGAGGCGATCCGGGCTGCCCTCACCGTCACGGTGGACGGCGAACCCCTCTTCCGTACGGTCCAGGCCACCTACAACGCCCTGGAGACCTCGGCCGGACCGGCGCTCGCCGAGGCGCACGCCGCCGGGCTCACCGTCATCGTCAAGGAAGCCATGGCCAACGGCCGGCTCGCGGGCACGGAGGCACCCGCCGTGATGCGGGAGATCGCCGACGAGGAGGGGCTCGGCAGCGACGCGGTCGCCCTGGCGCTGGTGCTGCACCAGCCGTGGGCCGGGGTCGTGCTCTCCGGAGCGGCGACCGTCAACCAGCTCGCCGGCAACCTCCACGCGGCCGTCCTCGACCTCGACGAGGAGCGCAGGGCCGGGCTGGACGCGCTGGTCGAGGAGCCGGAGGCGTACTGGCGGCACCGCGCCTCGCTCCCGTGGCGCTGACCACTTCGCGCACTCCTGTCACATCGGCCGGGTGCCCTGCGTCAGTGTGGTGACGGCAGACGACGCAGGAGGACGACGGTGGACGGAAACGAGTTCCTGGCGGCACGCTTCGAGGAGAACCGGGCCCGCCTCAGAGCGGTGGCGTACCGGATGCTCGGCTCCGACAGCGAGGCGGAGGACGCCGTCCAGGAGGCGTGGATCCGTCTCGGCCGTTCCGACGGCGCGGCGATCGACAACCTGGGCGGCTGGCTGACCACCGTGGTCGGCCGGGTCTGCCTGGACATCCTGCGCTCGCGCCGCTCCCGCCGCGAGGAACCTCTGGAGACCGGCGCGGTGGAGGCCGATGTGCCCGGCCTTGCCCTGGGCCCGCGGCCGGGCGCCGATCCGGAGCAGCAGGCGCTGATGGCCGACTCGGTCGGCCTCGCGCTGCTCGTCGTACTCGAGACACTTGACCCGGCCGAGCGCCTGGCCTTCGTGCTGCACGACATGTTCGCGGTGCCGTTCGACGAGATCGCCCGGATCGTGGACCGCACCCCCGCTGCCGCACGGCAGCTCGCCAGCCGGGCACGCCGCCGGGTGCAGGGCGCAGACCCGGTGCCCGACCCGGACGCGGCCCGCCGACGGGAGGTCGTGGACGCCTTCCTCGCCGCGGCCCGCAGCGGCGACTTCGACGCGCTCGTCGCCGTGCTCGACCCGGAGGTCGTGGCCCGGTCCGAAGGGGTGGCCGGAGCCGCCTCGCTCGTGCGCGGAGCCGCGAACGTGGCCCGTCAGGCGATCATGTTCGCCCCCTTCGGCCGGTCGGCGCGGCCGGCAGTGCTCGACGGTGCCCCGGCCGTCGTCTCCGAGGTGGAGGGACAGCGCTTCTCGGTCATGCGGTTCACGATCGAGCGCGGAAAGGTGGTGGAGCTGTTCGTGATCAACGATCCGGCCCGGCTGCCCGGGCTCGATCTGACCCTGCTGAGCGACTGAGAGCGGGGAGCGGTCAGCAGGCCGCTCCCCGGGCGTCCGCCCACGCGGCCAGCGCGTCGAAGTCGGCCCGCTCCAGGCCGATCCCCGGGTCGATCCGCAGCAGCAGGCTCTCGCGGTCCGCCCCGTGCTCCGCGACCCACGCCCGGTCCAGCTCGGTGATCTCGTCGTCGATCCACGCGAACGGCCGCCCGGCCGCGTACTCCACGACGTACTGCGTCTTCCAGTACGTACCGGCCGGCGCGGCGCCGTGCATGTCCGGCCAGTCGATGTACGGCAGAGGAGGCAGCCCCAGACGCGGCCCGATCCACTCGTTCGCCTCGTCCTTCCACGTGGTCGCCCAGATCAGGTCGTAGCGGCCGGCCAGCGAGAGGAGTTCCCCGCCGTGGCCGGGGTTGAGCAGAACGGGCAGGGGCATGCCGTCGGTCCACCCCGTTGGCCGCATGTGGTGCCTGGTGTATCCCTCCGGTGCGCGGCGGCGGGAGAGCGCTGCGTACGGATTGAGCGGACCGTCGATGTCGATCAGCAGCAGCGGCTTCATGCAGACATGGTCCTCCGCTTCCGGTCGGCGACGCGAGCTCATTTCCGGTGAGACGCCTCTGTCTCAAATGGGCTAGTGTCGTCTCATGACTCTTGATCGTGAGCAGGTGCTGCGCAGCGCCGCCGCCCTGCTGACCCGTAAATCGACGGCCACCATGGACGAGGTCGCCAAGGCCGCCGGCATCGGCCGTGCCACCCTGCACCGGCACTTCGCGGGACGGGACGCGCTGGTCAGGGCGTTGGAGGAGCTGGGCATCCAGGAGTTCGGCGCAGCACTCGACGCCGCGGTGCTGGACGAGGGCACCTCGCAGGAGGCCCTGCGCCGGTTCGTCGCCGCGATCGAGCCGAGTGCCGGGCTCCTCTCCTTCCTCGTGACCGAGAACCAGCTCTTCGAGGGCGACGAGCAGAACGACGGCTGGGACCGGCTGGACGCCCGGGTCGCCGCGTTCTTCCGGCGTGGGCAGGAGCGGGGCGAGATCCGCATCGACCTGACCCCGGCCTGGCTGACCGAAGCGCTCTACGGGCTCATCAGCAGCGCCGCGTGGGCCGTTCAGGCGGGCCGGGTGGCCGCACAGGACTTCGCGTACATGATCGTCGAGTTGCTGCTCGGCGGCGCACGCCGGAGCGTGGAGCAATGAGCAGCATCGAACAGCAACCGGAGCCCCCGCCCGAGCTGCACCGCCCCGGGCGGTGGATCGCGCTGTCCGTGCTCGTGCTCGCCGTGCTCCTGGTGGCCGTCGACGCCACCGTGCTGGGCCTCGCGACCCCGTTCCTCAGCGAGGACCTCGAACCGACCGGCACCCAGTTGCTCTGGATCGGCGACGTCTACTCCTTCGTCATCGCGGGTCTCCTGGTCTCGATGGGCAGCCTCGGTGACCGCATCGGCCGCAAGAAGCTGCTGCTGTGCGGAGCCACCGCCTTCGGCGCGGTCTCGGTGCTCAACGCGTACGCGCAGACGCCCGAGATGATGATCCTCGCGCGGGCCCTGCTGGGCGTGGCGGGCGCCACCCTGATGCCGTCCACCCTCGCCCTGATCCGCAACCTCTTCCACGACGCCCGGGAGCGGAGCCTCGCCATCGGCATCTGGGGCGCGATGGCCTCGGCGGGCGCGGCCGTAGGGCCCGTCGTCGGCGGTTTCCTCCTGGAGCACTTCTGGTGGGGGTCGGTCTTCCTGATCAACCTGCCGGTCATGGCGGTGCTCGTCGTCGTCGGGATCAAGATGATCCCGGAGTCGAAGAACCCCGCGCCCGGGCCGTGGGACCTGCTGAGCGTGGCGCTCTCGCTGGTCGGCATGATCGGGGTCGTCTACGCCATCAAGGAGCTCGCCGCACATGGTGGGAGCTGGGAGGTCGCCCTCTCGGGCCTCGGTGGCCTGGCGGCGCTCATCTGGTTCGTACGCCGGCAGTTCCGGCTGCCCGCCCCGCTGCTCGACATGCGGCTCTTCCACCACCGGGGCTTCTCCGGCGCGGTGCTCGCCGATCTGCTGACCATCCTCGGTCTCTCCGGCCTGGTCTTCTTCCTCTCCCAGTTCCTGCAACTGGTCCAGGGACGCGGGCCGCTGGAGGCCGGGCTCGCCGAACTGCCCGCGGCCGTCGGCGCGGTCACCGCGGGCCTGCTGGCCGGTACCACCGCCCGCCGCTTCTCGGTGCGGTCCGTGGTGGCCGGCGGTCTCGCCGGGATCGGCCTGGCACTGGCCGCGGTCGCGGCTGTCCACAAGGACACCGCCTATCCGCTGATCGGCGCGCTCCTGCTGGTGGTCGGTGTGGGGGCGGGCTTCGCCTTCACGGTCACCTCCGACGTGATCCTCTCCAGCGTCCCGAAGGAGCACGCCGGCTCCGCGTCCGCGGTCTCCGAAACCGCCTACGAGCTGGGGGCCGCCCTCGGTATCGCCCTGCTCGGCTCCATCGTCACCGGGGTCTACCAGGGCTTCACCGCCCCCGCCGGGACCCCGGCCGACATCGCGTCGGCCGCCCACGAGTCGCTGGGCGGCGCGGTCGAGGCGGCCGAGGCGCTGCCCGAACCGGAGGCGACGACCCTGGTCTCCGCCGCGCAGGACGCCTTCGTCGACGGGCTGGGGGCCGCCTCGGCCATCGGTGCGGTCGTTCTCATGGCGACAGCGGTCGCCGCCTGGTTCCTGCTGCGCGGCCAGGAACTGGAGGAGGGCATCGTCAAGGACTGATGCGGGCACACGAAAGGGGCCCGTCCGCCGACCGGCGTACGGGCCCCTCCTGTTCTCCGGGTGCCGCGCAGTCGCGCTGCGGCTCAGGCGGCCTTCGCCTTCGTCGCGTACATGTCCACGTACTCCTGGCCGGACAGCCGCATCACCTCGGCCATCACCGAGTCCGTCACCGCCCGCAGCACATAGCGGTCGCGGTCCATGCCCTCGTAGCGCGAGAACTCCATCGCCGCACCGAAGCGGACGGTGACCTTGCCGGGCCGGGGCAGTCCGGAACCGCCGGGCTGCAGCTTGTCCGTACCGATCATCGCGAAGGGCACCACCGGAGCACCCGTCATCAGCGTCAGGCGCGCGATGCCCGTACGGCCACGGTAGAGGCGGCCGTCGGGGGAGCGGGTGCCCTCGGGATAGATCGCGAAGGCGTTGCCCTCCTCCAGGATCCGGCGGCCGGTCATCAGCGCCGCGACACCGCCGCGGCCGCCGTCGCGGTCCACCGGGATCATGCCGACGCCCGTGAAGAACCAGGCCATCAGCCGGCCCTTGATTCCCTTGCCCGTGACGTACTCGTCCTTACCGATGAAGAACACCGGACGGTCGCAGCAGATCGGCATGATCATCGAGTCGATGAACGTCAGGTGGTTGCCCGCCAGGATCACCGGCCCGGAGCCCGGAATGTTCTCGATGCCCTCCATCCGCGGACGGAACATCAGACGCAGGATCGGTCCGAGCACTGCCTTGATGAGTGCGAGACGGGACAACGGTTCCTCCGGTGTAGTGGCCGGGCCGGCCGGGGCGACGAACTGCAAGGGTCCATGCAGGTGAGGACGATACTCGCGGGTACTCGCTGATCGCACATCGGGTTCACCCAGTGGATACGCAGTGTTGACGTGTGTTTGCGCCATGTTCGTCCGGATGGCGCCGTCCGGACCGCACCGATGCCTACGCTCGGTCCTCGCCCGACAGGTGCCGGACATCACATGCGAGGAGCATTCATGACAGAGCGTGCGCAGGCCAGTCCCGGACGACGGACCGTCATGGGCGTGGGAGCCGCGGTACTCGGTACCGCGGCCCTCGGCGTCACCGGAACGGCGCAGGCGGCCGGAAAGCCCGCGGCGAAGTCCGGCGGGCACGGCGGCCACCGCCTCGACCTGCCGGTGCCGACCGTCATCGGGCACCGCGGCACCAGCGGCTACCGCCCCGAGCACACGCTGGGCTCCTACCAGCTGGCCCTCGACATGGGCGCGCACATCATCGAACAGGACCTGGTCCCCACCAGGGACGGCCACCTCGTGTGCCGCCACGAGAACGACATCACCGCCACCACCGATGTCTCCGCCCACCCCGAGTTCGCGAACCGCCGGACGACGAAGAAGGTCGACGGCGTGTCCCTGACCGGCTGGTTCACCGAGGACTTCACCCTCGCCGAGCTGAAGACGCTGCGGGCCAAGGAGCGCATACCCGGCAACCGTCAGAAGAACACGCTGTACGACGGCCGCTGGGAGGTCCCCACCTTCGAAGAGGTCCTGCGCTGGGCCGACCGTGAGGGCCGACGACGCGGAAAGCCCGTCTGGCTGTACGTCGAGACCAAGCACCCCACCTACTTCCGCGGTCTCGGCCTGGGTCTGGAGGAGCCGCTCGCCAAGCTGCTGCGCCGCTACAACCGGCACCGTGCGCAGTCGCCGCTCATCCTCCAGTCCTTCGAACCCGGCAGCATCCAGCGGCTGTCGAAGCTCGTGGCCACTCCGCGTGTCGTCCTGCTCTCCGGTGCCGGTTCCAAGCCGTGGGACTTCGTGGCGTCCGGTGACCCGCGCACCACCGACGACCTGGTGAAGCCGGCGGGCCTGGAGTGGATGGCGTCCTTCGCGCAGGGCATCGGCCCCACCCTGGACCTGATCATCCCCAAGGACGGCTCGGGCCGGCTCACCACGCCCACCACCCTGGTGCGCGACGCGCACGCGCAGGGCCTGATCCTGCACCCGTACACGATGCGCAACGAGAACACCTTCCTGCCCGCCGACTTCCGCCGGGGCACGGACCCCAACGCGTACGGCGACGCCTTCGGCGCCTTCGCGGCGTACTTCGCCACGGGAATCGACGGGATCTTCTCCGACAACCCGGACACGGCGCTGCTCGCGGCGGCGGACTTCGCGGGCCACTAGGTACCCCGTTCGCTTCATGCCGGGCTCGCGGGGCGGGGCCGGCATGAACGAATCGTGGCGGCGTCAGCACCCGGCCGGGGCATGCCCCGGTCGGGTGGTCCCGGCAGGTTCGGCAACCGGTGACCGGCATGCCGGGTCGGGTGGGGGCGTGACTCCATTCGATCTTCCTCGGGCTTTCCCCGCCCCGGGCGCCGCGACCGTCGTCCGCACGCTCCGTCCACTGGTCCAGGCCGAGGCGAGGGCGGAGGCCGCGGCATCCGCCACCGGCGCCGCCGTCGACCCCGCCGACCTCGAACAGGCCCTCTGGCTGCGGCTGCTGGAGCGGCTGATGGACCAGGGAATGCCCGCGGACCCCGCCCGCTGGGTGCGGGACACCGTCAGGGCGGAGGCCCGCCGGGCCCGCCGCACCGCCCGGCGCGAGCGCCCCTACCGTGACGAGAGGGCCGCCGACCTCTCCGGCTGCCCGGAGAGGGCAGCCCTCGGAGCCGACCAACGCCGGGTGCTGCACGCCGCGGTGGACCGTCTCCCCGGCCCCTGCGCGCGCTTACTGCGCGCCCTGCTTTCTCCGGTCGACCCCACCTACCGCGAAATCGCAGGGGAGTTGGGTATGTCACAGGGCAGTTTGGGTCCGATCCGTTCCCGATGCCTTGGATGTCTGCGCAGAATGCTGGCGGCGGAGGTTGTAGCTCCTGAACTGCGGGGAAAGGAGCGGTAGACAACCGGCGGATCAGGTGAGCGAGAGGCATGCGCAGATGGGCATGAGCGTGATCATCTCGGCGGCGAAGGCACAGGACGCCGAACAGATCTTGAAACTCCAGTACCTCTGTTTTCAGAGCGAGGCGGAGCTGTACGGGAACTACCGGATCGACCCGCTCGTCCAGACCCTCGACTCGGTACGTGCCGAAATCGCCACGAACCTGGTGTTCGTGGCGCGGCTCGGCGAGGAAGTCGTCGGTTCGGTACGCGGGTCGGCGGAACAGGACGGCACCGGGCAGATCGGGAAGCTCTGCGTCCACCCACGGCTCCGGGGGCACGGGCTCGGTGCCCGCCTGCTGGGCGCGGCGGAGAGCGGACTCGCCGACCAGCGGTCGGCCACCCGCTTCCGGCTGCACACCGGACACCGGAGCGAAGGCAATCTGCGGCTCTACCGGCGCGCGGGCTACGCGCCCGTCGGCAACGCCACCGGTCAGGACGGTGTCCGAATGATCCTGCTGGAGAAGGAGGCCTCGGCGCCCGCCTATGTGACGAGCGCCTAAAGGCTGTCACGCCTCGCGCGGCGCAGCCACATCATCCCGGTGACCGGAAGGATCACCGGGATGAACAGGTAGTCCCGACCGAAGTACGACCAGACCGTCGCGTCCGAGAAGGCCGACGGCTCGACCAGCGTCCACGTACCCACGATCAGCACCCCGGCGAGCTCGGCGGCGCAGCACACCAGCGCCGTCCGGCGCGCCCTCTCGCCACCGCGCACCAGCGAGTACGTGATGAAGCCGTAGACGGCCGCGGCGGCGGCCGACAACACGTAGGACAAAGGGGCCTTGCCGAAGTCCAGGATCATCTGGACGACCGCGCGGGACGCCGCCGCCACTGTGAACACGCCGTAGAACCAGACGAGTACCCGCCCCGGCCCGGTGCCCAGATCGAAGGGCTGCTTCTCGCCGGCGGCGGCCGCTGCGGGGGTGCGATCGGTGTCGGTCACGGTCAGTTTCCCCAGATGTCGTAGAGCCGTACTTCGAGGACGGCCAGTACGACCGCTCCCGCCGCCACCGTCACCGAGCCCCACCGGGTCCGCTCGCTCAGCGACAGGAAGCCCGCCGCCGGTACGGCGAGGAAGGCCCCGATCAGGTAGGCGATGAAGATGGTCATGCCCTGTTCCGGCCGTTCGCCGCGGGCCAGCTGCACGATCCCCACCACCAGCTGGGCCAGTGCCAGAGCCGAGACCACGGCCATCCCGATGAAGTGCCAGTCCTTGGTCGGCTGGTCCCGGTAGGCGGCGAATCCGCACCAGGCGGCGAGGGCGAGGGCGGCCACGCCGACCGCGATCGTCAGGGCGTCAAGCATGAGCCGAGGGTATTACGGACCGCGGGGCCCCTTGCGTGCGCCCCCGTGCCCGCCCGCCGCCGCACCGGTGGGCAGGGGGCCCGCGGCCGGGCTGCGGGCCCTTGGCGAGTGATCGTGGTCTTGACCACACGCCCCGGCGCTCCCGGCAGGTGAAGCGCGGCGACGCGGAGCGCTCGTCCCCCGTATCGGTGCAGGTCATGGCGGTCCGGCCGGAGGGGGCCGAAGCCGGTCGGCCGGAGTCCCCGGCCCATCCACGGCTGTCCGCTATCCGGACAGCGGGTTCGGCGGGAACCTCACGTCTGTTTTACTTGGCGCATGACCACGACGAGCAGCCGCACCCTTGCGACCGAGGCGATCACGACGCCCGGTGCTCGTTGTATGTGTCGAATGCGCGCCTTCTGAGGGCCCCCGCCTGAGCCTCGCGCCCCGAAGCGAGACCGAGCCCGAGCCGTCCGCACCCAGCGGAACGCGCCTCCCAGCACGCTGCTGCCCGGCCACCGCCGTGCGTGCGGCCGCGCCGGGACCCGCTCGGAACGTCCGATCGAACCGTCCGGACAGTCTCACCGGACGAATGCCCCGTGCCCGGCGGACACCGCGCCGCGCACTCGACAGTGACGGAAACCCTGTGATCACCACTACGGGCCTCACGAAGGTCTACCAGTCGCGCGGCCGTGAGGTCACCGCTCTGGACGGCGTCGACCTGCACGTCCGCGAGGGCGAGGTGTACGGCGTCATCGGGCAGAGCGGCGCCGGGAAATCCTCCCTCATCCGCTGCGTCAACCTGCTGGAGCGCCCCACCTCCGGCACCGTGACCGTCGCCGGGCAGGACCTCACCGCACTGGCGGGCCGTGGCCGCCGGGCCGGCAAGGAACTGCGCGAGGCGCGCAGCCGCATCGGCATGGTCTTCCAGCACTTCAACCTGCTGGCCTCCCGCACCGTGCAGGGCAACGTCGAACTCCCGCTGGAGATCCTCGGCGTCACCGGCCGCGAACGGTCCCGCAAGGCGCTCGAACTCCTCGACCTGGTGGGCCTCGCCGACAAGGCCAGGGCCTACCCGGGGCAGCTCTCCGGCGGTCAGAAGCAGCGCGTCGGCATCGCCCGTGCGCTCGCGGGCGACCCCAAGGTGCTGCTCTCCGACGAGGCGACGTCGGCCCTGGACCCCGAGACCACCCGCTCCATCCTCCAGCTGCTGCGCGACCTCAACCAGCAGCTCGGCCTCACCGTCCTGCTCATCACGCACGAGATGGACGTCGTCAAGACGATCTGCGACTCCGCCGCGCTGATGCAGCGGGGACGCATCGTCGAGTCCGGAACCGTCGGGGACCTGCTCGCCACACCCGGCTCCGAACTCGCCCACGAGCTGTTCCCGGTAGGCGGTACCGCCTCCGGTCCCGACCGCACGGTCGTCGACGTCACCTTCCACGGGGATGCCGCAGGCCGCCCGGTGATCTCGCAGCTCTCCCGCACGTACAACATCGACATCTCGATCCTCGGTGCCGCGATGGACACGGTCGGAGGCAAGCAGATCGGCCGGATGCGCATCGAACTGCCCGGCCGTTTCGAGGAGAACGTCGTCCCGATCGGCTTCCTGCGCGAGCAGGGACTGCAGGCCGAGCTCGTCGACGGCACAGACGCCGAACCCGTCATCATCCCCGCACCGCTCACCAAGGAGGTGGCGAAGTGACCTGGTCCGAAATGCAGCCGCTGCTGACGCAGGGCACCGTCGACACCCTCTACATGGTCCTGTGGTCCGCGGTGGTCACCATCCTGGTCGGACTGCCGCTCGGCGTCCTGCTCGTCCTCACCGACAAGGGCGGACTGCTGCAGAACACCCCGGTGAACAAGGTCATCGGCGTGATCGTGAACATCGGCCGTTCGCTGCCGTTCATCATCCTGCTGATCGCCCTGATCCCCTTCACCACCTGGGTCGTGGGCACCTTCATCGGCCCGACCGCGATGATCGTCCCGCTCGCCGTCGGCGCCGTCCCGTTCTTCGCCCGGCTCGTCGAGACGGCTGTGCGCGAGGTCGACCACGGGCTCGTCGAGGCCGTCCAGTCCATGGGCGGCTCCATCCCGACGATCGTCCGCAAGGTCCTGCTGCCGCAGGCGCTGCCGTCCCTCGTCTCCGGCGTCACCACCACCGTCATCGTGCTCATCGGCTACTCCGCGATGGCCGGAGCGGTCGGCGGCGAAGGCCTCGGATCCAAGGCCGTCACCTACGGATTCCAGCGCTTCGACAACCAGTTCATGCTCATCACCGTCGCGCTGCTGATCGTCATCGTGACCGTGATCCAGCTGATCGGCGACGGAGCCGTACGCCTGCTGGCCCGCCGCGGCCGCACCTCCTGAGACTTCTCCTCCCCGAGCCCGCACTCCTTGTCCGGGCGTACCACCATCACCACCTGAAAGAGGCACTCTTCGTGCGTAAGAACATCAAGCTCACCGCGGCTGCCGCCGCCACCGCCGCCCTCGCCTTCGGCCTCACCGCCTGCGGCACGGACTCCGACCCGGCGTCCAAGTCCGGGGGCGGCGCCGATGCCGACACCTCCAAGGCCCTCGTCGTCGCCGCGTCGCCGACGCCGCACGCCGACATCCTGGGCTTCGTCAAGAAGAACCTGGCGGCCGACGCCGGCCTCAAGCTGGAGGTGAAGGAGTTCACGGACTACGTCCTGCCGAACACCGCCACCGAGACCGGCCAGGTCGACGCCAACTTCTTCCAGCACCAGCCCTACCTGGACGACTTCAACAAGAAGAACAACACCCACCTGGTCTCCGTCGGCACCGTGCACCTGGAGCCCCTCGGCCTCTACTCCAAGAAGGTCAAGGGCCTGGGCGACATCAAGTCCGGCCAGACCATCGCCGTACCCAACGACACCACCAACGAGGGCCGCGCGCTCCAGCTCCTCGCCGAGAACGGCCTGATCACCCTCAAGGCCGGCGTCGGCACCAGCGCCAAGCTGAGCGACATCACCGACAAGAAGGGCCTGGAGTTCAAGGAGCTGGAGGCCGCAACCGTGCCCCGCGCCCTGAACGACGTGGATGCCGCCGTCATCAACGGCAACTACGCCATCGAGGCCGGCCTCAAGCCCGCCAAGAACTCCCTGGCCCTGGAGAAGGCCGCCGGCAACCCGTACGCCAACATCGTCGCCGTGAAGAAGGGCGACGAGAAGGACCCCCGCGTCGAGAAGCTCGTGAAGCTCCTCCACTCCGACGAGGTCAAGAAGTTCATCGAGGACACCTACCAGGGCTCGGTCGTCCCGGCCTTCGGTACCGCAGCCAAGTCCTGACCCGGGCGCGGCACTTGTCCGCCGGGCCCCGCACACCCCGCCCGGGTGTGCGGGGCCCGGCCGTGCCGACCCGGCCATGCACAAGGTCCGCCCGATGCTGCATGCTGTGCCTTTACACGGTCTTCGGCATGGAGCTGCGCATGACTTCCACCTTTCCGGACATCTCCATCAGCACGGACCGGTTGGTGCTGCGCCCGTTCGACATGGCGGACGTCCCCGCGTACATCGAGATGATGAACGACGAACTCGTCGTCGCCTGGACCGAGGCACCCCACCCCTACACCCAGGTCGACGCCGAGCGCTGGGTCCGCAGGATCGCTCCCGCGCAGCGCACCAAGGGAGACGGCATCGTGCTCGCCGTCACCGAGTTCCTCACCCAGCGGCTCGTCGGCTCGGTACGTCTGCGCAACACCGACTGGCGCACCCGTGCCACCGAGGCCGCCTACATCACCGCCCCGTGGGCGCGCGGCGAGGGCTACGCGACCGAGTCGGTCCTGGCCGTGGCGCAGTGGCTCTTCCGCGACCAGGCCTTCGAGCGCATCGAACTGCGTACCGCCGCCGACAACACCGCCTCCCAGCAGGTCGCGCAGAAGCTCGGCTGCATCAGCGAGGGAGTGCTGCGCAACGCCCGTATAGCCCGCTCACAGACCGAGGACGGGGGATGGACCGACATCAGGACCGATCTGATCGTCTGGGGCCTGCTCCCCGAGGACCTCGAAGGGGTGGCCGAAGAGCTCGCCGACGCCGGTGGCTACGGCACCTACAACGACTGGAACTGAGAGCGCCGGCCTTTCCGGGGCACCGGCACGGCACTGGTCCGGACCAGGTAGCCTCACCCTGCCCGACCTTGGGCAACCAGCCCCACCTGCGACAACTCCAGGAGACTGACGACAGATGGCCGACCGGGTCACAGTGATCGGCTGGGACGGCTCGCCACTGACCAGAGCGGCCACGGCCGCACTCTCGGCCGCGACCCTCGTCGCCGGCGCCGCCCACCACCTCGCGCTGCCCGAAGTCCCGCACGGCGCGGAGCGCATCCGCCTCGGCTCCGTCGATCTCGCGGCCCGCCGGATCGCCGGCCACCGTGGCAGCGCCGTGGTCCTCGCCGACGGAGACCCCGGTTTCTTCGGGGTCGTCCGCACCCTGCGCGCCCCCGAGCACGGCCTCGAAGTCGAAGTGGTGCCCGCCGTCTCCTCCGTCGCCACCGCGTTCGCCCGCGCCGGCATGCCGTGGGAGGACGCCCAGACGGTCGTCGCCCACCCCCGCACTCTGCGCCGCGCCGTGAACGTCTGCCGTGCCCATCACAAGGTCGCCGTCCTCACTTCACCCGGTGCGGGCCCCGCCGAACTCGCCCTGCTCCTCGAAGGCGTCCACCGCACCTTCGTCATCTGCGAGGAACTCGGCACCGAACGCGAGCAGGTCACCGTCGTCACCTCGGACGCCGCCGCCGACCACGTCTGGCGCGATCCCAACGTCGTGATCGTCGTCGGGGGAGGCCCGGAACAGCGGGCCGAAGGAGCCTGGATCGCGGGCCGCCACCCCGCCTACCCCCAGGGCGTACGCGGCTGGGCACTGCCCGCCGACGCCTACCGGGGCCCAGGAACGGACCCTCACGGCGGAGACGGTGAGGGCGAGGCCCCCGGACTGCGGGCCGCCCAACTAGCCCACCTCGGACCACGGACCGGAGACCTGCTCTGGGACATCGGCTCGGGCAGCGGCGCCCTGGCCGTGGAGGCGGCCCGCTTCGGCGCGGCTGTCCTGGCCGTCGACAGCGACGCCGATGCCTGCGCCCGCACGGCCGCGGCCGCCCGGGCCTTCGGGGTCCAGCTCCAGGTCGTCGAGGGCCGGGCACCGCACGTGCTGGAACGGCTGCCCGAGCCCGATGTCGTACGGATCGGGGGCGGCGGAGCCCCCGTAGTCACCGCGGTCGCCGATCGCAGGCCCGAGCGGATCGTGACGCACGCCTCGACCCGGGACGAGGCCGAGACGCTCGGCGCAGCCCTCACCGAGAACGGGTACACGGTCGCCTGTTCCCTCCTCCAGTCCGTCGAACTCGACACGGCTGCATGGTCGGAGCGCGAACGCACGGTCGTCTTTCTGCTGTCCGCACTGCGTTCGGACCTTGCCCCCTGACCCGGTCGGCATACGGTGCGAGGTAGGCTGGCCGATCGTTGCACCGCGCCCGGACGTTCGTCGCTTCGTTCGTCAATGTCCGGAAAAGGGGACTGTTTTGACCCCCGTTGTGGTACGGCAGAACCGGGGGACGCGCAACGTGGCGCAGTCCACAGCGAGCCGTGGCGAAATGACCTGCCGCGGCGGCGAACGGCCGCGAGAATGCAGTATGTCCGCGACCGACTCGTGCCGCGCGGCGCGCCCGCTCGTTCCATGGGACGAGCACCGGCGTGCCGTGTCGGGGCGTCCCGGGCGAAGGGCCGAAGGAGCACTGACGATGGGCGAGGGGTACGCATGAGTGACACCGGCCAGATCCCGGGCGAGGGACTGCCGGAGAACGCAGGCATGGTGGAGCAGCCGGGCGCCCCCGCCCCGGGCGCCTACACCTTCCTCGACCCCTCCGAGCACACGACCGAGGACGACGACCTTCTCCTGATGCCGAGCCCCCAGGGTGCCTGGAGCGAACCCCAGGCGGGCCAGGCGCCGCTGCCCGAGCAGGGTGGCGGCTACCAGCCCGTCGCCCCGCAGCCGCACACCGTGCCGCAGGGCGACGGCGGGGCGCAGGGCCCGGTCCAGTTCCAGGAGCAGGCCCAGGTCCCGGCGTACGCCATGCAGCAGGCCGCCGCACCGCTCCAGGAGACCGGCCCGGGGACGCACGAGTCCGGCGGCCGGGACTCCGGCCATGTCGACCTCGCCGGCGTGCGCATCCCGTCGCCCGTCCCCGCACCGGCGCAGACCCAGGTACCCGTGGCCCAGGCCCAGGCACCCGTGCGCCGCCCGCTGCACCGCGGCCCGGCATCCCCCGATTCCGGCCCCTCCTACGGAGGTACGTCCGGCGGGGGTGTGGTCCGTTCGCTGGCCGACCGGGGCCCCGCGGGCACCCCGCAGCCGCAGGCCCAGCCCCCGATGCGGGCAGCCGTGCAGACGCCCGCACGGCACGCCGGTCCGGCCACCGCCGAACCCGAGTACTTCGGGCTGCCGGCCGACGAGGTGGCGGCGCTCCCGGGCCCGCAGCTCGGCGAGATCCCGCCGCAGGGCACGGGCCAGTGGGCGGCCCAGGCGCCCCAGCAGGCCGCCCCGCCGGTCGAGACCGTGGTTCCCGCTACCGTCGCCGCCCAGGAGCCGTCGGCCCCTCAGGCGCCGGCAGCAGAAACGGTCGTCCCGGAGGCGGCTGTGCCGGAGGCTGTGGCTCCGGAGCCGGTCGTCGAGGAGCCTGTGGCCGAAGCGCAGGCAGAGGTGCCGGCGCCTGTCGCCCACACCGTCGAGCCGTCGATCGTCGAACCGGCTGCCGTCGAACCGGCTGCCGTCGAACCGGCGCTGAGCGAGCCCGTGGCCGTCGAGGGCGGGGAGCCGGTGCCCGGACCCGCGGCGGCAACCGTCTCTGCCGGGGTCCCCGAGGAGGCCGCTCAGGCCCCGCGGGCCGAGGCGCCGGCGGAGACCGCACCCGAAGACGTGGCGCCGGTCGAGGCCGCGCCTGCCGAAACAGCAGTGCCGGTCGCGGCCGCGCCTGCCGAAACAGCCGTAGCGGCCGAGGCCGGGCCCGCCGAGGCCGTGGCCCCGGTGGCCGCCGCAGGTGCCGAGGAGCAGGCCCCCGAAGCCGCGCCGGTCGAGGCCACGTTCGTCGAAGCGGTGTCGGCGCAGACCGTGCCCGCCGCGGACGAGCAGGCGCAAGAGAGCGTCTTCGAGGCACCGGCGGCTGTGCAGCCGCCGGTGGAACCGGTGCCCGACGGATCGTCCCTGGGCCGGTTCGTACCCGTGGTGGGCTCGCTTCCCACCCCACCCCACCTGGCCCCGACGCCCGTGGCCGAGCAGCCGGCCGAGTCGGCTGCGGCGGCAGAGGCAGCGGCAGCGCCCGTGGCAATCGCGGCGGAGCCCGGACCGGCCGAGGCGGCGGAAGGGGTGGCGGTCATCGAGCCCGTCGCCGAGCCGGAGCCGGGCCCCGAGGTCATCGAGACCCCGGACCTGACGGGCAGTGGGCCGGAGCCCGTCCGGCCCGAGGCAGCCGAGACGGAGTCCGAGCCGGTGGCCCGGACCACCGGGCTCGCGGAGGCCTCTGCTCCCGCATCGGCCGACGAGCCCCGAGCCCAGCAGCCCGACGGCGCCCCGGCCCCCGAGGCCGAAGAGGTGCCCGCGGTCTCGCCGCCGGCCCCCGGTTACGACGACGCCGAGCGCGAGGCCGTACTGCGCGTCATGCGCGAGCGCCGCGACATCCGCAACGGCTTCCGCAGCGACCCCATCCCGCACGAGGTGCTCCTGCGGGTCCTGGAGGCCGCCCACACCGCGCCGAGCGTGGGGCACTCCCAGCCCTGGGACTTCGTCGTCATCCGTTCCGCGGAGACCCGCCGCTCCATGCACGAACTGGCGCAGCGTCAGCGTGAGGCGTACGCGAAGTCGCTCCCCAAGGGGCGGGCGAAGCAGTTCAAGGAACTGAAGATCGAGGCGATCGTCGACACCCCTGTCAACATCGTCGTCACGGCCGACCCCACCCGCGGCGGCCGCCACACCCTCGGCCGGCACACCCAGCCGCAGATGGCCCCGTACTCCTCGGCCCTCGCCGTCGAGAACCTGTGGCTCGCCGCCCGGGCCGAAGGCCTCGGCGTCGGCTGGGTCAGCTTCTTCGACGAGCGCGAGATGGTCCGCGCCCTGGGCCTGCCCGAGCACCTCGAGGTCGTCGCGTACCTCTGTGTCGGTTACGTCGACGAGTTCCCGGAGGAGCCCGAGCTGATGCAGGCGGGCTGGTCCAAGCGCCGTCCGCTGTCCTGGGTCGTCCACGAGGAGACGTACGGCCGCCGCGCCCTGCCCGGCGAGGAGCCGCACGACCTGCTCCAGGAGACCATCTCCAGCATCCGGCCGCTGGACGCCAAGGCGCTCGGTGAGGCGTGGGAGCGCCAGAAGCGGATGACCAAGCCGGCCGGCGCGCTCGGCATGCTGGAGATCATCTCGGCGCAGCTCTCGGGGCTCTCCCGGATGTGCCCGCCGCCGATCCCGGAGCCCGCGGCCGTCGCGATCTTCGCGGGCGACCACGGAGTGCACGCCCAGGGCGTCACGGCCTGGCCGCAGGAGGTCACCGGCCAGATGGTCGCCAACTTCCTCGGCGGCGGCGCCGTCTGCAACGCGTTCGCGGCCCAGGTCGGTGCCGAGGTGTGCGTCGTCGACGTCGGCGTGGCCACGGAGCTGCCCGCGCAGCCCGGCCTGCTGCCCCGCAAGGTGCGCGCAGGGACGGCGGACTTCACGACCGGACCCGCGCTCACCCGCGAGGAGGTCCTCTCCGCGATCGAGGTCGGCATCGAGACCGCCCGCGACCTGGTCGCGGCCGGCAACAAGGGCCTGCTGACCGGCGAGATGGGCATCGCCAACACCACGGCGTCGGCGGCCCTGATCTGTGTGTACACGGGGATGGACCCGGCCGAGGTCACCGGCCGCGGTACCGGCATCAACGACGAGATGCACGCCCGCAAGGTCGACGTCGTGCGCCGCGCCCTGGACCTGCACCAGCCGGACCCGGCCGACCCGATCGGCGTCCTGGCGGCCGTGGGAGGCCTGGAGCACGCCGCGATGGCCGGGTTCCTGCTCGGCGGGGCGTCGCTCCGGACGCCTGTCATCCTCGACGGCGTGAGCGCGGGCGCCGCGGCACTGGTCGCACGCGCCATCGCGCCGGAGGCCCTGGCAGCCTGCATCGCCGGCCACCGCAGCGCCGAGCCCGGCCATGTCGCCGCGCTCAACAAGCTGGGCCTGCGCCCGCTCGTCGACCTCGACCTCCGCCTCGGCGAGGGTACGGGCGCACTGCTGGCACTGCCGATCGTGCAGAGCGCGGCGCGTGCGATGCACGAGGTCGCGACGTTCGACTCGGCGGGCGTCACGGAGAAGTAGTCCGGCAGGGGGTCCGGGGGCGCTGCCTCCGGGCCCCCGACCCTCGACCGCCGGAAGGGCCGGACGTCGCCCGGATTCCAGCCTCGCCGGCGTTCGAGGCGCGGAGCCAGGGGCGGAGCCCCGCTCACCCCCGCACCCCACCCCGTATCGTGAACCCCGCACGTCACAGCCGCTCCACCGCCGCAGCGGCCGCAGCCCCCGCATCGCACGAGGAGCCCGCACCGCCATGGCCGAGCACGCCGATCACCCCGCCTACCCTGTCGGACTGCGCCTGAGCGGGCGCCGCGTAGTCGTCGTCGGCGGCGGCCAGGTCGCGCAGCGCCGGCTCCCCGCCCTCATCGCCGCCGGAGCCGACATCGTCCTCGTGTCGCCTGCCGCCACCCCTTCCGTCGAGGCCATGGCCGACGCCGGAGAGATCCGTTGGGAGCGCCGCCCGTACACCGAGGGGGACCTGGTCGACACCTGGTACGCCCTCGTCGCGTCCGACGACCCGGCGGCCAACGACGCAGCCTCGGCCGAGGCCGAGCGCACCCGTACCTGGTGCGTCCGCAGTGACGACGCGGACGCCGCCACCGCCTGGACCCCCGCCACCGGCCGCAGCGAGGGCGTGACGGTCGCCGTCCTCACCGCCGGCGCACACGGCCGCGACCCGCGCCACTCCGCCGCCGTCCGCGACGCCATCGTCGAGGGCCTGCGCGACGGCACCCTCGCCGCACCCCACCACCGGACCCGGACCCCCGGCGTCTGGCTGGTCGGCGGAGGCCCCGGCGACCCCGACCTGATCACCGTCCGCGGCCGCCGCCTGCTCGCCGAGGCGGACGTCGTCATCGCGGACCGGCTCGGCCCGCGCGACCTGCTCGACGAACTCCCGCCGCACGTCGAGGTGATCGACGCCGCCAAGATCCCCTACGGCCGCTACATGGCGCAGGAGGCGATCAACAACGCGCTGATCGAGCACGCCAAGGCCGGCAAGGCCGTCGTCCGGCTCAAGGGCGGCGACCCGTTCGTCTTCGGGCGCGGCATGGAGGAGGCCCAGGCGCTCGCCGCCGAAGGCATCCCGTGCACCGTGGTGCCCGGCATCTCCAGCTCGATCTCGGTGCCCGGAGCGGCCGGCATCCCCGTCACCCACCGCGGTGTCGCCCACGCGTTCACCGTCGTCAGCGGTCACGTCGCCCCCGACGACGAGCGTTCGCTGGTCGACTGGGAGGCACTCGCCCGGCAGCGCGGCACCCTCGTGCTCCTGATGGCCGTCGACAAGATCGGCGCCATCGCCCGTACGCTCATGGCCCACGGCAAGTCGCCCGCGACTCCGGTCGCACTGGTCCAGGAAGGGACCACGGCAGCCCAGCGCCGCGTCGACGCGACGCTCGCGACGGTCGCCGAGCGAGTCGTCGCGGAGGACGTCCGTCCGCCCGCCGTCATCGTCATCGGCGATGTCGTCGCGGTCGGCCCTACGGCCGTCGCGCGCACCGCAGAGTAACCATCGGTAACGGATCTTCCTCCAGACCGTTGGCACCACACACCGGACAAGGCAGTATCAACCTGTGGCTGATCTCATCACCGTCGACGACCCCGACGACCCCCGCCTGAGCGACTACACCGGTCTGACCGATGTCGAGCTCCGGCGCAGGCGGGAGCCCGCGGAGGGCCTCTTCATCGCCGAGGGGGAGAAGGTGATCAGACGCGCCAGGCACGCCGGGTACGAGATGCGCTCCATGCTGCTCTCGGCGAAGTGGGTCGACCTGATGCGCGACGTCATCGACGAGGTCCCGGCGCCGGTGTACGCGGTCAGCCCCGACCTCGCCGAACGCGTCACCGGCTATCACGTGCACCGCGGCGCGCTCGCCTCCATGCAGCGCAAGCCCCTGCCGACGGCCGACGAACTGCTCCGCACGACCCGCCGCGTGGTCGTCATGGAGGCCGTCAACGACCACACGAACATCGGCGCGATCTTCCGCAGCGCCGCCGCGCTCGGCATGGACGCCGTGCTGCTCTCCCCGGACTGTGCGGACCCGCTCTACCGGCGCTCCGTCAAGGTCTCGATGGGCGCGGTCTTCTCGGTGCCGTACGCCCGCCTCGACACCTGGCCCAAGGCCTTGGAGACCGTACGGGAAGCGGGCTTCAAGCTGCTCGCGCTGACGCCCGACGAGAAGGCCAGCAGCATCGAGGAGGCGGCGCCGCACCGGATGGACCAGGTGGCCCTGATGCTCGGAGCCGAGGGCGACGGGCTGTCCACGCAGGCCCTCGTCGCCGCCGACGAATGGGTGCGCATCCCGATGGCCCACGGCGTCGACTCGCTGAACGTCGGCGCGGCCGCCGCGGTCGCCTTCTACGCGGTCGCGACCGGCCGCCCGGAGAGCTAGGGCCTCGTCGAACTCCCGGCTGCTGAGCGGCGTCCGGCACACACTCGCGGCGTTCCCGCAATGCACCGGTCCCTGGCAGCTCCGCTACGCGACCATTCCGGCGCCTTGCGATCGCACGCACCGGACGCCGCGCGGCCGCCCTTCGGGCATCGGCGGGTGTGTGACGGCAGGCCCGGGGGCCTGCCGTCCGGCTCGGGCCGCTCCCGCGAGCTCGGCACGAGCCTGACAAGGAGCTCCGGGCGGAGTCCTGAGCGCCTACTGCTCGCCCTGCCCCTGGCTCTGGCCGGCGCCGAGCCCGCGGGCCGGCCCCTGGCAGCCCTGAGCCGCCGCGATGCCCAGCGCCACCAGCAGCGTCACCACGACGAAGACCACCAGCCGCTGCCGCAGCAGCCGCGGATTGGCGGGACGCCGGCCGGTCGAGGTCGAGCGGGCGCCGGGCCGGGTCCCCGGCCTGCCGTTTGTCCCGACCGTCCCCTGCGCCCTCTTGCCCGAACGTGTCGTGCTGCGCGGCTGCTGCTGCGCGGGGCGCGAACCTCCGGTCCGGGGCGACGCGGGCCGCGGTGATGCCGCCTGCCGGCTCTGCGGCCGCGAGACCGGGGCGGGGCCGGGCGCGCGACGGGTCTGCTGCTCGGTGTACGGGCCGTCCAGACGTCCGGTCGGGCGGTCGGCCTCCTGCGCCGAACGCTGGGCGGGCGGGCGGCTCTCGTGCAGTCCCTGCGCCTCGCGTGCCGCGATCTCCTTCAGCCGCATGGAGAGTTGCAGCGTGCTGGGCCGTTCCTCCGGGTCCTTCGCCAGGCACGCGCTCACCAGGGGGGCGAGCGCGTCGTGCACGTCGTACAGCTGAGGCTCCTCGTGCACCACGCGGTAGAGCATCACTTCGGAACTGCCGTGACCGAAGGGTGAGTCGGCCATGGCCGCGTACGCCAGCGTCGCCCCCAGGGAGAAGACGTCCGTCGCGGGCGTCACCGCCGCGCCCCGCACCTGCTCGGGCGCGAGGAAGCCCGGTGATCCGACCGCCGTACCGACGTGCGTGAGCGTGGATGCGCCGGTTGCCCAGGCGATACCGAAGTCGATGATCCGCGGGCCCTTGGGGGACAGGAGGATGTTCGACGGCTTCAGGTCCCGGTGGACGACACCGGCCTCGTGCACCGCGACCAGGCCCTCGGAGAGCGCCGCCCCGATCGATGCCACCTCGGCGGCCGACAGCGGCCCTTCCTCGGCCACCTTGTCGTGCAGCGAGGGCCCCGGGACGTACTGCGTCGCGAACCACGGACGGTCCGCCTCCAGGTCGGCGGCGACCAGCCTCGCCGTGCAGCCGCCGCGGATCCGCCGGGCGGCGGACACCTCGCGCGCGAACCGCGAGCGGAACTCCTGATCCTCCGCCAGGTCGGGGCGGATCACCTTCAGCGCGACCCGCTGGCCCCGCCGGTCCGAGCCCAGGTAGACGACGCCCATGCCGCCCGCCCCGAGCCGCCGGTGCAGCCTGAACGAGCCGACGACACGCGGGTCCTCGCGCCGGAGCCGCATCATCGCCATGTCTGCCCATCCCCGCTGCCTGGTCCGCCTGACGAGGCACAGCTTACGTACCCGCCGCCCGGGGCGCTCAGAGGCCGCGCCCTCGCCGAAGAATCGATTGTCAGTGCCGGGTGGGAAACTTGAGGAGTGGTCAGGGAGCCGCGGATCCACGCTCCCCGACCCGTGCGAGATCTCAAAGGTCAGTCGCAGAAGGGGGATTGGATCAATGAAGGGCGATCGAGTCGAGATAGTCGTGGACGCCGGAGACACGACCCGAACCTACGAAATGGTGGCCTCCAGAGCAGGGCGCAGGGTGGAGACCGCGGTCCGCCGCGGGGTGGTCGAAGTGAGTGAAGTCACGAGGAACGGCTCCGTGGTGCGCACCGCCCGCTTCATGGCGACCAGGGTGCTCGCCCTGGTCGAACAACCGGTACCCAGGGAGGATGCCTCCGAGCGTCCCCTCCGGGATGACCCCAACGCCGGGTAGGCCCGTCTCCACCCAGGGGAGTACGCCGACTACCCACGGCTCATCCTCCGGGAGGCCCGGCATTCGGTACGCGGGCATGACGCCGCCCGCCTCCCGGATCCCTAATGTTGAAGTCAAGCGGCGGGCGTCGCACTCGTCCCCCGAGGTCAAACGCCCGCCGCCCCACATACAGGTCAGGAGAGGAACCATGGCGGACACGGCAGCGCGGACGATGATCCGCACGCAGGGACGCAGGGCCTATGCCTCGTTCGGCAGCCGCCCGTCCTCCGGCAAGCGCCACCCCCTGGTGGCGACGGCCATGGTTCTTCCTCTGGCGGCCCTGCTCGTAGTCGTCTTCGGCGGCTGGGACGCAGTGGTCACACAGGCGTCGTCCGTGGGCGTGATGCTGGGGCGCTGAGCGGCGCCCCGGGTCCGGAAGAGCGGTCCGGACCGGGACATCCGGCCAACAACCCCGTGGGGACGGGGGTGCGGCGGACGGCAGCGTTTGTCCGGTCAGCTGGGGAGCTGACCGGACATCGCGCTGTCCGGGGCCGTGCGCTGCCCCGGACACCGGCCGGCCGGCACGATCCGCGTACGCTCTCCGGCGGGCACGGCGCCGGCCGCGCCAGCCGATCCCGTGGCACCGGGGGAGTTCGTGACCACCGCAGTCGTACGCGCGCTGGGCGCCCTCGCCCACGAAACGGCCCATGCCCGTTCCGGGCCCCGCTGCGGCTGCCCGCCGCCGGTCGTCCTCGCGGACCGGGCGGACGGCACTGTCGTACGCTGCGGCCCCGTCGTCGCCAAGGCCCATGCCGCCGGTACGGATGCCGCCGCGCTGTCCGCGCGCCTCGGTCTGGCCGCCGGCCCCGGCCTGGCCGGCGTCCTGCTCGCACCGCTCCCCGTGCGGCCCGTCGGCGGCGACGTCGCCTCGCCCCACCTCATCGAGCTGCACGGCCGTCCGGTGACCCTGTGGCCGTACGGGGAGCCCGTGGACCCCGGCGACCCGGACGCTGCGCCGTGGGAGGCGGCGGCCGGCCTGCTGGCCCGCCTCCACCGCGCGGGCGGCCGCACGGGGTCCGCATGGCCTGAGCCGCCCGCCATGCGCGGCCCGGCGAAGGCCGCGCTCGCCGTGGCCCGGATGCGTGCGGCACGGCCCGGCGAGCAGGCGACTGCCGCCGTGCTCGAGGCCTGGCGCGGACTGCCGCCCTGGGCGCGGGACGAGGCCCCCGCCCCCGCGCACCGTGCGCACTTTCTCTGCCACGGAGACCTGCACCTGGGCCAGCTCGTCCGGCACCCCGCGCCGCACGGGCCGTGGCTGCTGATCGACGTCGACGACGCGGGACGGGGCGAACCCGCCTGGGACCTCGCGCGGCCCGCCGCCTGGTACGCGGCGGGGCTGCTGCCCCCCGGGGTGTGGTTCCGCTTCCTGGACGCCTACCGGGCCGCGGGCGGCCCCGCGGTACGTGCCGACGGTGATCCGTGGCCCGAGCTGGATGTCGCCGCCCGCGCCCTGACCGTACAGACGGCAGCGCTGGCGCTCGCCAAGTCCGCGGCGGAGCACAGGGTTCCGGATGCGGTGGAACAGGTGATGATCGACGCCTGTGCCCGAATTGCCGCTCTCCCGCCCGAGTTGACCGCCGAGCACTCGTCGTAGGGTGAACCGAGCGCCGCCGGGCACACATTCCGGCGACGGCTGACCGACGGCGAGGAGTGAGCCCGAAGATGCAGTGTCCCAAGTGCCACGCACAGATGCAGACGTACAACCGCAACGGCATTCAGATCGAGCAGTGCAGCGGCTGCCGGGGGATATTCCTGGACTACGGCGAGCTGGAGTCCCTGACCCGCGTCGAGGCGCAGTGGACGCAGCAGGCTCCGCCGGCGCCGCCTGCCCCGCAGGCCTACCCGGCAGCACCGGCACCCGCCTGGGGCGCCCCGCAGCAGCACGGTGGACACCACCAGGGCCACTACCGGCAGAAGAGCTTCGGCCGGATGCTGTTCTCGTCCTGACCCGGTACGCACGGCGCCCCGGTCCGGACGGAACCCGTCCGGACCGCGGCGCCGGCACGCGCGGAAACGACGAAGCCCCGGTCGTGGAGACGACCGGGGCTTCGGGCTGTGCGCGATACTGGGATTGAACCAGTGACCTCTTCCGTGTCAGGGAAGCGCTCTCCCGCTGAGCTAATCGCGCAGGGTGAACCTGCGTGTACTGCGTGCGCGATACTGGGATTGAACCAGTGACCTCTTCCGTGTCAGGGAAGCGCTCTCCCGCTGAGCTAATCGCGCGGGGGTCCTTGCGGACCGGTGGACGATACTGGGATTGAACCAGTGACCCCTTCCGTGTCAGGGAAGTGCTCTCCCGCTGAGCTAATCGTCCTTGGAGGTGGAGACGGGATTTGAACCCGTGTAGACGGCTTTGCAGGCCGTTGCCTCGCCTCTCGGCCACTCCACCAGGGGTGGGGGTTCGGGAAGATCCCCCACCTTCTGCGAGCGGACGACCAGGTTCGAACTGGCGACCTCAACCTTGGCAAGGTTGCGCTCTACCAACTGAGCTACGTCCGCTTGTCGGTTCCGGTTCACTTGCGTGTCCCGGTGACGTGTTGAACTCTAGCGGATTCCGGGGCCAGTACAAAAACGCGTTTGTGCAGCGTGCTGAGGTGCGCTCGCCCCGGCGCAGGTGGCCGCGCGCCGTCCTAGACTCACCGACGTGCACGACCTTGCCCCAATGGCCCGCTTCGGCGGCCTCGTCGCCTCCGATCTGCAGGATGTGACCAGTGATCCCGCAGCCCTCGACTCGTCCGGCTTCTGGGCGGTATCAGCTGATTTCGAGGGCCGGCTCGTCTGCGCCCGCTTCGCCACCGTGCGCACCGCGGCCGTGCCCGCACCCGTGCGCGGCGCCTGGCGCGGCCCCGTCGCCGGTGACTGGACCTCGTCCCTCGACCGTGCCGCGTACACGGCGGGAGTACGGCGCATTCGCGCGTACATCGCGACGGGCGAGGTCTACCAGGCCAACCTCTGCCGCGTGCTGACCGCGCGGCTGCCCGATCCTGCCGCGGCGGACGTGGACGCCCTCACCGCACTGCTGGCGCGCGGTAACCCCGCCCCGTACGCAGGAACGATTCGGCTGCCCGGTCACGGAGTGGAGATCGCGACGGCCTCGCCGGAGCTGTTCCTGCGCAGGGACGGCCGCACGGTCGAGTCCGGGCCGATCAAGGGCACCGGCCGCACCGAGGCCGATCTGCTGGAGAAGGACCACGCCGAGAACGTGATGATCGTCGACCTGGTCCGCAACGATCTGGGCCGGGTGTGTGCCACGGGGTCGGTCACCGTTCCGGACCTCTGCGCCGTCGAGAAGCACCCGGGCCTCGTCCACCTCGTCTCCACCGTGCGTGGCCGGCTGGCCGACGGCGCCGGCTGGCCGGAACTGCTCGCCGCGGCCTTTCCGCCGGGTTCCGTGACCGGGGCGCCCAAGTCCAGCGCGCTGAGGATCATCGAGGAACTGGAGACCGCCGCGCGCGGCCCCTACTGCGGGGGCATCGGCTGGGTGGACGCCGACCGGGTCACGGCCTCCCTCGCCGTGGGCATCCGCACCTTCTGGACGGACCGCACGGGCGACGCCCCGGTCCTGCGGTTCGGTACCGGCGCCGGCATCACCTGGGGATCGGATCCGGAACGCGAATGGGACGAGACCGAACTGAAGGCGTCCAGGCTGCTCGCGGTAGCGTCGGGCGCGTACGAAGCAACCGGAAGGACCGCACCATGAAGATCTGGGTCAATGGGGGGCTGCGGGCCGCCGACGACGCCCGGGTGTCCGTGCTCGACCACGGGCTGACCGTCGGCGACGGCATCTTCGAGACGGTGAGGACCGCCGACGGCAGGCCCTTCGCCATCACCCGCCATCTCGACCGGCTGACCCGCTCCGCCCTGGGCCTCGGCCTGCCCGCGCCCGACCTCGACGAGGTGCGCCGTGCCTGCGCCGCCGTCATCGAGGCCAATCCGGCAGCGCTCGGAAAGCTCCGCATCACCTACACCGGAGGGATCTCGCCGCTCGGCTCCGACCGTGGCACCGCGGGACCCGGGCTGGTCGTCGCCCTCGGCGAGGTGAAGCGCCGCCCGGACACCACAGCGGTCATCACCGTTCCCTGGACGCGCAACGAACGCGGCGCGCTCACCGGGCTCAAGACCACCTCGTACGCGGAGAACGTCGTCGCCCTCGCCCGCGCTCACGAGCAGGGCGCCTCCGAGGCACTGTTCGCCAACACCGTCGGCAGGCTCTGCGAAGGCACCGGCTCCAACGTCTTCGTCGTCCTCGACGGACAGTTGCACACGCCGCCGGTCGCCTCCGGCTGCCTGGCCGGGATCACCCGCGCACTTGCGGTGGAGTGGACGGGGGCACAGGAGACCGACCTGCCGTTCGACGTCCTGGAACGGGCCGAGGAGATCTTCCTGACCTCCACCCTCCGCGACATCCAGGCCGTCCACCGGGTCGACGGCCGCGAGCTGGCCGGCGGCCCTGGACCGGTGACCGCCAAGGCGATGCGCCTCTTCGACGAGCGGGCCGGCCACGACCTGGACCCGTGACCGGGCCCGCGGCCGCCCGCTTCCTCGTCGCAAAACGGGATGACGCGTGCCCGGACGGGGGATAGAAATCCTCTGATGACCACGACACTCCGGCCGTCCGGGCCGATCCAGTCAGGCGCCGACGGCGCGCGGAGCCGCACGTACGACGTGTGCGACAACGGTCGCCCCGTCGGCGCCGTCGACATCGCCACGGAGCCAGATTCCGACGGCGCGACGGGGGTGCTGCGGTCCTTGCGCATCGAGGAGTCGGTCCGGCGGCGCGGCCGCGGGACCATCGCCGCGCTGGCGGCCGAGGAGGTGCTGCGCGGCTGGGGCTGCACACAGGTGCGGACGGCTGTCGCCGCCGAAGACACCGCGGGGCAGCGGCTGACCACAGCACTCGGCTACACCGAGCGCAGCCGGAACATGATCAAGCAACTGCACGCCGTCCCCCCGGCCCTGCCCGACGGGCTGACCGCACGGCCGATGACGCCGGAGGAGTTCGCAGACTGGGAGGACGGCGCGATCGCCGGGTACGCCGAGAGCCTGATGACGCGCGGCACCCCGCAGGAGGCGGCGCTGCGGGCGGCCCGTGCCTCGCACGCCGCACATCTGCCGCAGGGCCTCGCCACCGAGGGCGCGCAGTTGCATCACCTCGTCCATGAGGGCGAGAAGGCCGGCTTCCTCTGGGTGGCGCGGTTCGAGATGCACCCAGGGCAGGTGATCGGCTACGTGTTCGACGTCGAGGTCGACGAACGCTTCCGGGGACGGGGGTACGGCAGGGCGCTGATGCTCCAGGCCGAACGCCTCGCGATCGGTGCCGGGGAGACGCGGCTGGGCCTCCACGTGGTCACGGCCAACACGCCCGCACTCCGGTTGTACGAGTCGCTCGGCTACGAGCCGACCCGGTACAACCTGGCCAAGCCGCTCTGACCCGATGAGAGGCCGATGCCCGGAGCCGCCGGGCCCCGCAGGCGGGGGCTGGCGCCGAGGGCTCGGCAGGCGGGTTGCTCCGATGATGCGCGGGACGCGTAGGAGCCCCGGCTGCTCCGAGGGGCCGGCCTTCCCTGCAGGCGGGCTGCCGCAAGGGCGCGCCGGCCTCGCGGCCCGGCTGCGCCAGGAGTGTGGCGGCAGCCCCGTCGGCGTCGGCAGCCCGGTCCCTGGCCCGTTTCCCGCGCTCAGCCCTGTTCGGCCAGCAGCAGGTCGGCGATCGCCTCGATACGCTCGCGCAGCCCTTCCTGGCTCTTGCCGCCGTCCAGCCGCTCGCCGCCGATCACGTACGTGGGCGTACCGGTGACCCCGATCGCCTTGCCCTCGGCCTGGTCGGCGTCCACGATCAGCATGTGCCTGCCGTCGATCAGGGCGGTGTCGAACTCCTCGGCGTCCAGACCCAGGTCCCTGGCCACCTCGACCAGCAGCGGTTCACCGGTGCGTGCGAGTTCGGCGGTGCGGGAGAGCACCGCCTCGATGTAGGGCCAGTCCTTGCCCTGCGCCACGGCCTCCTCGGCGGCCTGCGCGGCGGCGTAGGCGTGCTTGTTCTTCTCCAGCGGGAAGTGCCGGAGCCGGATGTCGGCCCGGTCGCCGTACCGGGCGCGGAGGGCGTGCACATCGGTGAGGGCACGGTGGCAGTCGGGGCACTGGAGGTCGCACCAGACATCGAGGACGACCGGGGCTGCGGGGATGGAATCGCTCATGGGGCCAGTCTCCCAGGGCGCGCGAAGGCGCCACGACCGGCATCGGGCGGGCGGAGGCAGCCCGATGCCGGTCGTGCCCCGTACGGCACCTGGGGAGGACCCCGGCCCTGAAATGTCCCTGATGTGGGCTCGGGGCATGGCCGCCCGCCCGGTCGCCGGTGCAGGATGGAAGGGACGTTTCCCCTGCGCATGGAGGCACCGATGCTTGCCGAGACCATTTGCTCCGCGGTGTCCGCGGCGGGCCTGGGCATCGCCGCCGTCACCGCGTACCGGAAGCGGTTTCTCACGGCGACCCGGATCGCCGCCTACTCCCTGGTCCCGATCGGCCTGGTGCTGACCGGCGTCGTGGAATGGGTGTCGGACATCGCGTTCAAGCCGAGCGTCTGGCTCGGCTTCGGGGTGCTGGGGGTGGCCTGGCTGCTGTTCATGACCACCCGCGCGATCGAACGCCGCGGCGGGGGCACCCGCAAGGAGCGCAAGGCGGCCGCCCGGGCCGCGCAGACCGACGCGGTGGCACCCGCGGCCGCGGCCCCCTCACTGGGGGCGGGCGCACCGGCCGCCGAGCCGCGGCAGAAGCAGAAGAAGCAGTCCGGCGGCGCAGGGCCGGGGGACGACTTCAGCGACATCGAGGCCATCCTGAAGAAGCACGGTATCTGAGCAGTTGCGGCCACGGCCGGCGTCCGAGCTCGTCGGCGCGCCTGTGAGGCCCGCTGTCCGGCCCGCGGGTGAGGCTGCGGGGACTCACCCATGTGAATCGATTCAGGCATGATCCTTGACGACGTTCGGTGAGCGGGTTAGCGTCCCACCCGCATTGAAACAATTCATTCACGCCGTCCGTACGATGGGGTGACGCCGCTTGACGAGCGCGGCCGACGGCAGTGGGGCAGGACTAGTGGCGCGTGTGGCAGGGATCAAGGATGTGGCCCGGCAGGCCGGGGTCTCCGTGGGCACGGTCTCCAATGTGATCAACCGCCCCGAGGCCGTGCTGCCCGAGACCCGGGCCCGGGTACTGGCCGCGATCGAGGAGCTCGGATACGTCCGCAGCGAGTCGGCCCGCCAGCTCAGGGCCGGCCGCAGCCGGATCATGGCGCTCCTCGTCCTGGACATGGGCAACCCCTTCTTCGTCGACGTCGCCCGCGGCGCCGAACGCGCCGCCCGCCAGGCGGGCCTCGGTGTCATGGTCTGCAACAGCGGCCAGAGCCCTGCGGAGGAGGCCGAATACCTCGGCCTCTTCGCCGAACAGCGCGTCTGCGGCGTACTCGTCACCCCGGCCGACGCGACCGGCCGCAACCTCGAGTCCTTCAGCCGCCACAAGATCCCCTACGTCCTGGTGGACCGGGTCGCGTCCGGCACGGGCAGCTGCGCCGTCTCCGTCGACGACGTGCGGGGCGGCGCCCTGGCCGTCGGCCACCTGATCTCGGCCGGGCACCGCTCGGTGGCGTACGTCAGCGGTCCCGGCGACCTGCACCAGATCAGGGACCGCCGTGAAGGTGCGCTGTCCGCCCTCGCGGACGCCGGACTGCCGCCCGAGGCGCTCGTCGAGATTCCCTCCGACCGCCTCGACGTGGCGGCGGGCCGTGACGCCGGGGCCAGGCTGCTCGGGCTCGTCCCGCGCCCCACCGCCGTGTTCTGTGCGAACGACCTGCTCGCCCTGGGCGTGCTCCAGTCCCTGTACGCGGCAGGGGTGCGGGTGCCGCAGGACATCGCGATCGTCGGGTACGACGACATCGAGTTCGCCGCCGCGGCTGCCGTACCGCTCACTTCGGTCCGCCAGCCCGCGGTCGTGATGGGCCGGATGGCCGCCGAGCTGCTGCTGGAGGAGGCGGACGACGAGGGCGGCACCCACGAGCACCGCAGCGTGGTGCTCCAGCCGGAACTCGTCGTGCGCGCCTCGAGTTCCACGCCCCGCTGAGGCCTGTCCCCGCTCCGTCCATCCCCTTCTGCCACCGTCCGCCGTTCCTTTCCGCATGCCCGAAATGGAGACGCCGTGTCCCTGTTCGACCTGCCCCTGGACCAACTCCGCAGCTACCGGCCCGAGTCCGATGAGCCCGACGACTTCGACGCCTTCTGGCGCCGCACCCTCGACGAGGCCGCCGAGCACCCCTTGGACGCCGAATTCATCCCCTACGACGCCGCGTTGACCAACGTCGACGTGCACGACGTCTCGTTCGCCGGCTGGGGCGGCGACCGCATACGCGCCTGGCTGAACGTGCCCGCCGGAGCCGAGGGCCCGCTGCCGGTCGTTGTCCACTACCTCGGCTACGGCGGCGGGCGGGGCATGCCGCACGATCACCTGGTCTGGCCCGCGGCCGGCTGGGCGACGCTGGTCGTGGACACGCGCGGCCAGGGTGCCGTCAACAACCACTCGGCGGGCTCCACCGCCGACCCGCACGGCGGCTCCGGACCGCAGTCGCCGGGCTTCATGACCCGCGGCATCCTCGACCCCGACGACTACTACTACCGCCGGGTGTTCACCGACGCGGTGCGCGCCGTCGAGGTGGCCCGCGCCCACCCGTCCGTGGACCCGGACCGGATCGTCGTGCACGGCGGCAGCCAGGGCGGCGGCATCGCCCAGGCGGTCGCCGGGCTCAGCCCCCACATCAAGGCCGCGCTCGTGGACGTACCGTTCCTGACGCACTACCGCCGGGCCGTGGAGATCACCGACAAGGACCCGTACCAGGAGATCGTGCGCTTCCTGGCCACCCAGCACGGCCGGGCCGACCAGGTGTTCCGGACCCTGTCGTACTTCGACGGCATCAGCTTCGCCGCCCGGGCGGACGTGCCGGCGCTGTACTCGGTGGCCCTGATGGACCCCATCTGCCCGCCGTCCACGGTCTTCGCCGCGTACAACAACTGGGCCGGCCCCAAGGAGATCGAGGTCTACCCCTGGAACGGACACGAGGGCGGCACCTGGGCCCACCGCGTCGCACAGCTGCGTATGCTGCGCGACCTGGGCTGACCGACGAGGGGCCGGGGGTGCGGGGGAGCGGTTTCCGAAAGCCGCACGGGCGGAGCGGAGTTCCGGGAGCCCGGTGGCGGAGCGGAGTTCCGAAAGCCTGACAGCGGATCGGACGCCGGAGCGATTCCGGCCGCCCTGTGAGGAGTGAACTCCCGCCATGAAAAGGTGTGTTGATCGCCAACCGGGGCCGGACTGCGTCATGATCGTCCCGAGATGGTGGACACCTCCCGGGGCGATGCCCCCGCACCCCCAGCCGAAGAGCCGCGTGGCTGCCTCTTCGCGCTTTCCCAGCCCCCTCTGATGATCTTCCTCACGGTGATCGGCGGCCTGCTGCTGATGGCCGCGTTGCACGATCTCTTCGTGCTGTGAGCCGTCAGCCGGCCGCTTCCCTGCGGCGCGCCCGGTACGCGGCCACGTGCAAGCGGTTACCGCAGGTGCGGCTGGAGCAGTAGCGGCGGGAACGGTTGCGCGAGAGGTCGACGAAGGCGTGCCGGCAGTCCGGCGCCTCGCAGCGCCGCAGCCGCTCCGTCTCGCCGGCCACGATGATGAACGCGAGGGCCATGCCGCAGTCGGCTGCCAGGTGGTCGGCGAGCGAGGCGTCCGGCGCGAAATAGTGCACGTGCCAGTCGTAGCCGTCGTGGTTGCTGAGCTGCGGCGTGGTGCCCGCGGCGGCGACGAGAGCGTTGACGAGCGAGGCGGCGGTCCGCGCGTCGGGCGCGGCGAACACGTCCGCGAACCGGGCCCGCACGTCGTGGACGGCTCGCAGGTCCTTCTCGTCCAGCTCGTTCACCCCGCTCACCCGGTGGCGCCCGGCGAACGCGTACAGCGCCTCGGTGTCGGCGAGCCCGTCGACGGGTGAGCCGGCGCCGGTATCGGGCTCCTCGCTCTCCGGCGCGGTGTTCACCAGATCGACCACCGTTTCGAGGGCGATCCGGGTGTCGTGGGGGATCAGCACGCTTCCGCTCCCTGGCCTCCGGCGGCGGGACGCCCGCCGATGCCGGCTGACTCTACTGGCTCACCGCGGCCGCCCCGGGGCGCGAGGGGCCTTTGGGGCCCTTGGGGCATGCCTGCCGGCTACGGCAGCGGCGGGGAGGGCTCCGAGGGCGCCTGGCGGGCACCAGGGCCCAGCCGGGCGCGCGAGGGTGCGGGAGAACGCGGACCGGCGCCGTTCCCACGGTGGATTCCGTGGGAACGGCGCCGGTGTCAGCCGTATGAGGTTGTCCGCGCGGCGCCGTCTCCCCGAGTCGGACGGTGCCGTGCGGCTCTCGGCCTGGCTCAGCTCTCGGCCAGGATGTGTGAGAGCTCCGTATCGAGATCGAAGTGACGATGCTCGGTCCCCGGCGGAACCGCGGCGTCGGTCCTCTTCAGGAACGACTCCAGGGCCCGTGCGGGGGCCTCCAGCAGGGCTTCGCCCTCTGGGGAGCTCAGTGCGATGCAGACGACGCCCTGGCCGTGACTTCGGGATGGCCAGACGCGGACGTCTCCGGTGCCGGTGGGCCTGTGCAGCCCCTCGGCAAGGAGGTCACGGGCGAAAACCCACTCGACCGTCTCCTCCGCTCCGGTGTGGAAGGTGGCGTGCACGGCATACGGATCGGCCGTGTCATACCGCAGGCCCGCGGGTACAGGCAGTGAGGACTCGCTCGACACAACGAGGCGCAGGTGCAGCTCGCAGCTGACCGTGGTGTTCATAAGCGCCAGGGCCTTTCGCTCAGTGTGCGCTCGGGGATTCGCACGTCGGCGAAATCGACATGCCACCTACGGTGGCGTTGTAAACCCCTCTGACCGTTTTGTGATCCTTCGGCTAGCTCGTACAGCGGTGTGTAACTTTGAGTCATGCGGCCATTCCGGTGACGAGGAGCGGTCCGGTAGGTTGACCCCCATGAATGCGGAGAGTGACGAGCGGGACGGGGCTGCCGCACCGGCGGATCCGGCGCCCGCGGCGGGGGAAGTGCGCGAGAGCGTGACGGGGGACGTCACGGAAGGTGTGACGAAGGAGGACCGGGAGCTCGGCTCCAGGGCGCCCGGGTTCATCAAGGCGTCCAGGGCGCTGCACCTGAGCTGGCAGGTCGGCGTCTTCGTGGTCGGCCTGGCCGTGGTGGCGGCGGGCATCGTCATGCTGCCGCTGCCGGGCCCCGGCTGGCTGGTGATCTTCGGGGGCATGGCGATCTGGGCGACCGAGTTCGTCTGGGCCCAGCTGGTGCTGCGCTGGACGCGCCGGAAGGTCACCGAGGCCGCCCAGCGTGCGCTCGATCCCAAGGTGCGGCGGCGCAACATCGCCCTCACGGTGATCGGACTCGTGATCATCGCGGTGCTGGGCGGGATCTATGTGTGGAAGTTCGGAATCGTGATGCCGTGGAAGATCGACGAGTGACTCGGGGATGGTCGGGGGGCGCCGCTGACATGGGGTAATGTTTGGCCTGCGCCCGGGCGATTAGCTCAGTGGGAGAGCGCTTCGTTCACACCGAAGAGGTCACTGGTTCGAACCCAGTATCGCCCACCCCGGACCGACGGCCCGGAAGCTTTCATTATCATTCGGGGCCTGGGCGGTTTCGGGGTGCCCCGGAAAA
>NZ_JBEXXX010000044.1:0-71003 GCF_040630635.1 Streptomyces sp. NPDC005761 | reverse complement strand
CAGGCAGCAGCGTGCCGGGGGCCGGCACTCAGCACATCAAGAACTCTGCACGTTCATCCGTACGCGGCTATGTGCGTTCACGTGTACGCCGACAGGGGGACACAGGACTCCTTCAAGGCGGGCTGGGCGGTGCGCCGGGGCGGGGCTGCCGGTCATGGCCAGCAGGGGCGGACACGGCGGACGGCGGTCCGGGTCAAGTGGTGGGCGTGCCGGGGTGCGTGAGAGGTCAGGACTCACGCACCCCGCATAGGGTCAGACCGTGACCGCCTTGGCCCCGGTGTCAACCTGGTCGGGGCGCAGCACCCGTGGCATGAAGAAGGACAGAATCAGAGCGACGGCCATGCACCCCGCGAGGGTGAAGTATGCGTTGCTGAGGGCTTCGTCGGTGTAGAAGGCGGTGCCGTTGAGGATGTTGCGGTCGCTGTTCAGCGCTGTGAACATCAACTGGGTGGCCAGAGCCTGCGCGAGGTTCATGAGCATGACGGCCATGCCACTGGCCAGTCCCTGCTCGCGGTGGGAGACCGCGCCCAGCAGCAGGATGCCGGCGCAGGACAGAACCAGCCCGCCTCCGAGGTTGGTCAGGCAGCCGGCGAGGATGATCTGGAGTTCGGTCTGGTGGAAGAAGCCCTGGCTGATCAGGCCGGCTGTGGTGATCAGCAGGCCGGCGCGCCAGGGCAGGCGCGGGTCGATCTTGCGGGTGAGGACACCGGCGATGAGACCGACGATGATGACCAGGAGACCGGCTGGGGTTCCGACCAGGGCATTATGGGTGCCTGACCAGCCCAGTCCGTCGGATACGCCGGGGATGGCGGGGTAGAGCGCGACGAAGACCACCATTGTTCCTGCCGCGAAGAAGGTGCCTTGTGCGATCGCGGAACCGGCGAGGACGGTGGCGACGTTGGGGCGGGCCAGCATGCGCACATCGAGCAGGGGCTCTTTCACACGGCGTTCCACGAGCACGAAGGCAATGGCCAGGATGATGCAGGTGGCGAACAGGCCGAGTATCCGGGTGTCGGTCCATCCCCAGGTGCTGCCCTGGCCGAGGGCGTAGACCAGAACCGTGGCGGAGCCGCCCAGGAGCAGGCCGCCCGCCCAGTCGAAGTGAACGCGCTGTTCGGTGGGCGGGATGTTCGGCATGAACAGCCACACCAACAGCAGGCCGAGTGCGATGCCCGCGGCCAGAGCCCACAGCACGCCGTGGAAACCGGTGTGGTCCAGCAGCCAGCCCGCGGCCAGAGGGCACAGCACCAACACGATGCCGGCGGAACTGCCGATCAGACCGGTAGCCATGCCGACGTGGCGGGGCGGGAAGACGTCGCGCGCCGAGGCGTATACCAGGGCCGCGATGGGCCCGTAGAGGCCGGCGATGGCCCGGCCGACGAGCATGAGCTCGTAGTTGGGGGCCAGGACGGCGATGACGTCGCCGATCAGACCCGCGGAGAGGATGACGAGCATGACCCGCTTACGGCCGAACAGGTCACCAGCCTTCGCCACGAACGGCGTGGCCAGAGTGACGACCAGGGCGTAGATCGTGGTGAACCAAGCGATCTGGGCGGTCTGGAAGTGCTGGGCGATGGCTCCTTGCGAGGTGGCAGCGAAGACGCCGGCAACGGTGAGCATCTGGGCGGGCCACAGCATGGCCAGCAGGACCATGGTGAGTCGGGTTCCCAGGCGGGTGCTGGCACCTTGAGGCGCGTCCGCAACGGGGGCGGGAGGCGGGGAAGCCGCAGGAGTACGCGTCATCGCGTGTCCTTCCGGACGGGGGCGGCAGGTCGTACTCAACGGGCCGCCCGGAGCCACCGAAGTGGCGGGAAGTGTTCAGGTGCCGTGCAACGTAACTTAAAACCAGTTTGGGTTACAGGTTTTTAACAACGTGACCTGGGTCACATTCCAACGAGGTTGCCTGCAGCGAAGATTCAAATATGCAAATGGATGTTGAGGGTGCAGCGAGCCGCTCGCCCCATGGCATGGCTCTCAGGGCTCTCCAGGCGCACCGGCTGCGCGTAGAGCGTAGAGCAGGTCCTGGTGGTGTTGACCGGGGACAGCCTGTGCTGCTGCAAGCACTGTGGCCCTGAGCCCGGGGCGGGCCGCGACCATGGTGACGACATCCTGGCGCGGCCGGGTCTTCATCACGCTCCGCAGAAGGTGGTCGGCGAGCGCGTGATGGCCGGATTTGAGCAGTGCGCCCGCCAGCTCGGCGACGTCTGCGGGCGGTCGGCCCGCGGCCAGGCGTGCGAGGTGCTCCGCATGTGCTTGTTCCCGGCCGTCGTTCAGCGCCTGGGCGGCCTGGGCGAGATCGCTTGCCGGCAACGATGCCACCTCCCACAGCAACGTGGCGATCTCCGCCCCTTGCCCGTCCTCCTCCAAAGCGGCAGTGAGGAAGGGCAGGTCGCGGGGTACCGCCGCGGCGTCGGAGAGTACAGCGTGGGCTTGACCGCTCGCGCCGGCCGCGCGCAGAGCCCGCAGATGCCGAGCGGTCGTACGGGCCCGAGCCAATAGCTGTGGATGCAGGGCGCCGGTCGGGATGGGGGCGTCGTCGGCATTCGACGCGTCCCGCGGCAAAGCCGCAGCGCCGAAGGCCAGCGCGGCCAGGGCTGCACTAGCCGTCCGGCGCCGCGGCTGTGGCGGAGGCGGGCCATCAGGTGCCTTCTCGGCCGGCTGATCCGGCGTCCACCCGGCAACCGGGTGCTGTCCGTCAGCTCTGAAGTCAGCTGCCGACGGCGCCTGCGGCCGTCTCTCACCGCCCGAATCCTGAGAGTGGGCCTGCCATGAGGACGGCGCGGGTTGGTGTCGGGCGCCGCCCCTGGGCCGCTGCACGTCCGTATACAAGGCCCACGTGCGCTCCCGCAGCGCGGTGCCCGGGCTGCGGAATCGCTCGTAGTCCGTCAGGAGCAGGTCCACTACGTCCCACGGCGGCGTTTCCCGGCCCGCGAGGTACGCCTGCAACTGCTCTGGCCGACGGGTGGCCAGCACTGCCAGCCACCCGTCCCGGGTCGAGAGCTGTCCCACCAGCCATCGCAGGTGGTCGGCGAACGGGTGGTCAGTATTGTGCGCAGGGCGGGGCACTGTCACTCCAGGAAGGCGGGAAGGGGCAGCCGTCGCGCGGCGGTGCTTGCGCGGGGACCGGCTCGATCGTCGAGCCTTCCCGGGCGCGGGTAGCCGCCTGCGCGGTTGACGGATGGGGTGGGACCCTAACTAAAAACAGTCGAAAAGGTAAGTATTTGCTGAAGTAGATCTTGCCGTCGGTCAGCGGCCTGCACGTATGCTCATAGGCATGTCCAGCGCAGCTGAGCCGCCCGCGCCTCGCACTGACCGAGCAGCCAAGAAGCCACGTACCCGCCGCCGCACTGGCACCTATGCGGCCGCGGACGAGCGGCGCAGGCTCATCCTGGAAACAGCGATCGTCCACTTCGCGCACAAGGGCTACCACAATGCCTCCACGCAGAAGATCGCCGCCGACGTGGGCATCTCCACCACCGGCCTGATGCATCACTTCGGCAGCAAGCAGGAACTCCTGCGTGCGGTCCTCGAAGCCCGCGACAACCAGGCGTTCGAGCAGTTCTTCCACCGTCTCGATCCCGCGGAGCCCGACCCGGTGGAGCTGTTCCGCCTCATCGCCGAACAGACACGCTTCAACGTCACCCAGCCCGGCCTCATGCAGATGTACGCCCTGCTGGCCGCCGAGGCGGGAAGCGATGACCACCCCGCCCACGCCTATTTCCGCGAGCGCTACGAGCGCATCATCACCATCATCGCCAAGGCCATCGACCACGGCGTGGCGAGCAAGATCCTGGTGCCGGGAACCGACGGCCGTGCCGTCGCCCACGAGATGCTCGCTGTTGCGGACGGCTACCAGATTCAGTGGGCGCTCACCGATGGCACCTTCGACTTTCACACCGCTCACCTGACCTACCTCGACAGCCTCTGCCGGCGCCTCACCACCGATCACACGGGCATCGCCAGCAGATAGCAGGCCGTCCCGCCGCATGCGCGGAGCCCACCCATTCGACCCCAGTGACCGTCACCTCCAGCGGCAGGCATTACCCGGTGCTGTCCGTCCTGCGCGGTACGGGGCGGCCCGGCATCCCGTCCACTCGCGGCGTGCGCGACGACCTGAGCCCTGAGGCGTCTGCCACCCCCAGGGTCGGAGCTGGCGGGCGCCCGAGCCCGGGTGATGGGGCATATGGCTCCACCTCACGACAGGTGGAGGGTGACGACGGCGGGGTCCTCGGGGTTGTTATCGGTTGCTACTGCTCGGGAGACACATAGGCACAGTCGGCTCGAGCGTTCCTTCTGGGGTTCGCTCAGGAAGACGTCGCGGTGGTCGATGGTGCCGGTAGCTTCGACCACCTTCGCCAGGCACAGTCCGCACTCGCCCTTCCGGCAGTCCGAGAGCGTCTCGACACCGGCCGCCTCGAGGGCATCGAGAATCGAGGTGTCGGGTGGGACAGTGATCTTCCGGTTGAGCTGAGGAAGACGCACCACGAACTCCTGGGCCGGGTACCCGCCGCTGGAACCGAAGGTCTCGAAGCGCAGGTTGGTTGCCGGCAGGTCGTGTACGGCCCAGCTTCGTGAGATGGCGTTCATGAGCCCGATCGGGCCGCACATGTAGAGCTCGGTGCTTGCGGCGGCGGGTGTCCGGCGGATTTCAGCGACGAGGCCGTCCACCGCCAAGGGGGTGTCCTCATCGTCTATGTGGATACGGACTCTCTCGCCGTGCTCGGCGACCAGGTCGTCGAGATACGCCATCACGGGACGGGTGCGGCCGGCGAACACCAGTGTGTAGTCGGCGCCGCGTCGGCGTAGGGCGGAGGCCATCGCGACCAACGCGGTGATGCCGATGCCGCCGGCGACGAGCACGTAGCGGGTGGCTCCGACTGCGAGCGGGAAGTTCTGCAGCGGACCAGTTACGGTCAGCTTGTCCCCGGACCGCAGTCGGTGCATGGCCGCCGAGCCGCCGGACGAGGTGGGGGAGAGACGCACGCTGAGGATCAGCCGACGGCCGCCGTCCTCGGAGCGTACAACCGAGTAGGAACGCACCCGCCGGGCACCGTCCCCCATCTCGACGTCAATGTGCGAGCCCGGTGCAGCGTGCTGGGGTCTTTCCGGTTCCAGGACGATCCGGCGCACGCCCTCAGCAACGTCAGCGACCTGCACCACCCGGGCCCGCTGCCAGCGAACCTGGGTCTGTACAGCCATTTCAGGCCCCCTGACCGGTGGTGGGCACGGAAGATGGGCGCCCCTCGGCCGCGAGCATGCGTTCGAGTATCCGGCGCACCCACATTCCTCCGGCGTCGATGTTGAGGCTGTAGAACTCGTGGTCGGGGTTGGTGTCGATGGCGCGCTGCTGGGCCATCAGCATGTCTTCGTCCTCGCCGAAGACTCCGTGCACCGCTTGGCGTAGCTGGGTGGTGATCGTCTGGCTGTCCAGGCGGTAGTTGCGCATGAACGCCCAGAAGTAGTGGGCGGTGCGGTCACTCTCGGGGGTGATCGTGTTCATCACGTATCCGTTGACGCCCTGGCTGCGGTCTCCCTCGGGCGCACCGGTGCCGGCCTTCGCCACACCGACGTCGATGCGGATGGTGCCTGGCGCCTCGTACTTGATGATCTGCCAGCGGTCGACCTTGCCGGAATAGCCCGGGAACTTGTCGCGCATGTTCTTCAACCAGAACGGAGGGGCGTCGATGTCTCGCATCCACCGGGCGACGGTCACCGTGTCGCCCTCGTGCGTCACTTCGAATTCGGCCTCCGACAGTTCCTCCTGGCCGATGCTCGAGGAATGCACGAATTCCTCGTGAGTGAGGTCCATGAGGTTGTCGAGGACGAGCTGGTAGTTGCACTCCGCGTGGATCGTCTCCCCGTCGCCAGCCCACGCGGGATCATCCATCTGCTGCATGTCGGGCACGGTGTTCGGATCGGCGAGGTCTGGATCGCCGATCCAGACCCAGAGGTATCGGTAGCGTTCGACAAGGGGGTAGGAGGGGACCGCCGCGCTGGGGTTGATCGTCTCCTGCGCGGGCATCCCGGTGCAGCGGCCGGTCGAGTTGTAGCGCATACCGTGGTAGGGACACTGCAGCTCGTCGCCGAGGATCTTGCCCTTGGACAGTGGGCCTAGCCGGTGCCAGCAGGCGTCGGCGAGGGCGACCGCGCGGCCCTCTGTGTTGCGCCACAACGCCAGCGGTACTCCCGCAACCGTGCGGGCCAGCGGCTGGCGGCCGGTGACCTCGTGGTCCCAGGCGGCGACGTACCAGGCGTTGCGGGGGTAGTTGAAGATCTTCGCCGCCGCGGTGGTCGGTGTGGCGGTGTCTGACGGAGGAGAGACGAACAGGGACATGGGGACTCCCTATAAAGAGTGGTGTCTGGTGGGGCGGGTCACAACAAGGGCCACGGCGGCAGGCGATGGCGTGCACGGCCAAGGGGCCGCGTCAGCGCTCACGCAGGCGGGCAGCCATGCGGTCGAGGGTGGCGTGCGCGGCGTCGAGGCCCACGAGGTTGAGGTGGCCGTGCAGTACGCCTGCCGAGAGCGCCTGCTCGACGTCCACCCCTGCGGCGTGGAGCTGGTGGGCGAAGGTCTCGCCGCTGCTGCGCAGCGGGTCGAACTCGTCGGTGTCGATGTAGGTGGGTGGGAAGCCGTTCAGGTCCTTCGCGAGGCCCGGGAAGGCGTATGAGGACGCCGTCTCGATCGGCTGATCACCCAGGTACGGGCCGAACAACTGGTCGAGGAGCTTGCTGAGCATCTGAAAGGGGGCCGGGAGCTGGGCCAGGGCGGCGGTCAGTTCGTCCGAGGGCTCGGGCAGCGGGGCGTGGAGCACCGGGTAGATCAGCATGGTCTGCCAGAGGGCTGTGTCCTCGTCCCGCAGGCGTAGTGCGGCTCCGGCTGCGAGGCTGCCGCCGGCGCTGGCTCCTCCCAGGGCGATGCGGGCGGGGTCGATGCCCAGGTCCATCGCGTTGTCGCGGATCCAGCGGTAGGCGGCGACGGTGTCGTCATGCGGGGAAGGGAAGTGCACGTCCTTGCCGCACAGGCGGTAGTCGACGGAGACGACGACGGCGTCCGCTCGTCCGGCGATGCCGCGGGCGGTCTCGTGGGCTTCGGGCATGTCGAGGTCGCCGCCGACCCAGGCGCCGCCGTGCAGCCACACCAGACAGGGGCGCGGGGTCTGCGCGTGGCTGATGGGACGGTAGACACGCACCGGGATCTGCGCGTCCGGCCCCGGGATCTCCTGGTCGTCGATCGCCAGGTCCCACGCCTCGGACGGTCCGTAGGGCTCATCGAGCGGCTGGAAGTCGCCGGCCGCGAGGTTGTCGGCGAAGGTGTCTATCCGGTCTGCCAGTTGAGGATGGAGCGTGTGCCGCGGACGCGTCGTCGTCATGTATGTCTCCTGTTGCAGGGGCGCTGCGCTCAGGCGGTGATGCCGTCACCGAAGCGGAACGCCGGGTTGCGGGTGTCGAAGGGGGCGTCGGGTGCGCTGGCCTCGACGGCCGTCATCGAGGAGGGCAGGTCGAAGGGAAGGAGGCCGCGTGCGGTGGCGACGCCGGTGAGGATGTCCACAACTGCGTCGTCGTCGGCGCCGAAGTCGACGACGAGGGCCGCGGCACCTGCCGCGATCTCCGGTATCACGGCAGCCCGGTCGAGGTAGAGGACCACGACGGTGGGGGCCGTTTCACACACGGACAGGATCCGTTCGCGTTCAGGTGCCGGGAATTCCAGGGAGCCGGCGTGGAACATCGCCTCGAAGCCTCCGGGGCGCGGTTCGTAGGGGGCTTGCAGGCGCAGCACCGCGGCATCGGCGTGTTCGGGGGAGTCGACGGGCCGTCCCAGCCGGGCGGCTGCCTGGGCCGAAAGGCCCTCGGTGTAGATACGGCGGTCGCCGGGGGAGTGGTGCAGGGCTGCTGCAGATGTCACCGGGGCTGCGGTGAGCCGCGTGACGGCCGCGCGCTGGGTGGCCTGTCCGAGCCGTATGTGGTCGGGGTGTCCGACGACTTCGAGGGCTTCGTCCTCGTCGAGGAAGGGCTGGTCGAACAGGCCGAGGGCGAACTTCTCGGCGAGGAGCCGGCGCGCGGAGGTGTCCAGTCGACTCTCCTCCAGGTCACCACGTTCGACCAGGTCTTCCAGCAGGTGGGGCACGCTTTCGCCGCCGAATTGGTCGGCTCCGGCGTGCAGGGCCCGCAGGGCCCGGGCGTGCGGGTCCAGGTGCTCCAGGCCCCAGGCCCGTGCGGGCACGGGCTGGCCGAAGATGACCGCGTCGGTGAGCAGGCCCCAGTCGGTGCAGACGATGCCGTCAAAGCCCAGTTGCTCACGCAGCAGGCCGGTGATGATGTCCCGGTTGAAGCCGAAGGCGACCTCCTCGAAGGGGGTGCCCACCGGCATGCCGTAATAGGGCATCATCTGCCGGGCTCCGGCCTGGAGCGCGGCGATGAAGGGCTGCAGGTGGTGGTCGAACTTCCCAGCGGGATAGATCTGTTCCTTGCCGTAGGGGAAGTGCGGGTCCTCGCCGTCCTTCTGCGGGCCGCCGCCTGGGAAGTGCTTGACGACCGCCGAGACCGACGTGGGGCCGAACTCCTCGCCCTGCAGACCTCGCAGGTAGGCGCCCACGAGTCTGCCGGTGAGATCGCTGTCCTCGCCGAAGGTCATCCCTGAGCGAGACCAGCGGGGCTCGGTGGCCAGGTCGATCTGCGGGTGCAGTGCAACACGCAGGCCGGTGGCCAGGTACTCGCGGCGCACCACGTCGGCGTACTGCTCGACCAGGTCCTCGTCGCGCAGGGCGGCCAGACCGAGGGTTTCGGGCCACTGGGAGAACGCCCCGGCCAGGGCGGCGGTGCCGGCGTTGGAGGAGAAGGAGTGGCGCGGGTCCGTGGAGAGCGTGACCGGGATGCCCAGCGGGGTGTCGAGGGCTGTTTCCTGCAGGCGGTTGTACCAGCGCACGTGGGCCCGTACGTCGTTGATCGGTCCCACGAGGTTGAAGTGCGTCATGCGCAGGTTCTGCACAGCGTCGACCGTGGCGGGCCTGCCCAGGAAGTTCTCCGAACCTGCCAGATGCCCGTCGGGGCCGGGCACGACCATGTCGTGGAAGAACAGCCCCGCTTTGTCTCGTAGGGTCATGCGGGCCAGGAGGTCCTCGACACGGTCGGCTAGCGGGGTGGTGGCGTTGCGGTAGACAGGCGCGGCGGTGGTTGTCACGGTGCTCCTGGGTCGGGGCGCTTCATCGGCGGATGCCGCTGCTGCGGCGGGGCGGGTCACGTGGCGGAAGTGGTGCGGTACTCGAAGCGCTGCAGGTGCGCGCTGGCATCGAGGGCCTGGACGCCTACCACGCGGCCGGTGAAGCCGCCGGCGACCTCGCTGGAGAGGTAGCGGCCCTCCAGCGTGGCGAGGACGACTTCCTGCTCGCCGTCGAGGTGGCCGAGGTCGATCAGGTCCGGGTCCGTGGGCAGCGCGGGGTGGGAGGAGACCGCGGGCCTCGTGCGGATGAACAGGTGCACCGGAGTGCCGTCGCTGTCGCGGGGGCTTTGCGCGACGCTCTGACCGAGGGTCCCGACCTGGGCCCGGGCGGTCACGCTGGTGGCGTCGGCATCCAACGCGTACCAGTGAGTGTCGTCCAGGCGCAGAGCGAACCGGGCTGTCGCGCCGCCGTCCGTGGCTATTGTGACGTCGACGCGCCAGTGCTCGTCGCGGGTGCGGGTGAGCAGCGCGCCGTTGTGCTCGGCAGTAGCTTCGATGTGCAGACCGCCGCCGGGCGCGGGGGCGGTGAAGTCTTCCGGGGACCGCCGTGGGGAGATCCAGCGGGGGTGAAGTGTCGGGGTGTCGAATGTGTCGATGAAGGAGTGGTCGGCTGCGGGGACGCTATAGCGGTTCTCGTCGATGACGGGCCAGTCGTCCTGCCAGTCGACGCCGACCAGGAACGACTCGCGGCCGTTGACGTGGAAGCCGGGGCCACCGCCACGCGGGCGGACGCCTAGATGCACCATCGACCACTGCCCGTCGGGGCCTTCGACCAGATCGGCGTGGCCGGTGTTCTGCACAGGGTGGTCGGTGCTGCGGTGGGTCAGCACCGGGTTGTGGGGGTGCGGTTCGAAGGGGCCGCGAGGGGCGCGGGAGCGGGCCACAGTCACGGAGTGACCGCGCTCGGTTCCGCCCTCGGCCAGGAGCAGGTACCACCAGGAGCCGCGGCGCAGCAGATGCGGGCCCTCCGGGCTGGCGAGCCCTGTGCCTGGCCACAGTTGGCGGGGCTCTTCGAGGAGCTGGCCGGTGGTGGTGTCCAGTGTGGCCTGGACGATGCCGAACCAGCGGGGATCGAAGGAGGTCCAGGTCAGGTAGCAGGTGCCGTCCTCGTCCCAGGCAAGGTCCGGGTCGATGCCGATCACTCCGGGGATGTACCGGGCCGGTGACCAGGGGCCTGCCGGGTCCTCGGCGCTGAGCAGGAGGTGGCCGCGTTCGACCTGGGCGCTGTTGGTCGTGATCAGCCAGAACGTCCCCTCCTGATGGCGCAGTGTCGGCGCGCAGATGCCCAGGCTGCTGGCCGCCCGGCTCACATCCAGCTGGTCGGGGCGCTGCAGCGCGTTGCCGATCTGCTTCCACGAGATCAGGTCCGTGCTGTGGAAGAGGGGTACGCCGGGCAGGTATTCGAAGGACGAATTCGCCAGGTAGTAGTCCTGGCCGACCCGGCAGATCGAGGGGTCGGGGTAGAAGCCGGCAACGATCGGAACCGCGGGTGGACGCGCCCCGTCAGTACCGGCGGCCTGGTCCTCGAGGGCGGATGGCGTGGCCATGGGAACTCCTGGTGGTGAGCAGACCGAACACTGAGCAGTCGTTCAGCTTTGGGGTGTGGACACTATAGGACCGCCCTCGCCCACCGTCCACCAGCCGCACCCCGCAGCAGCGATGTATCCTCCTCGGCATGCCATCGCCGGAACAGGGAGCCGCTGAACCGGCCGCCCCGAACGCGGGCCGGGCGGCCCGCGGCCCGTACAGGGCCGGACGTGCGCGCCGACGCGAGATTCTCCAAGCCTCCACCGAGGTCTTCGCCCAGGACGGCTACCGCGGCGGATCCCTGCGCGACATCGCCGGAGCCATCGGCGTCTCACCCGGCGCGATCCTGCACCACTTCGGCTCCAAGGAGCAGCTCCTCGTCGCCGTCCTGGAGGACCGCGACCTGTACTCCCGCGACACCGTGATGTCGTTCATGGAATCCGGGCACGTGATCGACGGCATCCGGCACATCGTGATCGACAACGAGCGCAGCCCCGGGCTGATGCGGCTCTACACGACGCTCGCCGCCGAGGCGGTGAACACCGAGCACCCCGCACACCGCTACTTCGTGGACCGCTACGCCATGCTCGCGAGCTTCATCGTCGAAACGCTCGCACGCGAAGGCCACCAGACGCCGCCCGGGCAGACGTTCGAGGACACTGCCTCGCTCATCCTGTCGACCATCGACGGCCTGCAGCTGCAGTGGCTGCTCAGCCCGACATTCTCCATGATCGGCAGGTTCGACGCCATGCTGGCAGCCCACGGCCTGATGGATCTCAGCAGTCCCGCCTGAACCGTTCAGGGCCGGCCAACTGCCTTCCCCGCGCCTTTCCGCCGTGTGGCCGCGCAGCTCGATCCCAGCGGCCGTCGGCTCCGCACGGGGAGCCCGGTGCACCAGGCGGGCCAACGGATCCCGGGCGTGGGAGGCGCGGACAACGGCAGATCCAGACCTCGGCGTCCCCACGGGCACGGGGCTCCGGGCGGGGCGGAGTAGACCAGCCGGTCACCGAACTGCATCGGCGCCGGCCGTGTAAACGGTCTCGCCGCGCAGCCGCGCACCCCCTGTAGCGGTGGCCGCCACTACGGGGCCGTCGCGTCATGGGACGGACCGCGGTCCGGTGCCCCCAGGTCTGAGCCTCGACCCCTGACTGGCGGGGAGGATCTCGCCCTGGCCGGGAGCAGTTTCTGAGCGCCGCTCGTGGTGCCGCCGGGCCATGCGGCTGACCACCACTGCGCCCTGGGGTCGGGTGCGGCCTGCGTCGGGGATGTGGACACCGGACTTCGAGGACGTTTATGTTGTGCCAAACACTGCACATCTGTTCAGCATTAGCTAGGAATGAGGACGCCATGACCGCCACCGGCATCGCGGACACCTTCGGCCCGGACGAGCGTGACGTCCTCCGCACGCTGTTCGACACGATCATTCCCGCGGACGAAGCAACACCCGGCGGCTGGGACGGCGGCGTGGCGCGGCTCCTCGACGAGCACCTGCAGGACTTCATGTCCTGGGCGCGGCCCTCCCTGTTTCACGCCCTGTCGGACCTGGAGAAAGCTGGCTTCAGCCACGCTGCCTCGTCCCACACCGCACGCGAACGTCTCATCTCCTCGCTCCCCCAGGAAACCCTCGGTGCCCTCCTGCGCATCGCGTATGAGGGTTACTACGCCGGCACCTCCGCCCCTGCGGGCTGGGCGACGACCGGCTTCAAGCCTGTACCACTAGGCGTGTCCCCCCTCGATCCCGAACCGGCCCCATCGATCCGGCCCGAGCACGTCCGCTCCCACTACGACGTCGTCGTCGTCGGAGCCGGCGCAGGCGGCGTCGTCGCCGCGCGGGAACTGGCCGCCGCAGGCCGCGAGGTGCTCCTCGTTGAACGGGGGGCCAACCACCGCAACAGCGAACTGCGCGGAAACCACCTCCAGGGAAAGCGGGCCGAGCTCTACCAGGTCACCGCCGGCGCAGGTGAAGGAGACCTGCGAATCCTCGAGAACCAGGACGGGACCACCACGACCCTCGCGGGCAACGGCAGCGGACAAGCCTACGGCCTGAATGCCATGACCGTCGGCGGCGGAACACGTCTCTGGCAAGGCATGGCATGGCGGTTCTACCCCGAGGACTTCGCCATGGCCTCGACCTACGGAGTGCCCCCGGACAGCACGCTCGCCGACTGGCCCTTCGGCTACGACGAACTGGCGCCCTACTACGACCAGATCGAACAGCAGCTCGGCGTTTCCGGCGATGCCGCGAGCGCCATGGCCACCCGCACACCTCGCACCGGCCCCTACCCGATGCCTGCCCTCCCCGACGACATGGCCAGGGCCCAGTTCGGGAAGGCGGCAGCACGTCTGGGCTGGGACACCTCCCCGATCCCCTTCGCCATCAACAGCGTGCCCCGCAACGGCCGCGCCGCCTGCGTGCGATGCGCTCAGTGCGTCGGACACTCCTGTCCCGTGGACGCCAAGAACGGCACGCAGAACACCTTCCTGCCCCGCGCACTCGCCACCGGCCGCTGCTCACTGCTCACCGACGCACGGGTGACCGAGATTCTCCATGACGGAAAAGGCCGCGCCACTGGCGCCCGGATCGTCTTCCGGCGCGGGAACACCTCACCCCCTGAGGAACTCCAGGTGACCGCCGACACCGTGGTCGTCGCCTCCGGAGCCATCGAGACCCCCCGCCTCCTGCTCACCTCAGGGCTGGGCAACGAGTGGGTCGGACGCAACCACCACTCCCACGGCATCGCCATGGCCAGCGCCCTGGGCGGCCCCAACGCCAAGACTCCCGACGGGCCGGGGCACTCCGTCGCCACCGTCCAATTCGTGCACGGTCAGCACAAGATCTGGGGCGGAGGCGTGATGTTCGACCTGCCTGCCCCTTACCCCCTGCTCAAGGCCCAGGTCGGACAGTTCGCGTCACCGCCCGTGCGGTTCGGCCAGGCCCACAAGGCATGGATGCGCGACAGCCGCGTGTTTCCCGGCGCTCTCTCCATGGTCCAGGAGATTCCGCACGCCGCAGCCCGCGTCAGCCTCGACACCCAGCGCACCGACACACTGGGGATGCCCGTGGCCCGGCTCCGTGGCACACCCCACCCCGCCAGCGTCGAAGCAGCCGAGTACATGGCCAGCCGCTGCCGCGAGTGGGTGCAGGAACTGGGAGGAGAGTCCATCTTCACCATGGCCGCGCCAGGAGCACCACAGGGAGCTGAGCACTCCGCCGGAACAGCACGCCTGGGCGCAGATCCCCACTCGTCCGCATGCGACCCGACCGGCCGCCTCTGGCACACGAGCAACGTCTACGTCGCCGACGCCTCCCTGCACCCCACCAACGGTGGATTCAACCCCGGGCTCACCGTGATGGCCAATGCCATGCGTATCGCGCAGCTCATGCAAGAAGAACGCCGATGAGCGACGCCGCCTGTCAAGCGCACCCCCTGATCCAGACGAACAGAGGCAGTACCGCATGAACCACGAACCTGCTCACCACTCCACCGACGGCCCCGTGCGCGTGGGAGTGCTGGGCGCCGCGCGGATCATGCGTGACGCCCTCGTGCGCCCGGCCCCGGATGTCGACGGCCTGGAGATCTCCACGATCGCTGCCCGGGACCCCGACCGGGCCAGGGCGGCGGCCGAGAAGTACGGGATCGCCCGCACGCATGCCAGCTACGAGGCACTGCTCGCCGACCCGGAGATCGACGCCGTCTACGTCCCGCTCCCCGCAACCCTCCACGCGCGCTGGGCGAAGGCGGCACTCGACGCCGGCAAGCACGTGCTGGTGGAGAAACCGTTCACGGCCAACGCCACCGAGGCTGAGCACCTGGTCACCGCTGCCGCGACCTCGCCGACGGTCGTCATGGAGGCATACCACAGCGGCCACCACCCGCTGACCGAAGAGCTGCGTAAGATCATCGCCACAGGTGAGATCGGTACCGTTCACACCGCTCGAGCCATCTTCTGCGTGCCGGTCCCGCCCGGTAAGAACATCCGCTGGAACCTCGCCCTGGGCGGCGGAGGTCTGCTCGACGTCGGCTACTACCCCGTCAGGCTGCTGCGCGAGCTGTTCGGCGAGCCGACCGTCACACAGGCCCGAGCACGTGAAGGCGGCGGCATCGACCGCTCCCTCGAGGCAGACCTCCTCTTCCCCCAGGACATCCGCGGAACGATCGTCTCCTCGATCTGGTCCCGACGCCTGTTCGCCTCGAAACTCGAGGTGACCGGTACAAGTGGAAAGATGCGTGTCTCCTTCCCCTACCATCCGCAGATGGGCGCCAAAATCACCCTGCGCACCCCTGACCGGCGATGGCGGGAGACCCCCGACCGAACCTCCACCTACGTCCTGCAACTCCGCGCATTCGTTGACGCCGTACGCCACGGCGCGCCCATACGCACCGACGCGCCCGCCGCACTCCGTCAGATGCAGGTCCTCGACACGATCTATCGCACAGCCGGGATGACGCCTCGCGGGCTTGGCTGACCCCGCACGTACAGCAGTACGGCCATCGCCTCTGGTGCTGTCTGCTTCGACCCCCGGCTCCCGATCCGCCCAGATCAAGGCCGGATCCGCTCAGACCACATTGCGGCCGAAGCCGCCGGATACGCGAGGACCTGACCCCGCCCGTATCCGGCATGCCCTCGCTCTGCCCGACCCGCTCACGACCTGCGGGCAAAGGAGTCGGCGGCCCGCATACCCAGGACCCGTACTACCTAGGGTCGGAGCGGACGGGGTGGCCAGGTTCGTTCAGCCGAGGCATGGCTTGACGGTTGGCAGGCTCAGTGTGGCTGCGCCATCTTGAAGTGGCTGGTCAGCAGGGGTGGCGTGACCCCGTTTCGGGGTGCTCGTGCTGGTCGTGGGCGGCAGTCTGGGGTGTAGATCGTCCGGCGGGGTGGTTTCGCCGATGAGTTCACCGTCCTCGAACGGTCTACCCAGCGACACGACCGTTCTCAACAGGAGTGCCATGTCCACGATCCAGCCAGTGATCATCACTGCCGACCAGGACGTCCTGGTCGGCTTCTATACGAAATTGTTCGGCGCCGAGGAGATCTTCCGGGTACCGGCGGAAGGCCCGGCCTTCTACCTCGGCTTGCGCATCGGCGACACCGACCTCGGGCTGGTGGCCAAGACGAACCCGGGGACCGGGGTGGCACCGCGGATCCTGCTCAGCATCGGTGTCGACGACGTCGACGAGACGCTCGGCCGGGTGACGGCGCTGGGCGGCTCGGTCAGCGGCCGCCCCAACGATATGCCGTGGGGACAGCGCGTCGCCCACATCCAGGACCCCGACGGCAACCCGGTGAACCTCACCCAGCCGATCCCGGCTCAGTGACGCTGCTCCGGGGCACTTGAGCTGGTCGCGGGCCGCCTGCGGCAGAGCCCAATTTCCCGTATTGGCCTCGATGTTCGGCAGTACGAGCAGCGCGCGAAGCGGGTGGGTGGTGCGGGCGGGGTCAGTGCGGAGCTTGGTGAGGATCCGCCAGTTCTTCAGGTGGGCGAACTCGCGCTCGACGGGCGCGCGTCCGGCGGCCAAAACCCGGTTCGCCGTCTTCTGCCCGGGGGCGAGCTTGCGATAGAGGGTGGCCTTGAAACCGGTCACGATGACCAGGTCATCGGGGTCTGAGCTGGACCGGGTTTCGTAGCGGCCCTGAAGCCGGGCATGATTGATCCGGCAGATGGGAATCACAGGTCTGATGCCTGCACCCCGGAAGTCTCCTGACGAGCTCCGTGAGCGAGCCGTCCGTGAAGTACAGAACTCGGGCCGTCCGGTCGCCCACGTGACCCCGGACCTCGGGATCCATAAGGAAGCCTTGCGGCTGTGGGTCCGCCAGGCCGAGGCCGACCACGGCAGCCGCCCCGACCTGCTCACCTCCGCCGAGCGAGCCGAGCTCGTACAACTTCGCAAGGAAGCTGCCGAGTTGAGGCGGGCGAACGAGATCCTGAAGGCTGCCAGCGTGTCTTTCGCGAAGGAGCTCGACCAGCCCCGCACGAGGCCGACGCGGTGATCAACCACCTCCGCGACGACTTCGGGGTCGAGCCCGTCTGCCGGGAACTGGACCTGTCGGTCTCCGCCCACAACGCCCACAACGCCCGCCGCCGACGTCCGAAGTCCGCACGCCGGTGGCGCGACGACCACCTCATCGCGGAGATCCGCCGCATCCACACCGGCTCCGGCGAGACCTACGGAGCCCGTCGCATCCACCGACAACTGCGACGCGAAGGCCTCACGGCAGCCCGCTGCACCGTCGAGCGCCTGATCGAGGCCGGCGCGACCGCGTCGGTCGGCTCCGCAGCCGACAGTTACGACAACGCGATGGCCGAGGCCCTCAACGGCTCCTTCAAAGCCGAACTGATCGAGCACCATGGCCCCCTGGCGAGACGCTGACCAGGTCGAACGAGCCGTCGTCAAGTGGGTCGGCTGGTACAACACCCAACGCCTGTACTCCGCCCTCGACTACCTACCACCCGAAGAACTCGGGGCCCGCCGCCACCGATCCCAGGCGACCACGAACACCGCCTGAAACCACTAATGCCGGCCGCTACGAAACCCAGGTCAGCTCAGGGACGTGTGCAGGGGATGCCGTGAGCTGTGAGTGCCCGGGCGTGGGCACCGGTGGAATGGTGAGTTCGCGGACAGGTGCCCGGGGAGAGTCAACTGCCCGAATGCTGGGGTTCCATCTGTGGTTGGGCTGTTCGGTGACGAGCCGGTTCATGAGGATTGCGAGGGCGCCGGGAAGGCGGATGGGGGTGTCGTCGAGGAGCAGCGTGACATTGCGGGTGTGGAGAGGTCGGTGTCTTCAGACGCGTTCCAAGGGTCCAACCTTGAACTCAGTTTCGTGACAGCATCCTGACCTGCGGAGACGTGAGGCCCCTGCTTCGGTGGGGGCCTTCGCCGTGAGGGCGGGAGCCTTGAGCGACGGCCGCTGCATGTGCGGACGTGGCGCTTCTGTGTCTCCCGACGCTTCATGCACTGGGTCCCGTGGCCGGACGTCGGGAGTTCTCTGGGCTGCGGCCGGTGGCTGTTGCAGCGCCAGGTGCAGGCGTAGAACTGGGCTGGTCATCTGTTCGGTGGTCGCCGAGCCCGCGCGGCTCCGGTATATCGCGCTTTGCCGAGCAGAGGCCGCACCTCGCAGGACGGTCCGGATGATGTTCGAGCGGTCCATGCCAAACCGGCAGGCGATACGTCATGGTGCTTGTGGCGAAGATGGGGGAGGGCGGTCAGCGGTTGGTCGACTAACACCAGCCGGTGCTCCGTGCCGGCGAGCTTGCGTCGTAGATGTCCGACGCGGGGGCGGATTGGTGGGATGCCCCTATCAGCGGGATCAGGGACTGGCGTCATGCAGGTTCGCCGCCGCCGAGATAGCGACGGAGACGGGCAGACCCGTCCGCTCGGTGATCAAGTGAATCTTCCACCCGCCGACCCCGAAACGGTACGCGGACGGGGCCGCCGGCGCCCCGATGTGCCTCGTCCGCCCGGCGTCCGAGCACCGCTTCGGTGAGGGCTTCGATGATCCCGTGCTGTCGCGGCACTTGCCGTGGCGCTTGTGCTTTCCGGAGCAATAGGGGGTGTCGGCGGTGATGTGGTTGATCGGCAGCGGGGTGCCGTCGAGGATGACGAACGTCTTCTCCTGGATCGTCCACATCACCTCGGCCGGGGACGGGGCGAGGGGCAGGACGTCGACGGCTTCACGTACGGAGCTGTAGACGGTCGCGATCCCGATGCCAAAACCGGCGGCGAGCTGGGCATGGGTGTCACCGCACCGCAGGTGGGCCAAGGCGAGCAGGGCTTGACGTGCGGCGGGAAGACGCCGCCAACGTGTGCCGATCTCCTGCCGCCCGGCCTTCAGCCGCCCGGTCAGGAATTGCAGGGTGCGAATGGATAGATCGACCGAGGATGGGTGGACGAGCACGGGAAGCTCCTGGCAGACACGGGTGATCTTGGGTGAGAACCCGTCCACCAGGAGCGTCGTGGTTACGCGTGCGTGTCCAGCTCGCGGTCAACACTGCTGGCTTGGAATAGGCTCAGGGATGAACCTCCGGTCATGGTCGGGCGCACCACAACTGCAACGGATCACGCGGAGAACAGTGGGAATTATGATGAGATGCTGGCTGACCCAGAGAAAGGGCCCGCGATGATCTACAGCTGAACGGCGGGATCAATCGCTCTCACCACGTGACCATCCGTGGTCCCGCCCGAGCATTTCCAGACCGCGGTCTCGTGGAGGTAACTCACATGCAAACCACGGTCGTGCTCGCCGCAGACGGGCCAGGTCACGCGATGGTGGCTCATGACGAATTCCTGAACTCCTTCTGCCACAGCACCCAGAACCTCTGCCGAATCGGGTGTGGAGACCTCCGCCGACTTGATGTGGACCACGCCGACCGGTCCCAGGTCCGGGTCGCGCACGTAGTCGATGTAGCAGAAGTCGTCGCCGGTGGCCGCTTTCCCGGTGTCCTGCTCCGCCGACTTGGTGACCGTCCCGAAGGCCGATCTCGCCATGGCGAAGGTTCGCGCGGTCCAGGATTCACAGAACTCCGATTCCGGAACTTCGCCACGCTCGTCGTACAGCTCGGCCATCCACGTCAGCACCTCCTCGGGGAGTTGCTCCCCGTGCCGCCAGACCGCTCGCAGTATCCGGTCCTGCCAGTCCGAGAAATTTGACATCATCGTTGCCTTCCGATGGTAATGAAAGCCGGGGGAGAAGTGGTTGTCCACTTCTCCCCCGGCGGTGATCAACCCGCAGGGCTTCAGGTGAAGAGGCCGTAGACGTTCAGGATCGGGTTCTTGACGCAGATGTTCATGACGGTGAACTTCCCGCTGAATTCAACGTTGTCCGTCCAGTCGAACCAGAAGGTCATGCCCAAGGCCCTGTACTTCCCCCGGTCCGACTCCGGTCTACTTCTCCCGTTCGGGACACCCCAGGAGCCGTGGAACACGTAGGTGCCCGGCTCCAGGTGGCCGTAGTCCTGATTCTTCCTGGCTTTGTACAGCGGAAGGACGATGTTGTACACGAACTTCAGAGCGCCGTACTTCTTCCAGATGCTCTTCAGCTTCACGTACCAGGTCAGGCTGCACTTGGACTTCCCGGTGCAGCTCCTCTGGAGGCCGATGGTGTAGTTCTTCGTCTTCTTCGTCTGATAGCGGTAGTTCAGCTCACCGCTGGTGTCCGACTGACCGATCGGGTCGGCGGGGTAGATGTAGGCGCTGGTGTTGCCGCCGTAGACCGGGTCGTTCTGGAGGAAGCGGCCGATGGTCGGATCGTAGACGCGGACGCCCATGAGGGTGTATCCGGCCAGGCGGTCGGTGGCTCTCTGGTAGGCGCCCAGAGATCCGTACTTCGCCGCGGCGGCCGTGGCGTCCAGCGGGATGCCGTACTCGTCGTAGTGCTGGACCGTGACGGCGGACGTCGCCAGGTCCAGCCGGACGGAGATGTCACCGTGCAGGTTGGCCAGTTGGAGGACCGCGGCGCCGGTGCCATCGGTGGTGACGGCCAGGCCGCCGGAGAGGTCGGGAACATTCCGGCTGACGGTGGAGGCGGAACCCGCAGTGGTGACCGTCCAGGACGGCGTGTCGCAGCCACAGTTGTAGTGGTTCAGCGTGGTGCTCGTGGTCGACCATGTCGCGCCGCTGTCGCTGGTGGTCGCGGTGGCCGAGGATGCCAGGCGGCCGGAAGCATCCAGGCCCCACGTGGTACGGGCGGAGCCCACCGTCTCGCCTGCCACCAGGTCGTTGGTGTAGTAGGCCAGGGTCTTCTCCGCCACCTGGGTAGTGCGCCCGAAGGCGTCGTAGGTGTAACCCCCGGCAATGAGGCGACCTGCGGTGTCGTACGCGTACGCCGTGCTGGAGGTGCTGGGGGTGGAGCCTGCGGCCGTGACCGTGGTGGTCAGCGAGGTGCGGTTGTCATCTGTGTCGAAGGCGTAGGCGCGCGAGGTCGTGGTCGTCCCGTCGTCGTCGGTGGCCCGGGCCAGGCGCCCGGAGGCGTCGTAGTCGTAGGCGGTGGACAGGGTTCCGCCGTCGGTCTGGGTGTGACCGGTCTGCTTGCCGTGGATGGTGTATGCCGCGGAGTCGGAGAGCACGGTGGTGCCTGAGGAGTCCGTGTAGGTTACCGACGTCTGGTTGCCCGTCGGGTCGTAGGTCGTGGCCCGGGCGTAGCCACCGGGGAGGGTTTCCTTGGTGAGAGCGCCGTCGGGGTCGTGGGCACCGGCCGTGAACGTCCCGGCGACCGAGTCGGTGATGGACCGGGCCTGGCCGGTGGTGGCGTCATAGGTGTAGGTGGTGGTGGACGGCACCGAGTCGGACGCCGCCACCGGGCGGTCGAGGATGTCGTAGGTGAAGGAGCTGGTGCTGCCCGATCCGTCACTGTAGGTGTGTGTCCGGCCCAGAGCGTCGTACTTCGAGGTGGACGTCTTACCGTTGGCGGTAGTGCTGGCAACCTGGCCGGTGGCCCCGTCGTAGGTGATGGTGGTGGCCGGAGTGCCTGTTCCGGTGCCGCCGGTGATGGTCGTGCCGGTCGGACTGCCCGCCGCGTCGGCCGTGGTGGTGGTCGTACGGGTCACTCCGTTGGCGGTCTCGGCCTTGGTGACGACCTGGCCCCACCGACCGTAGGTGTAGACGGTGGTGACGGCCTCGGCGGGGTTGGTCCCGCCACCCGAGATGGCCGCGGCCGGGGCCGTCTTGCAGAGCAGGCCGTCCCACTCGGCCGAGGTGCAGGCGCCGGTGGCGTGCGCGTCGTAGTAGGTGTGCACCAGTGTGCCCGCGTCCGAGCCGGCCGATTTTGGGGTACGGGTGGTGGCCACACGGCCCGCACTGTCGTAGCTGGTCACATGGCCCGCGGACTCGCCGCCGGTGGTGGTGGCCAGTTCGGAGCCCGTGGACCAGTCGTAGGTGGTGGTCGTGGTCTTGGCCTCCGCGTCGGTGGCGTAGCCGGCTATGGCCGCGCCTGTGGTGGAGGAGGTGACCAAGTCGGAGACCTCCGCGTTTGCCGGGGCCCCCTCGTCGTAGGTGTAGGAGGTGTGGGAACGGGACGGGATGACCGTACCGGCGGCCAGGGTGGCCTCGGTGGTGGTGCCGGTGAGTTTCTCGGCCAGGGTGATCTGGTGCAGCGGACCGTACTCGTCCGTCACACGGGTTCCGTCGGCGGTGTACTCCAGCACGGTGGACAGCTGCTGGGCGCGCTCGGCGGTGGACCGATCGGTCAGGCCCAGTGCGGCCAGTTCTGTCGTCGCGTTGGCGGAGGTGCCCAGGGCGAGTTCGCGGTTGCCGGCGGTCAGGTCGGAGGACTGGTTGCCGAGCAGGTCGTACTCGGTGGTGGTGATCGCACCACCCGGGCTCACGGTGTTGGTCTCCGACCCGTTCGCGTTGATGTAGCTGATGGTGGCCCGGGCATAGACGTCGGCTGTCAGGCCGTTGCCGGTGCTGGAGGCGGGAACGCTGTCAGCGGGGAAGAACGCAGTCGCGTCAGTGGGCGCCTCGCTCTGTCCCCAGGCGGCGACGGTCGCGGCGTCCATCTGGTACGGGGCGGCGGGGCCGGAGACCGGGACGTCGTACACGACGGTGGTGGTCGCCGTGCCGGACGTGGTGCTCGCGGAGCCTGCGGCGAGCGCGGCACGCGAAACCTTGAGCAGCATGCCGGGGCCCGAGGTCAGGGTCGAGCCGGCCGTGCCGTAGGTGAAGGCCCAGGGCAGCTCGCCCGGCTTGGTGTACGTGGCTACGCGGCCGTCAGTGCCGTAGGCGTACTCCGTCTTCAGCGAGGGGCTGATGCGCGGGTCCCACACCTGGCGCAGCTGGCCGGAGGCGTTGTAGGCGTACGAGGCGAGCGTCTCGGAGGTCGAGGCGGAGGCACCGTGGGTGGTGGCCCACAGCTTGACGGCCGAGACCTGGTTCACATAGTCGCCCAGTGCGCTGGGAGTGGCCGTGGTGGCCGTCGCGTAGACGTACTCCAGTACCCGGCAGCCCTTTGTGGACGGCGTCGTCTGGCAGGTCGTCGCAGTCGCCGCGCCTGTCGGCGAGACCACGTACCTCGGACGGGCCAGCTTCTTGCCCCCCACGTCCACCGTCGTCGAGAACACCGTGACCGTCGAGTCGTCGACTGCCGAGGCCGACGAGAACACCGTCCACGTCGTCGAGATCGGGTCCGCCTTCGCGAACACGACTGTGTTGGCGTCGGTGTCGGTCAGCGTGAACTTGTTCGTGGTGGTCGAGTAGGTCAGCGTCAGGGACTCGGCACCGATCTCCGGCTGCCAGCCGCCGCTGCTCTTTTTGGTGAACGCGGTCGTGCTGCCGTCACCGGTCAGTACCTCGACAGAGGAGCCGGAGGTCTCGCGGATCTGCGTGTAGTCGCTCGACTCGGCGGAGACGGCCGATGTCCAGCCGGGGCCGAAGATTTGCGCCTGGCCCTCGGTGTCAGTGCTGTTGGTACGGGAGGAGAACGTACGGTTCACGCTCGCGGCGAACGCGGTGGCGTCGGTGGCCGACAGGGAGAAGTCACCGGTGAGTTCGTTGACCTGGCCTGGGCCGACCTGATTGGTGAGGGCGGTGCCCGCGTCCCGGTCGAGGGTGGCCTCGGCGGTCTGCGAATAGCCAGTGGTGGTGCCGTCGGTGAACGCGGCGCGGACCTCGATGGGGCCGTCCTCGGTCAGACTGTCGGTGATGTTCCATGTCATCGTGGCGGGCTTGCCGCCGGTGACCGAGACCGGCCAGGCGGAAAGCGTGTTCGTGCCCTGCCGCACGTCGGCTGCAGGGAGGTTCTTCCAGGCGTCGGTCTCGCCGCGGCGGAACTGGTAGGTCACACCGGTGTATGAGGTCAGGCCCTCGGCCGCCAGGGTCACGCGACGGGCCGGGCGGTCCCCGTCTCTCGGGGAGAGCATCGCGGCGCCGGAGCCGGCATAGAAGACGTGGGTGGTCTCGGTGGAGACGTTGCCGGCCGGGTCCACGGTCCGCGCGGTGACGGTGTGCTTACCGGCCGGGAAGGTGAGCGTCTTGGTGACCGCGGTGCCGGTGGTGGCCGTGCTGGCCCAGGCTCCGGAGTCCAGCTTGTATTGCACCTCGGCCACATCGGTGGCGGGCGGGGTCAGGGTGAAGGAGCCGGAGTGCTTGCCGTCCGTGTCCGGGGTGCCGGACCAGGTGTTGGCCGGGAAGTCACCGGAAGCGACGGTGCTGGTGGCGGGCTTGGTGGTGTCGACGGTGAAGTACACCGATGGCGTCCAGTTCGACCAGGCGTTGCCGTCGTTGACTCGGCCCTTGAACCAGTAAGTGCGGCCGTTGACCAGCTTGCCCGAGGGGGCCTGGTGGGAGACCTTCTTGTTCGTGACCGGGTCCTGGGTGCCGGAGTCGTAGACCTCCAGGTTCGTGCTGCCCTCCCACAACTCCCACTTGGAGCGCAGCAAGGTGGTCTCAGCGTCACTGGTCGTGTAGCCCATGTCCGGGATGGTCGTGGTGACCCAGTTCTTGCCCGCGTTCGCACGGCCGGGGGTCACCGACATCGGGTTCCCGGCCACGGGGGCTGTGTTGTACGTGACCGAGACGTACGGTGTGTTCGAGGCGGCGTTGCCGGAGTTGAACCGCTTCCAGCCGAACTCCGCGTTCGTGCCGGACTCGGTGGTTGCCTTGATGCCGAGCGTGTTGGTGCCGTTGCCGTTGGCGGCCCAGGCGGCGGCCAGGCTCTGGATGTCCTGCGAGACCCAGCCGTCCGCGCACGAGGACGAGAAGCCCTTCGTGGCCGTGGACGTGGCCCACTTGTTGGTGAAACCGGGCTGGTTGGTCCAGCGGGTGGCCGTCGAGACGGCCGGGGTGTCCCATACCTCCCAGCCGGTAGCCGTGCACGACCAGGAGTGGGAGTTCCACAGGTTCAGCTTGGCGCTCAGGATCTGCTTGCCCGTGATCGCCTTCATCGGGAAGGTCAGGAAGGATCGCGCGATCTGGCCCGAGCCGTTGTTGCCGAGCTTCAGCTCCGTCTGCGCGGAGGTGTCGATGTCATAGCCCTGCTGCACGAATGTGTCGAAGCTCGCGCCGATGTTCACCGCCGGGTCGACCGTCACCGGGAACGTACGCGCCGGGTCGGTCAGGAACTTCGCGTCCGGGGTCAGCGTCAGGTCGATCGCGTCGCTGTTCTGCGTCACCTTCAGCCTGACGTCGGCCTGCCGGGTGTGCTCGCCTGAGTTCGGGTCGACGTACGCGTCCCACATAACCGGTGCCGGCAGGTTGCCGACCTGCTTGCCGGACTCGGTGTCCAGGAAAGTCACCGACTGGTCGGCGTTCGCTCTTGCCTCGATGCCCTTCGCGTTCAGCGTCAGTGTCACCGAGCCGTTGGCGTCGACCGCCGAGCGGTCCTTCAGCTCCAGGAACTGCTCGAAGCCCGTGCGAGTCGACTCGATGATCAGATCTGTCGCCGTCAGCGTGTTCGCATACCGGGCCGTGTGCCCGGAGACGGAAGGTTCCGGCAGGACACCGCGCCACGACAGGTCCAGCGTCCGGCCATCGCCGGCGTCCAGCGACACCAGCGGAACCGGCGTTGTGCCCGCCGCACCGGCCGCGCCGGACGACATGACCCGCGCCGCCTTCGCGACCGGTGTCTTCCCACCGAGCTTCAGGCCGAGCGGATGATCCTTCGCGACGACCGAACCGTCGACGGCCTTTACCAGGTCGACGTCGATGTTCCGCCAGGCGCCCGTGGTTTTGTCACGGAAGCGGACCGGACCCGACGCCGCGTCGGTGGTCACCGTGCCGTCCGGATTCGCCCACGTCGTCAACAACTCAGTCCGCTCCGACAGCGCCTCCATGCGCTTGCCCGACAACCGGGCCGCGAGCCTCGCGGACGCGAGGTCCGCCGCTTCGGTCGGATACGACTTGCCTCCGGCCGCCGAGGGCCGCTGTGACGACAGGGCTACCGCCTGCCCCGTGACATCGAGCACGCTCGCGGCCTCGACCGCCAACAGAGCCGCCGTCGCCAGCGCCACTCTCTGCAAAGCCCGGCGGGACAACAATCTCCCACCTGTCCTATCTGGTGGTGATATGTGGTCAGTCATGCGTCGGATCCCTTTCCTTGAACAGCCGCATGCGCGACTAGCGGGTGATCATATTCCGAAGGTGGAGATCTCGTGAAAGTCCGTGTCTGGTGAACCTGCATGCCGTAGACGGTGGGATAATCCGCCTCTAAATTTGAACCTGCGGGATGAAGGCTGACGCGTTCGAACTCCTCGGCTGCTGCCAACATGAGTTCATAACTGTCGTTAGGGCTTGCCGGGAATCAAGTCGTGGCTTCCCGCTGTCGGACTTGTTGTTCTGGTATGGGGAGATCAGAGGGGGCCGCGGATGTCCTGGCGGCGAAGTTTGAGGTGTTGTTGCCGCATCTCGATGAGCGTCAGCGTCGGCTGGCCATAGGGGCGGAAGCGCTGTCACTGGGGCACGGTGGGATCAGACTCGTCGCCGCTGCGGCCGGGGTACGGTCTCGCGCGAAGTGGCCGAACTGGATTCTGGCCACGTGCTGTTAGGGGGCGGTTCAATAGTCTTTGAGGGGTTTTGCTGTCGCCTGATGGTGTGGTGGTGGGGCGGAACCTGCCGACCCACGGTCGTTGATCTGGTGATGTGACCAGGTGAGTGAACGCAAGCCGTACCCGAGTGACTTATCGGACGAGCAGTGGTCGTTGATCGAGCCGGTGATCACCGCGTGGAAGGGCCGGCATCGGTCGGTCAGCGGGCATCAGGGTGCCTACGACATGCGGGAGATCGTGAACGCGATCCTCTACCAGGGACGGACTGGCTGTCAGTGGGCCTACCTACCGCATGACCTGCCGCAGAAGAGCGCGACCTACTACTACTTCGCCGCATGCTGGGACGACGGGACCGACCATGTCATCCACGAACTCCTGCGGTGCCAGGTCCGCGAACGCGCCCGGCGATTAGAGGACCCGGCCCTGGTGGTTCTGGACACGCAGAGTGTCCATGTGGCCGCCGGGGTCCCCGCCGACACGAGCGGCCATGACCCGGCCAAGCGGGTGCCCGGCCGCAAGCGGGGATTGGCGGTGGATGTCCTTGGACTGGTCATCGCGGTCGTCGTCCTGGCCGCGAACACCCACGACAATGCCGCGGGCATCGTCCTGCTGGACCACGTCGTCGAACAGGCCGGCGGAACCGTTCGTAAGGCTCTCGTCGACCAGGGCTTCAAGAATCAGGTCGTAGCGCACGGCGCCGGCCTGGGCATCGACGTCGAGATCGTCGTCCGCGACCCGCAGAGCAAGGGATTCGTGCCGCAGCCGAAGCGTTGGAGGGTCGAGCAGACCTTTGGAATCCTGATACTGCACCGGCGCCTGGTCCGCGACTACGAGCACCACCACCCCTCCTCCTCCGCCTCACGCGTCTACTGGGCCATGACCCACGTCATGGCCCGCCGGCTCACCGGCACGAACACCCCCATCTGGCGCGAGGCACAGGCGGTCGCAGCATGAACGTCCAGCCGTTGCTCGACGCCCTGGAACTGCAGGAACAAGCTGCCCGGGTTCTGGCCGGCGACCTCCGTGAACAGATCGACGGCCTGCAGAACCGGCTGCGGGAGGCCGAGACCCATCTGGAGCATCTCGCGATCACCCGCACCACCGTCACCAGCCTCGCCGACCGCCTTCCCGCTGCCCCACCGGACCTGCCCGAGCACCCGGACTACCCCCGCATCCTCGACGCCTTCAACCACGCGGCCGGACCACAACGGGCGATGGAGTCTGCCAAGCCCTCGGCCACGAGCTGCTGCCGAAGAACGTCGAAGGCGCCCGCGCCAAGCTGAAACGCCTGGTCAAGCTCGACGTCCTCACCGAGGTCAACACCGGCATCTTCGCGAGAAGGCCATAGCCGGACACCTATGGCCAGCAATCACTGGCCACAATCTGGTGTGCGTACTTGTTCTCCGGGTCGATGTCTTGGAGGGGTGTTCACGAGTGGGTCTGACCAGCGGTGCATGCAGGCGTTCAAAGATCGTTCCCACACTGCTGGTGATCGTTCCCCGCGTACACTCCCGGGATGCCGCAGAGAATCCCGGTCCGGGTCGATGAGGGTGCACTGTTGGACCGGCTTGGTCCTGATGCCACGAGGTACGACCTGACCAGCGCCTCGTTGATCGTCGGTGCCGCGGAGATCCAGATCATCGCCGACGCCAATGACGACCCGGCGTCCAGCGGCGTCTGGAGTCGGGACCAGTTCCGTCTGGTCGGCAAGATACCCGCAGGCATCGACGAGGCGCTGACCGGCTACCGGGACGTCTGGAGCTTCGACGAACTCCGGCAGCGGCCGGTGAGCATCGCCATCAGGGTCGGTACCGGCTGCTTGCTGCTCGGACGAGCCGAGTTCCGCCACTGGGGGCCCGGCCGCTACGAGTTCGAGTTCATCGAGCCGCTGGCCAACGGGGTGCTGGAGGTAGTCAGGCCCTTCGTTCCCGATCCGGTACTGCCCATGCTGACGTGGGTGGATCTCGTGGCGGCGCGTCCGCAGGAGGCGTTGACGCTGTTTGTCGAGTCGTGGTTCGCCCGGTCCCGACAAGCAAGCATCAACACGTCGGAGGAGGCCATGCCGGCCGCGCTGGCTGCTTTCTACCGCCTGGCCGAAGAGCGGCCTGGAATCCTGGGTTCGCACAACTACGTGCACGAACCGGAGCCCGACCGATGTGGCCGGGGCGAGGAGCACGTCTCGTTCGCCTGCGAGGTTCAGGGATGCTGGTCGTGGTGCTGCCCACGCCGCCCGGACACGGAGAACGGACAGCACACCGTCCTGCTCGTCCGGAACGACGAGGCACTGCCCGAGCAAGAGCCGCTGAGCAGGTTCCTGCTCCAGTTCGTTCTGCACGAGGCGACCTTCAGCGCTCCATACCTGGCACAGGCCATCGCCCCTGCCGACGACATCGTCCCCCTGCTTCGCTCCGTGCTGCGGGACGTCCCACTGCGGCCCTTCATGGCACCCCTCGATCCGACGACCTTCCTCGCCGGCCCCGGCATCGTGGTCGCACTGTCGGACGGCCCGGGAGAGGACGGCGAAGCCGCCGTCAGCATCGGCGCCCTCCACCGCAGCGCCCTGCGCCCTCTCAGGAAGCTCGACGTCCCCTGGATCAGATTCGATGGCTGATGCCTTCCCGCCCCCGGAGGAGTGGGACGCTGCGGCGACGGGTTACAGACCGACAGCGGACCACTTCCGGAACGAGGACTTCGAGCCCCGCCTGCGGCGCATCTTCCGGTCCGTGGTGACCGACCGGATACCTACCGACGAGCGGCCACCGCACAGTGCTCTGCTCTTCGGGCCGGAGTCCGGCCCCTTCGCCTCAGACCGCGAGTTCGCAAGCGACTTCTACAACGAAATCCACCACCAGGGCACCAGCAACGCGTACACAGCACAGGCGGTGCCCATGGTGGCCGCCCTCGCCTCAGACGAGCGCGTTCCGGCTGATGAGCGAGTCAGCCTGACGACGCTCCTCTTCCGCATCGCCGCTGAGACCGACCTCCTCTCGGCGGACGCCTGGCCCCGGCAGCACCCGCAGGCCGATCCAGCCGCAGCTGCCCGGGCACGCGCAGCCGTCCGGCGGGCGCTTCCCGAGTTGGCGGCCCGTTGGGATACCGCGTCCCTGGATGTCCGCCTCGCTCTGGCCGCCCTCTGCGCCGGCTTCCCCGAGGAGCCGGCGTCCCTCCCCTTGCTGGATCGAGCGGGGGCATTGGCGGAGGACCTGCACGACAGTCGGCCGCTCTCCGGTTTCCTCCGCTTCGCACGGCTCACCGTCACCGCCCCGGAAGAGGCGCTGCACGCCCGGGTCGACGAGCTGACCGCCTCCTACTGGAGGACCAGCCCATGCGAACTCCCCCCTCGGCAACGGGCAGTACACCTGCTCGACCAGATGCTGGCCTGGCTCCGGTGGAAAGTGCTTCCCAACCTCACCGAATGACCGCGCCGGTCACCAGACGCACTGACGGAGATCGTCTCCCACTTTGCTGACGGCCGAGCCTCCTCCGTTGTCAGACGCAGGGGCAAGGATGGGCGGCATGACGAAGACCGGAGCGGACTACGCGTGGTTCGAGGACGACTTTCCTGACATTGCTGAGGCGTACTGCTTCACCCTGGTGCGGGGTCTGTCGCCTGCTGAGCTGATGTTCAGGCTCGAAGGACGACCGGAAGCACCACTACGGGGCATTGCCGCCGTCGTCGATGCCGCCTTCGCCCAGTACGACCTGGAGGAGGGGAACCGACAGCTAGTCGCCATGACGACTGTGGGCACCTGGACACTGCTGATCGAACCCAACGGTTACCTCGGGGTCACTGACAAGCAAGCGCTACCGGCATCCGCCGGAACGAGCTGGATCTCCCATTTCGCCAACATCAACGCCGTCGGCACGTTCCTCTGGGCGGAGGACCAGGTGCTGCGGCTGTGCTTCGACCCCATGTTCCCGGAGGACCGGTGGGGCACCGGGCCCGACGAACTCCTCGACGTCATGGAACAGATCGGCTTCCATCTCGACGAAGAGGCTCCCGAAACGGATCTTTCCTCACCGGCAGCGTTCGCTCTGGCGGAGCACCTTACCGGCGTCGCCATCACTCCGGCGCTGCTACAGGAAACGACGTTCACCTGCGCCACCGTTCAGATCCAGTGAGGTCTTCTGTCCTCACGCTCATGCCCGGCCCGTGGATGATGGCGCGGTGACCAATATCAGCAACGACCATGTGAAGGTCCACTTCCGGATGGACATAGACGAGGACGGCTGGCCGCCGGCGAGCGTCGAGAGTCTGTGGGCGGTGGACCTTGGTGATGGAACGGTGCGGTTGGACAACACTCCGTGGTTCGTACGAGGGGTTGCCAGCGACGACATCATCCGGGTGGAGGTCGACGATGAAGGCGTTCGCTGGGCCGGGGATACGGTTCAGTCTTCGGAGAACTGCACGATCCGGCTGATCGTGCTGAAGGACGGTGGCTCGGGTGTTGCCCGGCAGAGCGTTCTGAAGATCTTCCACAGCCTCGGTACGACCGGTGAGGGCATCGAGCAGTACCGGATGGTGGCTCTGGATGTCCCGCCGACTGCGGATCTTCCGAAGATCCACAAACTCCTGGTCCACGGCGCGGCGAAGGCGTGGTGGCACTGGGAGGAAGGCTGCGTCACGGCCGCGTGGAGGAACATCGCCCAGACATGACCTCGTCCAGTGCATGTCTGTGAACCTGCTGGCGGGGGATCGTCTATGGAAGCGACAGGTCGTGCTGGAGATCGCACGCGTCGTCTCGCAGGTGCAGTCGGCGCAGGTCTTGCAGTGCTGCAACAGGAAAGGGGTGTTGTATCCATTTCGCCCGGTAGCCCTCTTCGCCATGGATCCGCAGCACTGACTGTGCGGCTTCCATGACGGCATGACTCAGAACGCCCCGGTCTTGTCTCGAGCTCCATACGAGCGTGCCAGCTCCGTCGGGAGCGTCGAAGCTGCCGGACATGTCCGGGAACAGATAGATCGTGATCTCTACGTCCGGCCCTGCGCCCCGCAGAACCCACCTGATTTCGGCTGGTTCGAGGTCGAAGGAGAACCGGTGGACAGTGCCGGGTCCGTAAAGAGCCGTGAGGCCGTGCAGTACGTCGGCAAGCGCATCGGTGCAGTAGCTGACGACGTCTCTGCGTTCGGAGGGCCCGTCGGCGATGCGGCACGTTGCCCAGCCGGATCCGCTGAGTTCCCAGCTGAACTGGATGCCGGCCGTCATCTTGTCTTCTCCCTCACTCATTGCCGGGACGCCGGTTCGTCGTGGCATCCGGTGTCAGATCCCGTGCGTTCTCACGTCTGAAGTCGTCCAGGAGGCGGAAGAACTCCTCGACCGGCGTCGAGCCTACGGGGGTGCTGAGCTCGATCTCGGCTGCCCAGGTGAGGGAGCCGGCGAGGCCGCGTTGCTCTTGGAGCCAGCGGTTGAAGTCGTCCTGGGGCCAGAAGGCGAAGGGTTCCTCGATGCCGTGCACACCGAGCGCTACCCGGTAGCCGGTGAGCAAGGACTGCAGGTGTAGGAGCGATCCGCCGGGGATCCACATGCCGGGCCGTAGCCGGATCTGATCCAGGAAGTCGTACACGTCCGTGCAGTCCTGCCAGTGCTTGGCCGTGAGGCGCGGGCTGTCTTCGGTCGGCATGCTGCGACCCTACGGTGCGGACGGATGTTGTCGTCTGTTGGAGGGTGCGAGCGCAAGGTGAGGTGACCCCCTCGATGCCGAAACCTGAATGGCAGGTCACGTAGCGGTCGGGTCTGATGCAGGGTTGGGGAAAAGTAGTTGTTACCCAACCCTGCATCAGACCCTCCAGTAGACCCGGGATTTGCACAGGCGGCGTCAGGTGGAACTCAGATGCCGTGGCGGGGGAGCGAGGCGGAAGCTAACGGAATGCTGACGCGGCGCGGGCGTGGAGTGCTCCGCGCCTTGGAGACGGGGCCGCCGACGCAGAACTCGGTCCGTTCGCCGAACCCCTGCTGGGCGATGTCGTGGGACAGGATCTGGGCATGCGCCGAGCAGTCCTTGATCAGCGCGGAGAGTTCGAGCAGAGCGAAGACGTCGTGCCGGTGGACCGCGCCGTCCCCGCCCGCGTCGCGGTTGACGACGAGCAGGCACTCCGAGTTGCCCGGGAGCCCGAAAAACGCCTGCTTGCGGCGGAGCTTGCGGCGCCAGAAGTAGGTGCGCGCGAGCCAGCCGAGTGCGGCGCTGAGGCCGGCGGCTATCACGCCCAGCACGATGTTGCGTACGTCGTCAGTCATGGGCGGGCATGTTAGCGGGCATTCGGCCTCAAGTTCGAGGCGGTCCTGACGGGGTGGCCGGAGCGGCGTTACCCTGCGCGGACAATCCTTCACTGGAGGTGCGCATGAGGCGTTCCGTTGCGCGGAATGTGTCGTTGTCGGTTGTTCTCGCCGCCATGGTGACGGTCGGGGCAGCGGCCCCGTCCTCCTCCGCGCCACCGGTCCCACCGCCTCCCAAGTCACCCGTGGCGGCCGGATACGGGGGAGCGGTCTCCAGCGTCGACGCCGATGCGACGGCCGCCGGTATCGAGGTTCTTCGCAAGGGCGGCAACGCGGTGGACGCGGCCGTCGCCACCGCGGCGGCCCTCGGGGTCACCGAGCCGTACTCGGCGGGACTCGGCGGCGGTGGCTACTTCGTGCACTACGATGCCCGCACCCGCACGGTGGAGACCATCGACGGCCGCGAGACCGCGCCGCGCAGCGCGGACTCCTCGCTCTTCCTGGAGAACGGGAAGCCCATCGCGTTCGAATCGGCCGTCACCAGCGGCCTCGGCGTCGGCACTCCGGGCACCCCCGCCACATGGGACGCCGCACTCGACGCCTGGGGGAGCAAATCGCTCCGGCAGGTCCTGAAACCGGCCGAGCGGCTGGCCCGCGACGGCTTCGTCGTCGACGGAACGTTCCGCTCGCAGACGGAGGGCAACCAGGCCAGGTTCGCCGACTTCCCGGACACCCGGAAGCTCTTCCTGCCCGGCGGCGCGCTCCCCGTCGTCGGGTCGGTCTTCAAGAACCCGGACCTGGCGCGTACGTACGAGGAGGTCGGCCGCGAGGGAGTCGACGCGCTCTACCGGGGCAAGCTCGCCGACGACATCGTGCGGACCGTACGCAATCCACCCGTCGACCCGTCGTCGAACCGGTTGGTACGTCCGGGCGACCTCACCACGAAGGACCTGCGCGCGTACCGGGCACTGCGGCAGGCACCCACGAAGGCCGGCTACCGCGGGCTCGACGTCTACGGCATGGCGCCGTCCTCGTCGGGCGGCACGACGGTGGGCGAGGCCCTCAACATCCTCGAGTCCACCGACCTTTCGCAGGCGAGCCGGTCACAGTACCTGCACCGTTTCATCGAGGCCAGCCGCATCGCCTTCGCGGACCGTGGGCGCTGGGTGGGCGACCCGGCGTTCGAGGATGTGCCGACGAAGGAGCTCCTCAGCCAGCGGTTCGCCGACTCGCGGGAGTGCCTGATCAAGGACGACGCGGTGCTCACCAGTCCGCTCGCCCCGGGCGACCCGCGCCATCCCCGTGACTGCGCCGGTGCGGGGACGGCAGCCCCGACGACGTACGAGGGCGAGAACACCACGCATCTCACGGCCGCCGACAAGTGGGGCAACGTCGTCGCGTACACCCTGACGATCGAGCAGACCGGTGGCAGTGGCATCACGGTGCCGGGGCGGGGCTTCCTGCTCAACAACGAGCTGACGGACTTCTCGTTCGCACCTGCCGACCCCGCCGTCCACGACCCGAACCTGCCGGGTCCGGGCAAGCGGCCGCGGTCGTCGATCTCCCCGACCATCGTGCTGAAGCACGGGAAGCCGGTGCTGGCCCTGGGTTCGCCGGGTGGGGCCACGATCATCACCACCGTGCTCCAGTCCCTCATCGGCACGGTCGACCGCGGCCTGCCGCTGGTGGACGCCATCGCGGCGCCCCGAGCCAGTCAGCGCAACGCGGCGGCCACGGAGCTCGAACCGGGGCTGTGGAACAGCCCGGTGCGAGCGCAACTGGAGGCTCTGGGGCACGTCTTCAAGCTCAATCCGGAGATCGGGGCGGCGACGGGCGTGCAGCGGCTGCCGGACGGGCGGTGGCTCGCGGCCGCGGAGACGGAGCGGCGGGGCGGCGGTTCGGCCATGGTCGTGAGGCCGGCTCCATAGGGCTGATGGGTTGTCAGTAGCCGTACGGGCGGGGTCGGTCGGGCGCGGGAAGTGACGCGTCGGGCCGGCCCCGCAGCCTCGACGGGGGCATGCCGGGGGGCGTCTTGGCTGATCTCAGCAAGGGAAGACACCTCACAGAAGGGCACCCCTCACGGTGCGTATGCGAACGCTTGCCCTCGCCACGGTTTCCGGCGCCGCCCTGCTCGCGACCGGAGTCCTGACGCCTGCCGGCCAGGGCGGTTCGGCTCTCCGGCCCGGCGCGCCCACTCCGGTGCGCACGGCGCGCCCGTCTCCGGTCCACCTCGCTCCCGCCACCTACGCCCGCCCGGTGTCCGACGACGATCCGGCCGGCGCCCCGCCCGGCCCTGCCCCTGCCGCTGCCCGCGAAGGCACCGTCACCGCGGCCGAGTTGCTGACAAGGGTCTCCTCCTGCGAGCGCATCTCGAACGGTGCCTACCGTACGGACGAGGGTGCCTCGGCCTCCGTGCCGGTGTGCGGTACGGAGGGAGCCGTGTTCTGGAAGGCCGACATGGACATCGACTGCGACGGCCGGGTGACCACGGCCTGCAACGCCGACACCGACCCGTGGTTCCAGGGCGACACCGCGTTCCACACCTCGGACGACCGGCCGCTGAACGCGGCGGAACTCCCGTACGTCGTCGTGCCGAGCCGCAGCTCCCTCTGGGACTTCAGCGGTTCGGGGATCAAGGGCGGCGGTGTCGTCGCCGTCGTCTACGCGGACAAGGTGGAGTACGCCGTCGTCGGCGACACCGGGCCCGCCGGGATCATCGGTGAGGCCTCCTACGCCACCGCCAAGGCGCTCGGGATCGACCCGGACCCGAAGACCGGCGGTGCCGGGTCCGGCGTCACGTACATCCTGTTCAAGGACTCCGTCGTCTCGCCGATCGAGAGCCACGGCGCGGCGGTGACCGCGGGGGAGGGCCTCGCCCGGGAGTTCCTGTCCGGTGGATGACCCGATTCCCGGTCGGAGGCCCGGCGGCGGGCTGATCAGAGAGCGGTCAGGATCCGGGGGCCGTCGTCCGTGATGGCCACTGTGTGCTCGGCGTGAGCGGCCCGGCTGCCGTCGTTCGTGCGCAGCGTCCAGCCGTCCCGGTCCGGGTGGTAGCCGTCCCCGCCGCCGCCGATCAGCATCGGTTCGATCGCCAGCACCATGCCGTGCCGCAGCAGCATCCCGCGACCGGGCCGCCCCTCGTTGGGGACGCCCGGGTCCTCGTGCATGGCCCGGCCGATGCCGTGGCCGCCGAACCCCTCCGGGATGCCGTAGCCGGCCCTGCGGCAGACCGTGCCGATCGCGTGGGCGATGTCGCCGATGCGGTTGCCCACGACGGCGGCCGCGATGCCCGCGTCCAGCGCCTCGTACGCCGTGTCGACCAGCAGGGCGTCCGCCGGCCGGGCGCGGCCGACGGTGAAGCTGATCGCCGAGTCACCGGCCCAGCCGTCGAGCATCGCACCCGCGTCGATGCTGACCAGATCGCCGTCCCGCAACCGTTCGTCGGTCGGGATGCCGTGCACGATCGCGTCGTTGACGGATGCGCAGATCACGGCGGGGAAGGGGGTCGGCGCGAAGTGCGGCCGGTAGTTCAGGAACGGCGATCCGGCGCCGGCCTCGCGCAGGACCTCGCGGGCCACCTCGTCGAGCCGGCGCGGCGTGACGCCGACCGCGGCCGCCTCGCGCACGGCGGTGAGCAATTGCGCCACGACCCGGCCGGTCTCACGCATGGCTTGAATGGATGTGTCTGTCTTGAGCTGCACCATGCCAATTACTATACCGGTCCGAGCGGTATTAGAATGACGGCATGGTACGAACGCCCCTCACCCCTGAAGAGCGCCTGCGCGGCGAACGGCTCGGTCGGCTGCTCCGTGAGGCGCGCGGCCGCCGCAGCATGGCCGACATCGCCTCGTGCGCCGGAATCTCCGCCGAGACGCTGCGCAAGATCGAGACCGGTCGCGCCCCGACGCCCGCCTTCTTCACCGTCGCGGCGCTCGCCGGGGCGCTCGGCATCTCCATGGACCAACTGCTCCTGCAGTGCGTGCCGGTGCCGGACACCGTCCAGCTCGCCGGATAGCGGGAAACGGAGTGATCGTCCGACGTAGGGTTGGGCCATGAGCCTCCAGGACTTCGCCCGCAGCGAGTACGTCAGTCTCACCACCTACCGGAAGGACGGCACACCCGTCGCCACGCCGGTGTGGGCCGCGGCCGACGGCGAAGAGCTGTTCGTCTGGACCAAGAGCGACTCGTGGAAGGTCAAGCGACTGCGCAACGACAGCCGCGTCCTCGTCACCGTCTGTGACGTGCGGGGGCGGATCGCGGAGGGCGCCCCGAGCGCCGAGGGGACCGGCCGGCTGCTCGACGAGAAGGGCACCAACGGGGCGCGCCGGGCCATCGCCCGCAAGTACACCTGGAAGTACTGGCTGCTCGACTACCCGGCGATGATCGTCCGGCTCGGCAAGCGGCCGCAGACCGGGATCGCCATCACCTTCTGATCCCGTGGCGGGTGCCGCGGGGGCGCGCACGAGGACGACCGTGCGCCCCTGCGACCCAGGTCGAAAAGTGCGCGTAGCCGTCCCGTAACACCGTTGCGGTCGAATGCCTGCGGACCGGAAGGTTCCAGTCGACGGCAGCCGAGGGCGACGATGACGCTACATCAGCATGCGGTGTCCATAAGTGAGTTCGCGCGCTACCTGCGTGGGATGACGGCGTTGCTCGATCCTGCGGGGGGTTGGTACGGCGCTTTCTGCCGACGTGACCCGGAGGGGATGCGGGCATGTCTGGCGGGTGCGGAGATACCACCCTGGGACGTGGTGGAGTCGCTCTTCACCGACCTCGCGTCGGTGCGGGGCGCCGCGTTCGCCGAACGGGAGTCGGTACGTGCCGCCGAGCTCTACGCGGCCTCCGCGGTCGCCCACGACCGACGCCCCGGCGGACGGCAGCGACTTGGCGAACGGCTGGAGCTGATGCTGCGCGAACAGGCGAACGCGGCCCACCGCCTGCACACCGCCCGGGCGGGCGGTGAATCAGGCACGGTCGACGCGGTCGCGGTCGCCTGGGCCCGCGACGACCATGCCCGGGCGTCGGCCCGCTGCACGGAGCTGCGCGGGAGGCTGGCCGCGACGGCGACGGCGACGGACGGCTGGGACGGCGCACAGAGGGAGCCCGGACCCGGCGCGATCCGGCAGTCCGACGAGGCGGACCCGCCCGCGTCCCCGTCGGCCGAACCGGAACCCGCCCGCAGGCCGCCCGCCGCCCCCGCCCGCAGGAAGCCGAGGGGTGCGCGGTTTGCCGGGCTGGAGGCCGTGGAGGAGAGCCCGGCGGCCGCCTCACCCCTTCCCGCCCCGCCGGTGACAGCCGCTCTGCCTCGTGGAGCCCGTTTCGGCGGCGCTCCCAGGGGCGGAGGAGACCGGACCGATCGCGCCGAGGCGACTCAGGACCCCGCCACGGCGCAGTCGGTGCGGGCCACTGTCGCGACGCTGGTCCGGCTCCGTGCGCAAGGGCGCGGCGGTGAGGCCCACGCCGTGCTGTGCGAGGCGGCCGGCAAGCCTGCCGGGCTGTTGCCCGTCCTCGCCGTCGAACTGCACCGCGCAGGGCTGGGTGCCGACTGGTCGACCCTGCTGTGGGAGGTGTCCTCGCTGCCGCCGGCCGGGCTGGCGGCCGCTGTGGACGCGCTCGCCGGTGCGGGACGCCTGGAGGACTGCGAGCACCTGCTGCGCCAGGGCGTGGCCCGTCCGGCCGCCGAGATCGCCGACGCGGCGATCGCCCTGGAGCGGGCCGGCCGCGGCCCCCAGGCGCTGGCGCTGCTCGGCGCGTACGTACGCGTACGGTCACCGCAGGACGCGGCGAGTGTCGCGGCGAGCGACCCGCGCCTCCTCGTACCGCACCTGCTGGCAGCTGCCCGGACGGTGTCCGAGGCCCGGGAGCGCGATGTGGAGCATGCCCTGCGGGTGGCCGGTATCGCGTAGGGCCGTCCGGCCCACCCCGGCCGATGGACCGCACGGGTGTGAAACATGATCGACTCCGCTGGTTCACGGCGATGGTCTTGCCCCGCGGTGTGACGGGGCTTACGTTCTCCCCTACGCACGTGTCTACGGGCGTAGAAACGCGAAGAGGCTCTCTGACGCCGCGTCGAAGGAGCAGCTCATGTCCCACGTCGTACGCGCCGCACTCGTCCAGGCGACCTGGACCGGCGACACCGAATCCATGATCGCCAAGCACGAGGAACACGCTCGTGAGGCCGCCCGGCAGGGGGCGAAGATCATCGGGTTCCAGGAGGTGTTCAACGCCCCCTACTTCTGCCAGGTGCAGGAGCCCGAGCACTACCGCTGGGCGGAGGCCGTTCCCGACGGCCCGACCGTGCAGCGGATGCGGGAACTGGCCCGCGAGACCGGCATGGTGATCGTCGTCCCGGTCTTCGAGGTCGAGCAGTCCGGCTTCTACTACAACACCGCCGCCGTGATCGATGCCGACGGCTCGTACCTCGGCAAGTACCGCAAGCACCACATCCCGCAGGTCAAGGGGTTCTGGGAGAAGTACTACTTCAAGCCCGGAAACGTCGGCTGGCCCGTCTTCGACACGGCGGTGGGCAAGGTCGGCGTGTATATCTGCTACGACCGGCACTTCCCCGAGGGGTGGCGCCAACTCGGCCTCAACGGAGCTCAGTTGGTGTACAACCCGTCCGCGACCTCACGGGGCCTCTCGGGCTACCTCTGGCAGCTGGAGCAGCCCGCCTCCGCGGTCGCCAACGAGTACTTCGTCGCCGCGATCAATCGCGTGGGCCAGGAGGAGTACGGCGACAACGACTTCTACGGAACCAGCTACTTCGTCGACCCGCGCGGTCAGTTCGTCGGTGAGGTCGCCAGCGACAAGGCCGAGGAACTCCTCGTCCGTGACCTGGACTTCGGTCTCATCGAGGAAGTCCGGCAGCAGTGGGCGTTCTACCGGGACCGCCGCCCCGACGCGTACGAGGGGCTGGTGGAGCCGTGAGCGGTCTGCACCACCGCCACCTCGCGGTCAGCCCCGACTGGCTGGCCCTCTACTACCGGCGCCCGCTGGAGATCACCCACGGCGAGGGGCGCCACGTCTGGGACGCCGACGGCAACCGCTACCTCGACTTCTTCGGCGGCATCCTCACCACGATGACCGCCCACGCACTGCCCGAGGTCACCAAGGCGGTCAGTGAGCAGGCCGGGCGGATCATCCACTCATCGACGCTCTACCTGAACCGGCCGATGGTCGAACTCGCCGAGCGCATCGCCACGCTCTCCGGCATCCCGGAGGCGAGGGTCTTCTTCACCACCTCCGGGACCGAGGCCAACGACACGGCCCTGCTGCTCGCCACCACGTACCGCAGGTCGAACCAGATCCTCGCGATGCGCAACAGCTACCACGGCCGGTCCTTCTCCGCGGTCTCCATCACCGGCAACAACGCCTGGTCGCCCACCAGTCTGTCGCCGCTCCAGACGCTGTACGTGCACGGCGGAGTCCGCAACCGCGGCCCGTACGCGCACCTGGGCGACGGGGAGTTCATCGCCGCCTGCGTCGCGGACCTGGAGGACCTGCTCGGGCACACCCGCTCGCCCGCGGCGCTGATCGCCGAACCCATCCAGGGCGTGGGCGGGTTCACCTCGCCCCCCGACGGGCTGTACGCGGCGTTCCGCGAGGTCCTGAACCGGCACGGCATCCTGTGGATCTCCGACGAGGTGCAGACCGGCTGGGGACGCTCCGGCGAACACTTCTGGGGCTGGCAGGCGCACGGGAGGAACGGCCCGCCGGACATCCTCACGTTCGCCAAGGGCATCGGCAACGGCATGTCGGTCGGCGGTGTCGTCGCCCGCGCCGACGTCATGAACTGCCTGGACGCCAACTCCATTTCGACGTTCGGCGGCTCCCCGGTCACGATGGCCGCCGGACTCGCCAACCTCTCGTACCTCCTCGAACACGACCTTCAGGGCAACGCCCGTCGCGTCGGAGGTCTGCTCATCGAGCGCCTGCGTGCGATCGGTGCGACTTCGGAGTGCGTGAGGGAGGTGCGCGGACGCGGTCTGATGATCGGCATCGAACTGGTGAAGCCGGGCACCGGCGAGGCGAACCCCGAAGCAGCCGCGGCCGTGCTCGAAGCAGCCCGGGAGGGCGGCCTGCTCATCGGCAAGGGCGGGGGCCACGACACCAGCGTGCTCCGCATCGCGCCGCCGCTCTCACTGTCCATCCCGGAGGCGGAGGAGGGTGCGGAGATCCTGGCCGAGGCGCTGCGGTCGGTGAGGTGAGAGCGGGGGGCGCGGTGGCGGGGCGGCCACCGCACCCCCGTGCCGGCCGGGCAGACCGGCTAACCGGCACGCGCGAACATCACCGATCCGCCGAAGTCCTCGTCGTCCGTGCCCCACAGGCCCAGCCGCCCGGGCAGGAAGGCGATGGCCTCGATCTTCCGGTTGTCCTGCCGGGTGAATCGGCTGAGCGGGGTGAGGGCCTGCTCGGGCTTCATCCGCAGCACCGCGTCGTGGGCAGGGTTCACGGTGAGCCGGCCGGCGTCGTACACGGCGGAGGCGAACGGACCGGCGCTCACGTCGGGGTCCGAGGCCGCCGACACCATGACGGTGCCGTCGTCGAGCACCTTCAGATCACTGATGTGGCACACCTCGCCCTCGTCCGGGAACGGCACGGAGAACTCCTGCCGCGCCGAGACCATGCCGAAGTTCAAGCCGGTCGGCCCGATGTGCACCGAGGCGGCGTGCACGACGGCCTTCTCCGCACCGCTGCCCCGCGTGGCCCACACGGCGAAGGTCCGCCCGGACCGGTCGCGGTGCAGCGCGAAGCTCTCGTAGTTGTCGCCGTCGTGCCTGCCCGGCAGGGCGGCGTGCTCGGCCGTCGCCCGGCCGTTCGCGACGACGACGTGGTACGCGTCGCCGCGACTGGCCAGGGCGACGTAATGGCCGGGTTGGCCGGGCACCGCGTCGAGGGCCTCCAGGTCGGCGGGGGACATGCCGAGCCAGGGGAGCTCCGTGACGACGGGGTCACGGCCGGGCCGCAGGCGGACGGTCGCCAGCCCGTTCTCGAGGTCTCCCTCGGTGTCCCGTACGACGACCGCGTCGGCCAGCCCGCGGCCTGCGGGAGCGCCCTCGGTGAGCGCCATGCCGCTCACCCCGCCCCGGATCCCGGAGCCGACGCGCTGCCATCCGTCCGAGGCGGCGGCGGGGCCGAAGGGCGCGGCGGCGAGGGAGGCGCAGAGTACCGCCGTGACGATGATGCCTTTTCTGATCATGGAGCGAAGCTAAGGGCTGTCCCGCACTTCCTGGTGGATCAGCGCGCGGCGTCGGAGGCGGTGCATCGCAAGGCGGAGAGGCGCTCGCCTACTGGACGTATTCGGGCATTCCGACAGCGCGGCGTAGCGCCGTATCTGTCGTCGTGCGCCGCCAGGAACTGTGGGACAGCCCTTGGGAGGCACTCCCGAGGCGCCTGCCGGACAGCGCCGCTCCGTTGCGGCAAGTTCGCCCGCAAGGAGTGCGCTCACCCGTACGCGCCGGGACGGTCCCCGCACGGCGGGGCTCGCGCATACGACGCGGGGCGCGCCCGCCCGTGCGCCGGAACCGCCCGCGGACTGGGCCGGTCGAGTGCCGGGCGGATGAAACAGAAACGTCTTCATCGGTTAGCGGCAGCGGTATTGCCACAGTGGGTAACCCACTTCTACGTTCTTCACCACGCACCTTGTCTACGTGCGTAGACCCGTTCCGCCACAGTGAGGAGGGGTACATGAGCCGCACCGTCATCCACGGCGGCCTCGTCGTCACCGCGTCCGACGAGATCCACGCCGACGTGCTCGTCGAAGGAGGCCGCATCGCGGCACTCGCCGCGCACGGCACCGACGCAGCAGCGGGCTGGACCGCCGAGCGGACCATCGACGCCACCGGGAAGTACGTCATCCCGGGCGGTGTCGACGCGCACACCCACATGGAGATGCCGTTCGGCGGCACCTACGCGGCGGACACCTTCGAGACCGGCACCCGCGCCGCGGCCTGGGGTGGCACCACCACGATCGTCGACTTCGCGATCCAGTCCGTGGGGCGCTCCCTGCGTGAGGGGCTCGATGCCTGGTACGCCAAGGCGGACGGCAACTGTGCCATCGACTACGCGTTCCACATGATCCTCGCCGACGTGAACGAGTCGTCGCTCAAGGAGATGGACCTGCTGGTCGCGGAGGGCATCACCTCCTTCAAGCTCTTCATGGCCTACCCCGGCGTCTTCTACAGCGACGACGGGCAGATCCTGCGGGCCATGCAGCGGGCGGAGTCCAACGGCGGCCTGATGATGATGCACGCGGAGAACGGCATCGCCATCGACGTCCTCGTCGAGCAGGCCCTCGCCGCCGGCCGTACCGACCCCCGCTATCACGGCGACGTACGGAAGGTGGCGCTGGAGGCCGAGGCCACACACCGCGCCATCCAGCTCGCCCGCGTCGCAGGCTCCCCGCTCTACGTCGTGCACGTCTCCGCCGACGAGGCCGTCGCCGAGATCGCCGCCGCCCGGCACAAGGGGTTGCCCGTCTTCGGCGAGACCTGCCCGCAGTACCTCTTCCTCTCGACCGACAACCTCGCCGAGCCGGACTTCGAGGGCGCCAAGTACGTCTGCTCCACACCGCTGCGGCCGAAGGAACATCAGGAAGCGCTGTGGCGCGGGCTGCGGAACAACGAGCTCCAGGTCGTCTCCACCGACCACTGCCCCTTCTGCTTCTCCGGCCAGAAGGAGATGGGCCGCGGGGACTTCTCGAAGATCCCCAACGGCATGCCGGGGGTCGAGAACCGGATGGACCTCCTGCACCAGGCAGTGGTCGACGGCCACATCTCCCGCCGCCGCTGGATCGAGATCGCGTGCGCCTCCCCGGCCCGGATGTTCGGCCTCTATCCGAAGAAGGGCACCATCGCCCCCGGGGCCGACGCCGACATCGTCATCTACGACCCGGCCGCCGAACAGACCATCTCCGCCGAGACCCACCACATGAACGTCGACTACTCGGCGTACGAGGGAAAGCGGCTCACCGGCCAGGTGGAGACCGTGCTCTCGCGCGGTGAGGTCGTCATCGACCGCCGTACGTTCACCGGCCGCGCCGGCCACGGCATGTACACCCCGCGCGCCACCTGTCAGTACCTGGACTAGGAGCACCTGGTATGGACTTCGGACTCGTCCTGCAGACGGACCCGCCCGCCTCGGCCGTCGTCGGCCTGATGCGCCGCGCCGAACGCAACGGTTTCCGCTACGGCTGGACCTTCGACTCGGCGGTTCTCTGGCAGGAGCCCTTCGTCATCTACAGCCGCATCCTCGAACACACCGAACGCCTCGTGGTCGGTCCCATGGTGACCAACCCGGGCACCCGCACCTGGGAGGTGACCGCCTCCACCTTCGCCACCCTCAACGACATGTACGGCAACCGGACCGTGTGCGGGATCGGCCGCGGTGACTCGGCGATGCGCGTCGCCGGACGCAGCCCCAACACCCTGGCCCGGCTCGGCGAGGCCATCGACGTCATCCGTGACCTCGCCGAGGGACGCGAGGCACTCGTCGACGGACAGCCTGTGCAGATCCCCTGGGTCAAGGACGGCCGGCTGCCCGTCTGGATGGGTGCGTACGGCCCCAAGGCGCTCGCGCTCGCCGGGCAGAAGGCCGACGGCTTCATCCTCCAGCTCGCCGACCCCTTCCTCACCGAATGGATGATCAAAGCCGTACGGGACGCGGCCGCCGAGGCGGGACGGGACCCGGACGCCGTGACCATCTGCGTCGCCGCGCCCGCCTACGTGGGCGACGACCTCGACCACGCCCGCGAGCAGTGCCGCTGGTTCGGCGGCATGGTCGGCAACCACGTCGCGGACCTGGTCAGCCGCTACGGCGAGCACTCCGGGCTCGTGCCCGAGGCGCTGACCGCGTACATCGCCGGACGTTCCGGGTACGACTACAGCCACCACGGCCGCGCCGGGAACCCCGACACCACCTTCGTCCCCGACGAGATCGTCGACCGCTTCTGTCTGCTGGGCCCGCCCGAGGCGCACATCGAGAAGCTCCGGGCCCTGCGCGACCTCGGCGTCGACCAGTTCGCCGTCTACAACATGCACGACGCCCGCGAGGCCACCATCGACGCCTACGGTTCCGAGATCATCCCCGCGCTCAACGACTGACCACCGCTTCCCTCCGGCCGTACGCACCTCCCAGCCCCGCACGGCACCGTCCCCGAGCGAAGGGTCCAGCCGCCATGACATCGACCGCCCCACCGCCACCGCCCCGGGACCGGATACCCACGGCCCCGGACCGCGTCGAACTGCCCGCCGGCGCCGCTCCCGAGGACAGCCGGTTCGTCAATGACGACCTCCTGCCCGTCCCGCTGGAGCGGCGCAACTGGACCACGTACAACTTCGCAGCCCTCTGGGTCGGCATGGCCCACAACATCCCGTCCTGGCTCCTCGCGTCCGGCCTCGTCGCCCTCGGCATGGACTGGAAGCAGGCGGTCTTCACCATCGCGCTCGCCAACCTGATCGTCCTCGGTCCCATGCTGCTCACCGGACACGCCGGGCCCAAGTACGGCATCCCCTTCCCGGTGCTGGCCCGCGCCTCGTTCGGGCTGCGCGGCGCCAATCTGCCCGCCCTGATCCGGGCCGCGGTGGCGTGCGCCTGGTTCGGGATCCAGACCTGGATCGGCGGCGTCGGCATCTTCACCCTGCTCGGGAAGATCTTCGGCGGCTGGGCGGAGGCGAGCGAGGTCGGTGGGCAGCCGTGGACGCTGTGGCTCTGCTTCGTACTGTTCTGGGCGCTCGAACTCGCCATCATCTACCGGGGGATGGACACCCTGCGCCGGTTCGAGAACTGGGCGGCGCCCTTCGTCATCGTCGGCGCGCTGGTGCTGCTGGTCTGGGTCGCCGTCAAGGCGGGCGGCTTCGGCCCATTGCTGGACCAGCCCTCGAAGCTCGGCTGGGGCAGGGAGTTCTGGCCGGTCTTCTTCCCGTCGCTGATGGGCATGATCGCCTTCTGGGCGACGCTCTCCCTGAACATCCCCGACTTCACCCGCTTCGGCGCGGGCCAACGCGCCCAGATCCGCGGCCAGTCGCTCGGTCTCCCGACCACGATGACGCTCTTCGCGCTGCTCTCCGTCCTGGTGACCTCCGGCTCGCAGGCCGTCTACGGCGAGGCGATCTGGGACCCGGTGCAACTGGTCGCCCGCACCGACAACGTCTTCGGGCTGCTGTACGCGCTCGTGACCGTGCTGGTGGCGACGATCTCGGTGAATATCGCGGCGAACGTGGTCTCGCCCGCCTACGACCTGGCGAACCTCGCGCCCAAGTTCATCAACTTCCGTACCGGTGCGCTGGTCACGGGTGTCGTCGGCGTCGTGATCATGCCGTGGAAGCTCACCGAGACGCCCGAGCTGTACATCTTCACCTGGCTCGGACTCGTCGGCGGGCTGCTCGGTACGGTGGCGGGCATTCTCATCGCCGACTACTGGATCGTCCGGCGGACCGTGCTCGACCTCGCCGACCTCTACCGGCCCGGGGGCCGCCACTGGTACACGAACGGCTGGAACTGGCGGGCCGTCGCCGCGTTCGCCGTCGGCGGTGTCCTGGCGATCGGCGGTTCGCACTCCGAGCCGGGCAAGGGGCCGTTCCCGGCCGACGGCCTCGCCCCGTTCCTGAAACCCCTCGCCGACTACGGCTGGGCCGTCGGCCTGGCGTCCTCGCTGGTGCTGTACGTGGTGCTCACCGGGCGCGGAAGCGTCACACCGGGCTCGTCGACCGGCCCAGCAGCGCGCTGACGTCGAACGAGTCGGCCGGCGAGGGCGTGGTCCTGGGTACCGGATCATCGAAGTCGGAGAGGCCCACGACCGCGTCCGCGCCGTTGCCCTCGATGGTGAGTCGCAGGGGATACGGCTTTCCGGTGGCCGCCACGTCCAGCGTCAGAATGGTGCCGTCCCGCATCCTGGTCACCGGAATGACGGACGCCTTGCCGAGCGTGGTCTTCGCGCCCTTGTTGAGCGTGCCGGTGTCGTCGTTCGCGTTGTCGCTCACCAGCTTCTGGAAGGTGTTGAGGTCGCAGGTCCTGGTCAGCGCGCTCAGCCGGGGGTCGTCGGCCGCCCCCTTCACGTAGCGGTCGCCGACGATCGCGGCGAAGGCCGAGCCGCCGTTGGGGACCTGGTTCTCCCAGAAGTCCGCGTCCGGCTTGATCCAGATGTCGTCGCCCCTCTTCACGATCAGAGCCGAGCCCTGGCTGTCGCCGAGGTCCACCGAACCGTTGCAGTTGCCGTCCCGGTCCAGGGTGAGCTCCAGCGACATGGGTGTGCTGCCCTTGCCCAGGTCCCCGCTCGTGCTCAGGTGCAGCGACTGTGCGCCGAGCAGCGCGTCGCGGGAGCGGTCGGCGATCTGCTGTGCGGTGAGGTGATCGATGTCCTCCGCGTGGGCCACGCCGCCGACGAGACCGCTGCCGGTGACGGAGAGAACGATCGCCGCAGTCCATGCGGCGGGGCGTGTGCCGAGGTGTGGACCGGTCACGTCGCCTCCTCGAGGGGTCGTGGCGGGACTGTACGGGTCTGCGGTCCGAATCATTCGAGCGTACGCCGGGGGAGTGAGGGCCGCCCGGCGGTGCACCCTTGCCGGGCCTGGGGTGCGTACAGAGCGTGACGTCATGCGGTGTTTTCGGTTAAGCGGTCGGGGGACGGCTGTCAGGCACCGTCTTCGTCACGACCGAGAGGGAAACATGAAGAAGTCCATGGGGAGTCCGTCCAGGGTTGCCGTGCGCGCCGCCGTCACCGGGCTGACCGCAGCGCTCGCGGTGTCCACCGGTCTGGCCACGGCGGCTTCGGCCGCGGCTGGGGCGAAGACCCCGCCGGGACTTTCCTGCGACACGGGCAAGCACGCCGTCGACGACTACACCGGCTACGCGCTGTGCAGGAACAACGGCGGCACGGCGCAGACGTTCTGGGTGCACCTGGTCTGCGGCTGGTCCCCGGACGTCGACGGGGAGCACGTCACGCTGAACCCCGGCCAGTCCGGCCAGTCGACGGCGCACTGCGCCGGACTCGGCACCGGGATCGGTGAGATCACCGTTCAGCCGTAGGGCCGGCACCGCTCGGCCTCGGGCCGGGTGCCCGGCGTGGTGCCGCTGCCGCGGTGCGGCACCACGCGAGCCGGGGCGACCGGTTGAGGGATCGGCCGCGACTCGTTACCCTCCAGTAAGTTTGTTCGGTCGGACAGGTGCGCGCACCTGACGGTACGAGGAGGCGCTCAGCCCATGTCCTCAGTGGAATCCACCGGAACGGACGTCGACGCCCCGACCGGTCTGGCCGAAAGCGCACGCGCCCTCGCGGACGGCCGCACCACCGCGACCCGGCTGGTCACCGAGGCCCTCGCCCGGATCGAAGCGAGCCAGGGCACCCTCAACGCCTTCCGGCACCTGCGCGCGACCGCCGCACTCGCCGAGGCCGCCGAGGCAGACCGCCGACTCGACGCGGGAGAGCGGCTGCCGCTGCTCGGGGTGCCCGTCGCCGTCAAGGACGACACCGATGTCGCCGGGCTCCCCACCCACTTCGGCTGCGCGGGGGAGCTGCCCGTCGCGACCGCCGACAGCGAGTCCGTACGCAGGCTGCGTGCGGCCGGGGCCGTGATCGTCGGGAAGACCAACTCCTGCGAACTGGGCCAGTGGCCGTTCACCGAGGGATCGGCCTTCGGCGCCACCCGTAATCCGTGGAACACCGATCACACCCCTGGCGGCTCGTCCGGCGGTTCGGCGGCAGCCGTGGCCGCCGGCCTGGTGCCCGCCGCGCTGGGCTCCGACGGCGCCGGGTCCGTCCGTATCCCCGCCGCCTGGACCCACCTCGTCGGCATCAAGCCGCAGCGCGGCCGGATCTCCGTGCACCCCCACAGCGACGCCTTCCAGGGGCTCACGGTCAACGGCCCGCTGGCCCGGACCGTCGCGGATGCCGCCCTGCTGCTGGACGCCGTCGCGGGAGCGCACCCCGACGACCCGCACCGCCCGCCCCCCGTCGAGGCCTCGGCCGCGGCCCGCCGTGACCCGGGCCGGCTGCGCATCGCCCTCGCCTGGCGCCCCCCGCTCACCCTCACCGGCACGGCCCCCCATCCCGACGTCCGCCGGGCCGTCACCGAACTGGCCGAGGCGCTGGCCCGGCTCGGCCACCACGTGGAGGAGGCCCGGCCCCGCTACGGGCTGATCGGCCTCGGCTTCGTACCCCGTGCCACCGCAGGCATCGCCGAACTCGCAGCCCGGCACCCCGAACCGCTCCTCCTGGACCCCCGCACCCGCAGCGCGCTGCGTACCGGAACCCGCCTCGGGGGCAGGGTGGTGCGGGCGGCCCGGGAGCGGGAGGTGCGCCAACACCGGCGTATCGGCGCCCTGTTCCATCCCTCCCGCGGCCGGACCGGAGCGGGATTCGACGTGCTGCTCACCCCCACGACAGCCCTGCCGCCTCCCCGTATCGGCAGGTTCGACGGGCTGAGCGCCTGGCGCACCGATGTCGCGATCGCCGAGGCGTGCCCCTACGCCTGGCCGTGGAACGTCCTGGGCTGGCCCGGAATCAACGTCCCCGCGGGATTCACCCCCGGCGGGCTCCCCGTCGGAGCCCAACTGCTCGGCCCCTCCCGCAGCGAGGAGCGGCTCATCTCGCTGGCGGCCCAGCTGGAGTCCGACCGCCGCTGGTACGAGCACCGCCCGCCGGCCTCGGCGTAGTCGGCGGCCGGCCCCCCACGGCACTGACCGCCGGCCTGTTCAGGCTTCGGTGACCGTCATGCGCGCTCCCTCGTCTCCGTGGTGAGCGTGGCCTCGACGCGCCCGACGGCGCAGATCGCCCCGAACGCGATCAGATGGACCAGGCAGTGATCGGTGAACGGCGGTGCGAGCCAGGCGGCCACGTCCTCGTCCGTGATCCGGTACGGAGCGCGCGCCGCGAGCAGCGCCAGCCGGGCGCCCGGGCGCTCCGTCCGGTCCGGCAGATCCGCCCCGTGCAACGGCAGAGGAGTGACACCGTCCCAGGCCGCCACCGACGCTCTTACGAGCGCCGCGTCCTCGTCGCTCAGCAGCCCGGCACCCAGTTGCGACGCGGTGCGCAGGGCGCCGAACGCGGTGCCGACGGCGGTGCCCGCCGCCCAGGCCGGCGCCTCGCCCTCCGTCTCGAGCAGGGGCAGGCTCAGACCGGTCACCAACTCGCGGCGCACGGTCCGGGAAAGGGACCGGCCCGCCGCACTCCGCACGGCACGGATCCGCTGGAGACCGCCGGGCAGCATGGTCTCGGTCAGCAACGAGGAGACGATCCGGTTGATGAAGTGGAAGGAGAGGGCGGTCCCGATCTGTTCGGGTGCGGCGGCGGGCGGGAACGGCTGCGACGTGCTCATGTCCTTCCCCCAGGCCAGCAGCCGGCGATGGGACGGATCGTCGGGCTGCTCACCGCGGGCGATCGTCTCCGCCAGCCGGTGGTCGCCGGTGGCGTGCAGCAGCACGGTGTGCGCGTCCACGCAGAACGGACAGCGGTTGGCGAGCGACACCCCGGCCGCCACCACCTCCTTGTCCGTGCGCGAGACCTGCCCGGCCAGCAGCGACTCGCGCATCAGGGCCCAGGCCGAGGTGAGGAGCGGCGGGGAAGCGGACAGGACGACGAAGGTCGGCGCGCGCTCGATCCCGAAGTCGGTGGCCATCTGTGCGTAGACGTCGGCGACCACGCCGGTCGCCGATTTCGGAGGTACGGGCGAGGTGTAGCGGAAAGGTCCGGTCATGGCGACGATGCTCGCCCGCGGGCCGGGGCCGGGGCGTCGTACCGACGGAGGCAATCGCGGCTGGTCCCTTCCGGCCGGGGGTGGGCGGCCACTACTGCCCGGGGAGTAGTGCGGGGCCGGTCCTCAGGGCTGATGCCCCGGCTGCCGTACGGGAGTTAGGGTGCGGCACATGACGGGGGACACGCGGGATGCGGGGCGCCGCGCCCGGCTGCTGGACGTGGGGCTCGCGGTGGCGATCGGTGCGGCGGTCACCGTCGCCGCCCTTGCGGCGTCGGCGCCCGGCGTACTCGATCTGGTGCTCGTCGCGATCGGCTCGCTGGCCCTCGCCGAGCACCGTCGCGCGCCTCGCGCGGTGCTCGTCGTCACCACACTCGCCATGTTCGGGTACGTGCTCCACGCGCATCCGGGCACCTGGGCGGCGTTCCCCGTGCTGGCCGCGGTGCACGCCGCCGCCCGCAGCGGACACCGCGCCCTGGGCGTGGCGGCCGGCGCCCTCTTCCTCGCCGGATACTTCGCCGTCCTGATCACGGTCTCACCCGCCGTCGAGGACGTCGTGGAGCGGACCCTGCTGCTCCTCGGCTGGTTCCTCTGCGCCGGGGTCACCGGACTCATCGACAAGAACTGGCAGGCCTACCTGCGCCAGACCGAGCAGCGGGCCCTGGACGCCGAACGCACCCGCGACGAGACCGCGCTGCGACGGGCGGGGGAGGAGCGGCTGCGGATCGCCCGCGAACTGCACGACTCGCTCACTCACTCCATCTCGATCGTCAAGCTCCAGGCGGGAGTCGCCGTCCACCTGGCCCGCAAGCGCGGCACCGAGGTGGAGCCCGCCCTGCTGGCCATCCAGGAGGCCAGCGGTGAGGCGATGCGTGAACTGCGCGCCACGCTGGAGGTGTTGCGCACGGACGTGGTCGAGCCCGGCACCGGTCTCGACCGGATCGGCGAGCTGGCCGAACGGGCCCGGAGCGCGGGCATCACACTCGCGCTCATCGTCAGCGGCGACGAACGGCCGCTGCCCGCGGCCGTGGACCGCGCCGCGTACCGCATCGTGCAGGAAGCCCTCACCAACGTGGCCCGGCACGCAGACCGGGCGCCGACCACCGTCCGGCTCGCCTACGGGCCGAGCGCGCTGACCGTGCACGTCGACGACCACGGTCCGTGCGGCCCGGACGACACCGTCACCGCGGGCACCGGCCTCACCGGCATGCGGGAACGCGTCACGGCGCTCGGCGGCACCCTGGCCGCCGCACCGCGCCGGGCCGGCGGCTTCTCCGTGCGCGCCGAACTCCCCCTGTACTCCGCAGGATCCGGCGGATGAGCAGCGAGACCGACCCCCCGCTCCGGGTCCTCATCGTCGACGACCAGGCCCTCATGCGGGCCGGCTTCCGGGCGCTGCTCGACGCGGAGGACGGCATCGAGGTCGTCGGGGAAGCGGCGAACGGCCGCGAGGGGCTGGAGCTCGCGAGGCTGCACATCCCCGACATCGCTCTCGTCGACGTGCAGATGCCGGTGATGACGGGCATCGAAGCCACTCGGGCGATCGCCGCCGACCCGCTGCTGGGCGGGGTGCACGTGGTGATCCTGACCAACTACGGCCTGGACGAGTACGTGTTCGACGCACTGCGCGCCGGAGCGGCGGGCTTCCTGCTCAAGGACACCGAACCCGCCGAACTGCTCCATGCCGTCCGTGTCGCGGCCCGCGGCGACGCCCTGCTCTCGCCCGCCATCACCCGCAGACTGATCGGCGAGTTCGTCGCCCGGCCCCCGGACCGCACGACCGCGCCCGGCTTCGAGACCCTCACCCGCCGGGAGCGTGAGGTCAGCGCGCTGGCGGCCCGGGGTCTGACGAACGAGGAGATCGCCGCGCACATGGTCATCAGCCCGTTCACCGCGAAGACGCACATCAGTCGCGCCATGACCAAGCTCGGGGCCCGCGACCGGGCCCAACTCGTCGTCTTCGCCTACGAGTCGGGGCTCGTCACCCCGCGGGAACGGTGATGTCGTACAGCGCCGCTGCTACGGCACCCGGGCGGTCCACTCCTCCGTGCCGAACTTGGTGCGCACGAGTTCCTCCGCCCTGGCCAGTTCCTCGGGGGTCACCTGACCCTGCGACAGACCGTGCCGGTTGCGGAACGACGCGATCATCCGCTCGATGACGTCCTGACGGGGCAGCCCGGTCTGCCGGCGCAAGGGGTCGACGCGCTTCTTGGCGCTCTTCGTTCCCTTGTCGGACATCTTCTCCTTGCCGATGCGCAGGACGTCGAGCATCTTGTCGGCGTCGATGTCGTACGACATGGTCACGTGGTGCAGCACGGCGCCGGGGCCTCCGTCCGGCCCCACCACGCGCTTCTGTGCAGCCCCCGCGATCTTCCCGACCTCGGTCGCGATGTCGTTGAGCGGCTGGTACCAGGCCTTGATCCCCATGTCGCCGAGCGCTTCGAGCACCCAGTCGTCCAGATAGGCGTAGCTGTCGGCGAAGGAGAGGCCGGAGACGAGGGAGTGGGGGACCGCGAGCGAGTACGTGATGGTGCTGCTCGGCTCCGCGAACATGGCGCCGCCCCCGGAGACGCGCCGGACCACCGTGACACCGTGGCGGTCGACACCTGCCGGGTCGACCTCGTTGCGCAGGGACTGGAAGCTGCCGATGATCACCGCGGGGGAGTCCCACTCCCACACCCGCAGCGTCGGCGGGCGCCGCCCGGCTGCGACCTCGGCCGTGATGACCTCGTCGAGCGCCATATGGAGCGCGGGGGACTGCGGGGCGTCGTGGATGAGCTGCCAGTCGTAGTCGCTCCACTCCGTGGCGTGCGCCAGCGCCCGGCGTACGGCGACGGCCACGCCCTCGGACGTGAGTCCCAGCATCACCGTCGACCCGGGCAGGGCCGCGTCGATCCGCGCGGCCAGCCCGGCGGTATCGGTCGTTGCCGGAGCACCCTCGAGCGCCGCGTCGATCGTGAGGATCGCCTCGTCCGGCTCCAGGAAGAAGTCACCCGCCACCCGTACATCGCGCAGCGCCCCGCCCCGGACGCCCAGGTCCACCACGACCAGTTTGCCGCCGGGCACCTTGTACTCACCGTGCACAGCCATGCCTCCCGTTCTTCGCCGGCCCTTATGCCTACGAATCGGGCCCGACGAGGCATAACGTCGCGGACGAGAGGTTTTAATCCGCCGCTCGGCCATGAGGGGCCCGGCCCCTCCCCGCAAGGAGAGACCGGTGCGCGTGGCGTCAGGCGGTACCGAGCGCGGTGCGCAGGGCGTCCAGGTCCTTCGCGAACGCCGCACCGATGACGAACGCTCCGTCGCCCTGCACCTCACCCCGGCCGGAGTGGAACTCCAGCACGAGGCCCGCGGCGTCCCGGTGGCCATCGGTGATGCCATGGGTCTGACCCCCGAGCAGCACGCGACCGCCCGGCAGTTGCTCCGTCTGCCCGCCGCGAACGTCGCTCGCCCGGCGTCGTCGCTACGACTTCTGGCCGGTGGGCGTGCCCGTCGCGGGGCTCGGGGAGTCGTTGCGGCGGTGATTTCGCGGCGGCGCCTGCGCGCTCCACAGGCGCATATCGGCCGCGTCGGCCAGTGGTATGTACCAAGGTCTTGACACCCGCTTCGTTCAATTCTTAAATCACATGGTGAACTAAGCGGCTCCACCGCCCCACCCGTATGCGGTACTTCACGTCACCCCCCCCGCCCCGGTCGGCGCAGCTCTCCGCACCCCCGCGCCCTGGTCTGTCGTGTGTATGAGTGTCATATGCATGACAGATTCCCCTTCCTCCCCCCTCACGCACCGGAAGGGAGAGTCATGGACTCCCCACGCCGTACGCGGCGCCTGCTGCACTCCGTACTCTCGGTTCTCACCATCGCCCTGGTCACGACCACCCTCGCGGGCAGCGGCGGCCCCGCATCGGCGTCCGCCGCCCCGATGGCGGACACCGCGGCAGCCGCCGCGGTCACGACGTTCGCCGACGAGTTCGACGGCGCCGCCGGGTCGGCGGTCAACGGCAGCAAGTGGCAGATCGAGACGGGCGACAACGTCAACAACCACGAGCGCCAGTACTACACGGCGGGCAACAGCAACGCCGCGCTGGACGGCCAGGGGCACCTGGTCATCACCGCGCGGAAGGAGAACCCGAACAACTACCAGTGCTGGTACGGCACATGCCAGTACACCTCGGCCCGGCTCAACACCTCCGGGAAGTTCACCCAGACCTACGGGCACGTCGAGGCGCGGATGAAGATCCCGCGCGGGCAGGGCATGTGGCCTGCCTTCTGGATGCTCGGTGAGGACATCGGACAGGTCGGCTGGCCGAACTCCGGCGAGATCGACATCATGGAGAACGTCGGCTTCGAGCCCTCCACGGTCCACGGCACCCTGCACGGCCCCGGCTACTCCGGCTCCGCCGGTATCGGCGCCGGATACACCCTTCCCAACGGGCAGGCCTTCGCCGACGCGTTCCACACCTTCGCCATCGACTGGGCCCCCAACTCGGTGACCTGGTCCGTGGACGGCAACGTCTACCAGCACCGCACGCCCGCCGACACCGGCGGCAACACCTGGGCCTTCAACAAGCCCTTCTTCCTCATCCTCAACCTCGCGGTCGGCGGCTACTGGCCGGGCGATCCCGACGGCAACACCACCTTCCCGCAGCAGCTCGTGGTCGACCACGTGCGTGTCACCACCAGTGACACCCAGCCGGCAACGGGCGGACCGATCACCGGCCTGGCGGGCAAGTGCGTGGACGTCGCCGCGGCAGCCACCGCCAACGGCACCCCGGTGCAGCTCTACGACTGCAACGGCTCCAACGCCCAGCGGTGGAGCGTGAACGCGGACGGTACGATCCGCGCCCTCGGCAAGTGCCTCGACGTCGCCTCGGGCGGGACCGCCGACGGCACGGTCGTGCAGTTGTGGGACTGCAACGGTTCGGCGGCCCAGCGCTGGGTCGTGAGCGGGGCGCGCGACATCGTCAATCCGCAGGCGAACAAGTGTCTGGACGTCACCGGCAACAGCTCGGCGAACGGCACCCGGCTGCAGATCTGGACCTGTGGGGGCACCGCCAACCAGAAGTGGACGGTGAGCAGTTGATGGCCAGACACTTCACCGGTGGACGCTTGCCCGCGGTCCGGAGCCTGCTCGGTGCCGGAGCGGCCGCGGCACTGCTGGCGGGCCTGACCGGCTCCCCCGCCATGGGCGCCGCCACGGCCACCGGCCAGATCACGGGGCTCGCCGGCAAGTGCGTGGACGTCGCCGCCGCGGGCACCGCAAACGGGACCCCGGTGCAGCTCTACGACTGCAACGGCACCAACGCCCAACAGTGGGACGTCGGTTCGGACGGGAGCATCAAGGCGCTGGGCAAGTGCCTGGATGTGACGTCGGCGGGGACGGCTGACGGCACCCCGGTCCAGTTGTGGGACTGCAACGGCTCGGCGGCCCAGCGCTGGAGCGTCACCGCGGCGCACGACATCGTCAATCCGCAGGCGGACAAGTGCCTGGACGTCGCCGGCAACAATGCGGCGAACGGCACCCGGCTCCAGATCTGGACCTGCACGGGTGCCGCGAACCAGAAGTGGACCGCCCCCGCCGGCGGGGGAGGTACGACGCCCCCCGCCGGAGCGATGGCCGTCGCCCCGTACCTCTACAACGGCTGGGGCAGCCCTCCCAGCCCGACGACCGTCATGAACGCCACCGGGGTCAAGTGGTTCACGCTGGCCTTCGTCCTCAGCAACGGGTATTGCAACCCGCAGTGGGACGGCGGCCGGCCGTTGACCGGAGGCGTCGACCAGCAGACGGTGAACACCGTCCGGGCCGCAGGCGGCGACGTGATCCCGTCCTTCGGCGGCTGGAGCGGCAACAAGCTGGAGAGCTCCTGCTCCAGCGCCGGTGAGCTGGCCGCCGCGTACCAGAAGGTCATCAACGCCTACGGGCTCAAGGCGATCGACATCGACATCGAGGCCGAGGCGTACGACAGTGCCACCGTCCAGCAGCGCACGGTCGACGCGCTGAGGACGGTCAAGGCCAACAATCCCGGGCTCAAGGTCTACGTCACCTTCGGCACCGGCCAGAACGGCCCCGACGACAGCCTCGTCCGCAAGGCCGCCGCCGCCGGGCTGACCGTCGACAGCTGGACGATCATGCCGTTCAACTTCGGCGGGGCGGGTCAGAACATGGGCGCCCTCACCGTCAGTGCGGCCGAAGGGCTGAAGAACACGGTCAGGAGCGCCTACGGCTATTCGGACGACCAGGCCTACCGGCACACCGGCATCTCGTCGATGAACGGCATCACCGACAACGGCGAGACCGTCACGGTCGCGGACTTCCGCACCATCCTCGGGTACGCGCAGCAGCGGCACCTCGCGCGGCTGACCTTCTGGTCGGTCAACCGCGACCGCCCGTGCACCGGGGGCGGCGCCGACACCTGTTCGGGCGTCTCCCAGCAGCCCTGGGACTACACCAAGGTGTTCGCCCAGTACGCCGGCTGACCGGCCGCACCGGCCGTCCTGCGAGGGCCCCTCGGCGCTTCTGTGCCGAGGGGCCCTCTTCGTCGCGTATCCCCGTTCACGTGGCCCCTGTCGGCATTTGATCCGGTATGGCACCCCGCTGTGCGCATCGTGTGTGCGGCCGTTATCCGATCGTCAGTAAAAATCGTCCGCTATGTGGGCACCCCCCTTGCCTTGCGGACTGTATGCGAAATACGGTCTGCGATATTCCTTGATCACCCCTTGGCGGGAGGTAGGCCCTCGTGCGCCGAAAAGCGGTTGCCCTGGTGGCGGTTGCATTGGTGTCCTTCACCTCGGGCTGCGCGTCGCTGCAGTCCTCGGCGACCGAGGTCGGCGGTGTACGGAAAACCGACGACCGGTCCGTACGCGACGGCGGGACACTCACCGTCGCCCTCAACTCCGACCCGGACAAACTCGACCCCACGCTCGCCCAGACCCTCGTCGGCCGCACGGTCTTCGCGGGTATGTGCGAGAAGCTCTACGACATCGACGAGGACGGGGTCGTCGTGCCGCAGCTCGCTGCCGCACTGCCCACCACCTCGGCCGACGGGCGCACCGTCACCCTGAAGGTGCGCCCGGGCCTCACGTTCAGCGACGGCACCCGGCTCGACGCCGCGGCCGTCGTCACCTCGCTGCTGCGCCACCGCGATCTCCCCGGATCCGCGCGCGGCACGGAGCTCGCCCCCGTCACCTCCATCGAGGCCACCGGCCCCGACACGGTACGGATGAAGCTCGAGCAGCCCTACGTACCGCTCACCGGCGTCCTCGCCGACCGGGCCGGGATGGTGATGTCACCGACCGCGCTCAAGAAGTACGGCAAGAACTTCACGAACCACCCCTCCTGCGTCGGCCCCTTCCGCTTCGTCGAGCGGGTCGGCGGCGACCGGATCGTGCTCAAGAAGGACCCGAACTACTACGACGCGGACAAGGTCCACCTCGACGGGGTCGTCTACAAGCCCATCCCCGACGGCAACGTCCGGCTCGCCAACCTGCGCTCCGGCGACCTCCAGGTCGGCGACCAGATGGGCCCCGTCGACGTACAGAGCGCCCTCACCGAGCCGAAGCTCCAGCTCTTCAACTCGCCCTCGCTCGGCTACCAGGGCATCGGCCTCAACGTCGGCAACGTGAACGGCCTCGGACAGAAGCCCGGGAAGCTCGACACCCCGATCGCCCGGGACGTCCGGGTCCGTGAGGCGTTCGAGCTCGCCATCGACCGCGACACCCTCAACGAGGTCGTTTTCCAGGGCATGTACGAACCGGCCTGCGGCCCCATCTCGCCGCAGTCCGCCATCGCCCCCGGTGTCGAGCCCGAGGACTGCCCGAAGCGCGACATCGCCAAGGCGAAGAGGCTGCTGAAGGAGGCGGGAGTGAAGACCCCGGTGAAGATCGAGCTGAAGACCTCCACCACCCCCGAACAGGGGCGGGTCGGACAGGTCCTCCAGGCCATGGTCAAGGAAGCCGGATTCGACCTCTCGCTGCGGCCCACCGAGTACGCCACCATGCTCTCGGAGACCGACGCCGGGCACTACGACGTCTTCACCAGCGGCTGGTCCGGCCGGCTCGACCCGGACGGCAACGTCTCCAACTTCCTCAAGACCGCGGGCGCCATGAACGCCTACGGCCTCGGCGACCCCGAGATCGACCGGCTCATCGCCGAGGGCCGCACCGTCGCCGACCCGGCGCGGCGCACCAAGATCTACGACGAGCTCACGCGGCGCGTCCAGGACGCCCACACGATGATCTACCTCTACCGGCAGAAGAACTACGTCGTCGCCACCAAGGACGTCGCGGGCATCCGCGTCTACGGCGACGGACTGGTCCGGGTCACGAATGCGGGGTACACCCGATGACGAAATACCTGCTGACGCGGTTGCGCCAGTCCCTCATCACCCTCTTCCTGGTCTCGATCGTCGTCTTCGCCGGCATCCGGGCGCTGCCCGGCGACCCGGCGCTCGCGCTGGCCGGCGAGGAGCGCAGCCCCGAGGCACTCGCCGCGATCCGTGAGGCGTACGGCCTCAACGACAACATCGTCGTGCAGTACGGGCGCTTCATCGGCCACGCCCTCACCGGCGACCTCGGCAACTCCTCGCGTACCGGGCTGCCGGTCGCCGACGCCATCGGACAGGCCCTCCCCGTCACGCTGGAACTGGCCGCGCTCTCCCTGCTCCTCGCCGTGGTCCTCGGCATCGGCGCCGGAGTCGTCGCCGCCGTGCGGCGCGGCAAGCCCGAGGAGTGGATCGCCAACGTCATCGCGCTGATCGGGCTGTCCATCCCGACGTTCTGGCTCGGCATCGTGCTGGTCCTCGGATTCGCCATCGCCGTCCCCGTGTTCGCCGCCTCCGGTTACGTCCCCTTCGGCACGGACCCGGTCGACAACCTGCGCCGCATGGTGCTGCCCGCGATCGTCCTCGGCTCCGGGCTCGCCGCCGTCGTGATGCGCCAGACCCGGGCGGCGATGCTCGACTCGCTCTCCGCGGACTATGTGCGCACCGCCCGTGCCAAGGGCCTGTCGAAACGGTCCGTCGTCGGGGGGCACGCGCTGCGCAACTCACTCGTCACCGTCGTCACCGTGCTCGGGCTCCAGCTCGGGCACCTGATCTCCGGCGCCGTCGTCACCGAGCAGATCTTCGTCCTGCCCGGCTTCGGCAAGCTCACCATCGACGCCGTCTTCACCCGTGACTACGCGACGCTGCAGGCGGTGGTGCTCTGCACCTCCGCCGCGTACATCCTCATCAATCTGCTGGTCGACGTGGTCTATTCGGTCATCGACCCGCGCATCCGGCTCGGAGGTGCCCGGTGACCACCGCGACCCCAGTGCTCCCCGCCGCAGGCCTCACCAAGCGGCGGCCCGGCGGCGGCAGACTGCGCGCCCTGCGCAGGAACCGGCTCGCCCTGACCGGCGGCCTCATCGCCGCCGTCTTCATCCTGGTGGCCCTCCTCGCCCCGCTGATCGCCCCGTACGACCCGGCCCGGCCGGACTTCGGGAACGTACTCGCCGAACCCAGCTGGTCCCACTGGCTCGGCACCGACGACCTGGGGCGCGACCAGCTCTCCCGCATCGTGTACGGGGCGCGCGCCTCCATGCAGGTCGGCCTCGTCGCCGTCGTGCTGGCGTTCGTGATCGGCGTACCCCTGGGACTGGTCGGCGGCTACTACGGGAAGTTCGCCGACGGCGCCATCTCCCGGCTCACCGACACCATGCTCGCGTTCCCGTTCCTGGTGCTCGCCGTCGGACTTGCCGCGATCCTCGGGCCCTCGCTGACCAACGCGACCATCGCCATCGGCATCTCGCAGATCCCCGCAGTCATCCGCATCACCCGTGCCGAGACATTGCGGCTCAAGCACGTCGACTACGTCGGCGCGGCAGTCGCCAACGGCGGCGGCGACGGGACCGTGCTCTTCCGGCACATCCTGCCCAACGCCACCTCCGCGCTGATCGTCCAGGCGACCGTCGGCATCCCCGCCGCCATCATCGGCGAGGCGCTGCTCAGTTTCCTGGGCCTCGGCGTCCAGCCGCCGGACCCCTCCCTCGGCGTGATGCTCTCCGGCGCCCAGTCCTTCCTGGCCCCCGCACCCTGGCTCGCCGTCTTCCCCGGCCTCGCGATCGTCGCGGCGACCCTGGCGTTCAACCTGCTCGGCGACGGACTGCGTGACGTCCTCGACCCCCGTGGAGGGACCCGATGACCGAGACCGTTCTCGAATCCGCACCCGGACGCCTGGGTGAACCCGTCCTGAGCGTCCGTGACCTGTCGGTGTCCTTCCGCTCCGACACCCGCACCGTGCACGCCGTCGACGGTGTCTCCTACGACCTGCACCCCGGCGAGGTCCTCGCCGTCGTGGGGGAGTCGGGGTGCGGGAAGTCCGTCACCTCCATGGCCGTGATGGGACTGCTCCCGCCCACGGCGCACATCGGCGGCTCCATCCGCCTCGGTGGCCGGGAGCTCGTCGGCGCGCCGGAGAAGGAACTCCAGAAGGTCCGCGGCAAGGACATCGCGATGATCTTCCAGGAGCCGATGACCTCACTGAACCCGGTCCTCACCGTCGGGCGGCAGATCGGCGAGGTGCTCCGCCGCCACCAGGGGCTGAACCGGAAGGAGGCCAGGGAGCGGTCGGTGGACCTCCTCGACCTGGTCGGCATCCCGGCCCCCCGCAGCAGGATCGACGAGTACCCGCACCAGCTCTCCGGCGGCATGCGGCAGCGCGTCATGATCGCGATCGCCGTAGCCTGCGACCCCTCGGTCCTCATCGCGGACGAACCGACCACCGCACTCGACGTGACCGTGCAGGCGGGCATCCTCGAGGTCCTCCAGTCGCTGCGCGAGCGCCTCGGCACCGCGATCGTCCTGGTCACCCACGACCTCGGCGTCGTCGCCGACGCAGCCGACCGGGTCCTGGTGATGTACGCGGGACGCTCCGTCGAACAGGCCCCCGTCCACGACCTGTTCGCCACCGCCCGGCACCCCTACACCCGCGGCCTGCTCGGCGCCGTCCTGCGCCCCGGCGGCGAGGGCAAGCGCCGGCTGCCCGAGATCCCCGGCCTGGTGCCGAGCCTCGACACCCAGCCCGACGCCTGCACCTTCGCACCCCGGTGCGGCCGCGCCGACGACAGCTGTACCGGCGGCCGCCCCGGCTTCGTGTCCGTCGACCCGAAGGCCGGGACGGACGCCGCCCACCGGGCGGCGTGCTGGCACCCGTACGCCGCCGAAGAGGCGGCCGGCACCGCCCCGGCGGCCCCGGCCGTCCAGACCGCGCGACCCGACCAGGAGGCCGGAGAGTGACCGCAGCGCAGACCGTCCCCGCCCCGCGCGAAAGCGCCCAGGACGCCGTGGACCAGCAGCACCCCGTGCTGCGGATCGACTCGATGGAGCGCCACTTCGCCGCCTCCGGCGGCGGCACGGTCCGCGCCGTCGACGGCGTCTCGATCACCGTCGGCCGCGGCGAGGTCGTCGGCCTCGTCGGGGAGTCCGGCAGCGGCAAGTCGACCGTCGGCCGCTGCGCCGTGCGTCTCGACGAACCCACCGGCGGCACCGTCCACATCAACGGCACCGACATCACCCACCTGTCCCGCCGCACCCTGCGACCCCTGCGCAAGGACTTCCATCTGGTCTTCCAGGACCCCTCGTCCTCGCTCGACCCGCGCATGACCATCGGCCAGATCATCGCCGAGCCGATCAGACTGCACCGCCGCGCCCGCGGCCCCGCCGTCCGCGAACGGGTCGAACAGCTCCTCGCCCAGGTGGGACTGCGTCCCGAGCACGCCGACCGGCACCCGCACGAGCTCTCCGGCGGCCAGCGCCAGCGCATCTCCATCGCCCGCGCGCTCTCCTGCGACCCCGATCTCGTCGTCGCGGACGAACCGACCTCGGCACTCGACGTCTCCGTGCAGGCGTCCGTCCTCAACCTCCTTGCCGACCTCCAGCGCGACCGCGGCTTCGGCTGCCTGTTCATCACCCACGACCTGGCGGCCGTCGAATTCCTCGCCGACCGGATCGCCGTGATGTACCTCGGCCAGATCGTCGAGCAGGCCCCCACCGCCGAGCTGTTCGCCGCCCCCAAGCACCCCTACACCCAGGCGCTGCTCTCCGCCGCGCCCGTTCCCGACCCGGTGCTCCAGCGCTCCCGCGAACGCATCGTGCTCCACGGCGAGCTGCCCAGCCCCCTCGACCCTCCGCCCGGCTGCCGCTTCCACACCCGCTGCCCGCTGGCCACCGAGCGGTGCCGCACCGAGGTTCCCGTCCTGCGGGAGCTGCCCGGCGGCCGGCAGGTCTCCTGCCACCTCGTCGACGACGACGGAACCGCCCCGGACGCGGCCGTCTGAACCCGTACGGGAGGCGGCCCCCGTTCCCCGGGGCCGCCTCCCGTCCGTACGATCCGCAACAACCACAGAACGTCGCAGCAAGGAGCCGCACCCGTGTTCACCACCCGGCCCACCCTCCAGGGCACCTTCGGCATGGTGTCCTCCACCCACTGGCTGGCGTCGCAGTCCGCGATGGCGGTCCTGGAGGACGGCGGCAACGCCTACGACGCCGCCGTCGCCGCCGGATTCGTCCTGCACGTCGTGGAGCCGCACCTCAACGGCCCGGCCGGTGAGGTGCCGATGATCCTGGCGCCCCGCGACGGGGACGTCCGCGTCCTCTGCGGCCAGGGCCCCGCCCCGGCCGGCGCCACGGTCGCCCACTACCGCTCGCTCGGCCTCGACCTGGTCCCCGGCACCGGACCGCTCGCCGCCGCCGTGCCGGGTGCCTTCGACGCCTGGATGCTGCTGCTGCGCGACCACGGCACCAGGACCGTCGCCGAGGTGCTCCGCTACGCCATCGGCTATGCCGAGGACGGGCACGCACCCGTCGAGCGTGTCGGCCAGACCGTCGAGACCGTCCGAGAGCTCTTCGAGACCGAGTGGCAGTCCTCCGCCGAGGTGTACCTGCCGGGTGGCAAGTCCCCCAGGCCCGGCGAGCTGTTCCGCAACCCCGCCCTCGCCGCGACCTGGCGCCGGCTGATCGCCGAGGCCGAGGAGACCGGCGGCGACGACCGCACCGCGCAGATCGAGGCAGCCCGCGCGATCTGGCGCGAGGGCTTCATCGCCGAGGCGCTGGTCCGCCAGGCAGCCGTCCCCACCCTGGACACCAGCGGCGCCCGCCACACGGGCACCCTCACCGCAGCCGACCTGGCCGGCTGGTCCGCGTCGTACGAGGCCCCCGCCACGTACGACTGGAACGGCTGGACGCTCGCCAAGGCCGGCGGCTGGAGCCAGGGCCCCGCCTTCCTCCAGCAGCTCGCCCTGCTCCCCGCCGAACTGCCGCGCTACGGCTCCGCCGAGTACGTCCACCTGCTCATCGAGGGCTGCAAGCTGGCCATGGCCGACAGGGAGGCCTGGTACGGCGACGCCGCGGACGTCCCGCTCGGCACGCTGCTCTCGGAGCCGTACAACGCCGCCCGCCGTGCGCTGATCACCGACGAGGCCTCGCACGAGCTCCGCCCGGGCAGCCCCGACGGGCGCACCCCCGTCCTCAGCGGGCACGCCCACGCCGTCGCCGCCGGCGAGTCCGGCTTCGACGCCATGGGCATACCGGCCGCCGGCGTCGGTGAGCCGACGGTCGCGAAGGAAGGCGCGGGCGAGCCCACGGCCACCGTGGACCGGGCCGGCGAGCCGACGGTGGCCGAGGACGGCGCGACCCGCGGCGACACCTGCCACGTCGACGTCGTCGACCGCTGGGGCAACATGGTCTCCGCGACCCCCAGTGGTGGCTGGCTCCAGTCCAACCCGGTCGTGCCCGAGCTCGGCTTCCCGCTCGGCACCCGCCTCCAGATGGCGTGGCTGGACGAGGGCCTGCCGAACTCCCTCACCCCCGGCCGCCGCCCCCGCACCACCCTCACCCCGTCCATCGCCCTGCGCGACGGCGTCCCGGTGATGGCGTTCGGCACCCCGGGCGGCGACCAGCAGGACCAGTGGCAGCTGCACTTCTTCCTCGCCGTGGCGCTGCGCGCCCAGGTGCGCGGCGGTCTCGACCTCCAGGGCGCCATCGACGCCCCGAACTGGCACAACGACAGCTTCCCCGGTTCGTTCTTCCCACGCGGGATGCGCCCGGGAAGCGTCACCGTCGAGGGGGGCATGGACCCCGGTGTCGTCGCGGAACTGCGCCGTCGCGGCCACGACGTCACGGTCGGCGACCCGTGGTCCGAGGGCCGGATGTGCGCGGTCGCCCGTGACCCGGAGACCGGGGTGCTGTCCGCGGCGGCGAACCCGCGGGGCATGCAGGGGTACGCGGTCGGGCGCTGACCGGCCACCGGCCGGCCACACCCCGGTCATGACCAGGTCGTCGGCGCCCGGACGGCCCGTGCTTAGCTGGGGGCATGATCGATGACTTCCTTGCCGGGGACCTGACCGAGGTCGAGGCGGCGGTCCGCGCAGCGGCCGCCGCCGAGATCATGCCGCGCTTCCGGCAGCTCGCCGCGCACGAGATCGTCGAGAAGAACGGCCCGCACGACCTCGTGACCACTGCGGACCGGCTCGCCGAGGAACACCTCACCCGATCCCTCAGCCGGCTCCTGCCCGGCTCCGTGGTCGTCGGCGAGGAGGCGGTCCACGCCGATCCGAAGGTGTACGAGGCACTGGGCGGCGAGGCCCCCGTGTGGATCGTCGACCCGGTCGACGGCACCCGCCAGTTCGTCCGCGGCGAACCGGGGTTCTGCACCCTGGTCGCCCTGGCCCACCGCGGCGAGCTGCTGGCCTCCTGGACGTACGCCGCGGCCCTCGACGAGATGGCCGTCGCCGTGCGCGGCCGGGGGGCCACGCTCAACGGCACCGCGATACGGTCCGGCTCGCCCGCGTCCGACGCCGTACTGCGGGTGGCCATGTCCCATCCCGACTACACCACCGACGCCCAGAAGCGCGCTCTGCTGGGCCTGCGCACCGAAGGCATCGACGCCCGCCCCTGCGGCTCGGCGGGCCTGGAGTACCTCGGCGTCGCCCGAGGCGACCTGGACGCTCTGGCTTTCAACTGGGAGTTCGCGTGGGACCACGCGGCGGGGCTCCTCCTGGTCACCGAGGCGGGCGGCGCCCAGGCCACGCTGTCCGGTGCGCCGTTCCGGATCACCGGCGGCAACGACCTGCCCTTCACCGCCGCCCGGGACCGTGCGACGGCGGAACGCATCCTGGCCGCGTTGCGCGCCGGGGCCTGAGCGGGCGGGTTCTTCGGGCCGGCAGGGCGCGCGTCGGTGCGGCGAGACGCTCGCGCGCTCCCGGGGCGTGTGCAGCGGGACCGGGGCCCTCGAGTCCGTCGGTCCGCTCAGCCCCGCAGGACCTCGCGGACATCCCGTACGACCGCCTCGGCCGTCTCCACGGCCGAGGCGTCCAGCCCGGTGAGCGCCTCACCCACCAGCGCCGCGAAGTCCGCGGGCGCCTCCGGCAGGGCCGCGGCGGCCGTGAGCGCCCCCTTCTCGTTGAGGCACCAGGTGCGGTGGTGTGCGTGCAGCGACTGGGCGAGGACGCCGAACGCCCGCGACAGACAGAGCGAGACATGGAGCCGGTCACCGGCCGGCGCCGACTTGCGGGCCGCCCGGACCGAGAACTCCGCCTCCCACGCCGCGTCGGCGAGCGCCTTGCGCAGCGGCTCGGGGTACTCGGACGTCTCCTGCTGGAGTGCCGTCAACTCGCCGCGCGGATCGGCGAGTACGCGCCCGAGGGCGACCTCGCCCGGATAGGCCGGGGACCAGAAGCCGAGCGGATGCCCGGGCTGCACCCCCACCTCGTAACGGCCCTGGCGGCAATCGGACCAGACCGCCTCGACCCGGTCCAGGTCACGCAGGATCCAGTCGACCGGAACACCGCCCACCCGCAGCCACGCCCCGCCGTTCACCCATGGCCCCCAGCCGCCCGGCCCGGCCACCTCGACCGGGGAGCCCTGGAACGCGGAGGCCAGCGCGGCCAGGGCGGCGAGGTCCGGTGCGCCCCGGTAGTAGAGGCCCAGATCCCAGTCCGAGTCCGGCCGGTGGGCGCCCCGGGCCCGGCTGCCGCCGAGAACGACGGCGCGGACGCCGGGCACGGCGGTCAGCTGCTCCGCCATGCTCTCGATCCTCCGGTGAAGTCCGGACTCCTCCGTCTCCCGGGAGGCGGCGGGAAACGCTTCCGGGCGCGGCGACCGCGGCGGGTTCGGAGTATTCATCGGACGGGCACCCTACCCGCCCCCTGACCGTCGGTGCCTGCGAATATCCTGGGTGCTCAGACCGCCGGCCGACGAAGGAGTCCGAAGGTGCCGTCGATGCTCGATGCAGTCGTCGTGGGGGCGGGCCCCAACGGACTGACCGCCGCAGTCGAACTGGCCCGCCGTGGCTTCGCCGTGGAAGTCTTCGAGGCGGGAGGGACCGTCGGCGGCGGAGCCCGCACCGAAGAGCTCACGCTGCCGGGCTTCCGGCACGACCCCTGCTCGGCGGTCCACCCGCTGGGCATCGGCTCGCCGGCCTTCGACGCCATGCCCCTGGCGAAGCACGGCCTGGAGTGGCTGCAGCCGCGGCTCGCCCTGGCCCACCCCTTCCCGGACGGTAGCGCCGCCGTGCTGGCCGACTCGGTGGGGGAGACGGCGATGGCGCTCGGACCGCAGGACGCGGGGGCGTACCGGCGGCTGGTCGCACCGTTCCTCGGTCACTGGGACACCCTCGCCAGGGACATGCTGCGCACCCCGTGGGACGGACTGCCCCGCGATCCTTACCGCTGGGCGCGTTTCGGGCTCGACGCGATCCAGCCCGCCACGCTCATGTCCCGCCGCTTCCGCGGCGAGAAGGCCCGGGGCCTCTTCGCCGGACTGGCCGCCCACGCCATAGCCCCCACCAGCGGCCTCGCGACCGGCGGCATCGCCCTGCTCTTCGCGCTCGCGGCGCACGAGAACGGCTGGCCGGTGCCGCGCGGTGGCTCGCAGGCCATCGCCGACGCCCTCGCCTCGTACCTGCGGGAGCAGGGCGGCATCATCCGTACGGACACGGAGGTCAAGCGGCTGGACGAGCTGCCCCCGGCCCGCGCCTACATCTTCGACACCTCCCCGACCGCGCTGGCCCGGATCGCCGGACTGGGCAACGCCTACCAGGGCTACCGCTACGGAGCCTCCTGCTTCAAGATCGACTACGCGCTGTCGGGCCCCGTCCCCTGGACCGCCGAGGAGGCCCGCCGGGCCGGCACGGTCCACATCGGCCCCACGGCCGGTGAGATCGACACCGCGCTGCGCTCCGCGGTGACCGGACGCGACCCCAGCGTGCCCTTCCTCATCACCGCACAGCCCAGCCTCACCGACCCCTCCCGCGCTCCCGAGGGCAAGCAGGTCTTCTGGGTGTACGGACACGTGCCGGCGGGCTGGGAGGGTGACGCCACCGACGTCATCGAACGTCAACTGGAGCGATTCGCCCCCGGCTTCCGTGACATCGTGCTGGCCCGAGCGGTGGCGGGCCCGCCCCGACTCGCGGTGCGCAACGCCAACTACGTCGACGGGGACATCGCCTGCGGCGCCTTCTCCGGGCTGCAGACCGTGATCCGCCCCAGGCTCGCCCGTGTTCCGTACGCGACCGCGCACCCGTCCGTCTACATCTGCTCGTCGGCGTCCCCGCCGGGCCCGGGTGTGCACGGCATGTCCGGTCACCATGCGGCGAAGGCGGTATGGCGGCGGTTGCGCCGATCGGGGCCGTCCGGCGGCCGTTGACGTCCGCGGCGCGCGGTGGGCCGCCAAGAGCCCACCACGCACGGCATGATGGCCGCATGCGCACACCTTCCGCCGTCACCATCACTCTCGTACGGGGAGACATCACCCGGCAGTCCGCCGACGTCGTCGTCAACGCCGCGAACTCCTCCCTGCTCGGCGGCGGCGGGGTGGACGGTGCGATCCACCGCCGGGGCGGACCCGAAATCCTGGCCGCATGCCGGGAGTTGCGTGCCTCGCGGTACGGCAAGGGGCTGCGCACGGGCCGGGCTGTCGCCACCACCGCCGGAAAGCTCGACGCGCGCTGGGTCGTGCACACGGTCGGCCCGGTCTGGAGCAGCGCCGAGGACCGTTCGGCCCTGCTGGAGTCCTGTTACCGCGAAGCGCTGCGCGTCGCCGCGGAGTTGGGGGCGCGCACCATCGCCTTCCCCGCCATTTCCACCGGCATCTACGGCTGGCCGATGGACGACGGAGCCCGCATCGCCGTCCGCACCGTGCTGGCGGAGGCGGCCCCGCCCGTCGAGGAGGTGCGGTTCGTGCTCTTCGACGCGCACGCGTACGTGGAGTTCGAGGAGGCACTGGCGGCGGCGCAGGCCTGAGACACCGGTGCTCCGCGGCGGTACTCAGGCCGTCCGGGCGGGCCCGACACCGTCGACGTCGAAGGTCACCTCGTCCTCGTAGCACCACCACCACGTCTCGCCGGGCTCGTAGGAGCGGATCAAGGGGTGGCCCGTGGCCTCACGGTGCGCGGTGGCGTGCTTGTTGCGGGAGGAGTCGCAGCACCCGACGTGCCCGCAGCTCTGGCACTCGCGCAGATGGACCCACGTGTCACCCTGTGCGACGCACCGGGGACAGGAGTCCGGGCTGTCCGGGGTCACGCGGCGCACCTGGTCCAGATGCGAACAGATGGGCGCGGACGTGTCCGTCATGGCGGGCTCTCCCTTGCGTTCCGCGCTGCGGGCCCCGGCCGGCAGCGTCACGAAGGCCGACGGGACAAAGCGTCCGCCGGTGGGGGCGTGGGGGCCTTTTCCAGCCTCTCACCGACGCGCGGGCTGTCAACTCAGGGCCTCCTCGGGGCGGACCGGAGAAGTCCTGGCAGCTGAAGGCTGATGTCGGATTCTCGCCAGCCCCGCCCCCGCCCGTGGCCCATGCTTGAACCATGCACACCGACACCGAGCGCTGCGTGCGGGCCGTCCGGTCGAAGGACGCCCGGTTCGACGGCTGGTTCTTCACCGCGGTCCTGACCACCCGGATCTACTGCCGCCCGAGCTGCCCCGTCGTGCCGCCCAAAGTCGAGAACATGACGTTCTACCCGAGCGCCGCCGCCTGTCAGCAGGCCGGGTTCCGGGCCTGCAAGCGGTGCCGCCCCGACACCAGCCCCGGGTCGCCCGAGTGGAACGCGCGCGCCGACTCCGTGGCCCGCGCGATGCGCCTCATCCGGGACGGGGTCGTCGACCGGGAGGGCGTTCCCGGACTGGCCACCCGGCTCGGCTACTCCGCCCGGCAGGTCGAACGGCAGCTGCTCGCCGAGCTGGGTGCCGGCCCCCTGGCGCTGGCCCGGGCGCAGCGGGCGCAGACGGCGAGGGTGCTCATCGAGACGACCGGGCTGCCCATGGCCGAGGTGGCGTTCGCGGCCGGGTTCGCCTCGATCCGCACTTTCAACGACACCGTCCGCGAGGTCTTCGCCCTCGCACCGGGGGAGCTGCGCAGCCGTGCCTCCCGTTCGGCGCGGCCACCGGCCACGCCAGGGGTGATAGCGCTGCGGCTTCCGTACCGCGCACCGCTCAACCCCGGCAACCTCTTCGGGCACCTCGCCGCGACGGCCGTCCCTGGCGTCGAGGAGTGGCGCGACGGGGCCTACCGCCGCACGCTCGACCTGCCCCACGGGCACGGCATCGTCGCCCTCGCCCCGCACGCGGACCACATCGCCTGCCGGCTCTCGCTCACCGACCCGCGCGATCTCACTCTGGCCATCAGCCGGTGCCGCTGGCTGCTGGACCTGGACGCCGACCCGGTCGCCGTCGACGAGCAACTGCGCTCCGACCCGCTGCTGGCCCCGCTCGTCGACGAGGCGCCGGGCCGCCGGGTGCCGAGGACCGTCGACGGCCCGGAGTTCGCCGTCCGCGCCGTGCTCGGTCAGCAGGTGTCCACCGCAGCCGCCCGGACCCATGCGGCCCGGCTCGTCATGGCTCACGGCACCCCCGTCGACGACCCGGAGGGCGGCCTCACCCACCTCTTCCCGACGCCTGGGGCGCTGGCCGGACTCGACCCCGATCAGCTCGCCCTGCCTCGCAGCCGCCGCCGCACCCTCACCACACTCGTCGGTGCGCTGGCGGACGGCTCGCTGCGACTGGGTACCGACACCGACTGGGAGAAGGCACGGGCCGAACTGATCGCGCTGCCCGGCTTCGGACCCTGGACCGTCGAGGCCATCGCCATGCGGGCGCTCGGCGACCCGGACGCCTTCCTGCCGACGGACCTCGGCATCCGGCGGGCCGCCGAGAAGCTCGGCCTGCCCTCGACACCGGCCGCGCTCACCGCCCGCGCGGCGGCCTGGCGGCCCTGGCGGGCCTACGCCGTCCAGTATCTGTGGACCGTCGACGACCACCCCATCAACCACCTTCCCGCGCAAGGAAGTTCCTCGTGACCACGCCACACACCGCCCCAGCGACCCGGCAGCACACCGTCATCGACAGCCCCTACGGCCCGCTGACCCTCGTCGCCACCGACCGGGTCCTCGCCGGCCTCTACATGACCGCTCAGCGCCACCGGCCCCACGAGGAGACCTTCGGCGAGGCCGACCCGGGACCCTTCGGCGAGGCCATCGAGCAGCTGGACGCGTACTTCGCCGGTGAACTGCGGGAGTTCGACCTCCCGCTGCACCTCGTCGGCACCCCGTTCCAGCGCTCCGTCTGGGCCGAGCTCCGGAGGATTCCGTACGGCGAGACCCGCACGTACGGAGAACTGGCCGAGAACCTGGGCAAGCCCGGCGCCTCGCGCGCGGTGGGGCTGGCCAACGGCAAGAACCCGGTCGGCATCATCGTGCCCTGCCACCGGGTGATCGGGGCCTCGGGGAGCCTCACCGGGTACGGCGGGGGCCTCGACCGCAAGCAGCGCCTGCTGGCCTTCGAGAACGGTACGGGGGACAGCGCTCCGGCACTCTTCTAGTGCCGGTACGGCGAGGGGCCCCGCGCGGGTGCGCGGGGCCCC
>NZ_JBEXXX010000043.1:0-72031 GCF_040630635.1 Streptomyces sp. NPDC005761 | reverse complement strand
CTTTCCAGCGGTTTCAACCTTACCAGACCGCGTCCGTGCCGTTTCCGGTCCGAATTTGAATTCCAGTGGCCGTTGAAGTGGCCTTGCCTTTCGGCTGATTCGACTTTATCAGAGACAATAACGCCGAGATGATCGGCTTCATGTTCTGGAGAGTGGGAATCAAATGGCTCTGCGGAAATTCAATTTCCGGTGAGAGCGGAGTAAATCTACTTGCTGGGCTCGAACTTGTCCAGTTCGAGGCAACCGTTTGAATCTACCTCCCCCAGCCCGTCATGTCAACGGTCTTTTGGGGCGTGGAGGAGACTAGCAGGTCAGCGGGCCCGTACGCACATCAGGCGGCCACGGGCAGCTCGGCGCTTCGTTCGGTTGCCGCGATGTCGCCTGCGTCGCCGGCTCGGGAAGCCCGGCCGCCCAGGATGTAGACGTAGGCGAGGAAGGCCAGCTCGGCGCCGATCCCTATGGCGATGCGTGCCCAGGTCGGGAGGCCCGACGGGGTGACGAAGCCTTCGATGACGCCCGAGACGAACAGGACGAGAGCGAGTCCGATGGCCATGCCAACGGCGGCCCGTCCCTGTTGCGCCAAGGCTGTACGGCGGGTGTGCGGGCCGGGATCGATGACCGTCCAGCCCAGGCGGAGGCCGGTTCCGGCCGCGACGAAGACCGCCGTGAGTTCCAGCAGCCCGTGGGGGAGGATCAGGCCGAGGAAGGTGTCGAGCCTGCCCGCGGAGGACATCAGGCCGATGCCCACCGCGAGGTTGAGCACGTTGACGAAGAGGATCCAGATCACCGGGACGCAGAGAAATGCGCCGAGCACCAGGCACATGGCTGCGGCCTGCGCGTTGTTCGTCCAGACCTGGGCGGCGAACGAGGCCGCCGGGTGGCTGGAGTAGTACGTCTCGTACTCACCGCCCGGGTCGGTCAGCCGGCGGAGGTCCTCCGGAGCGGCAATGGCCGACTGGATCTCCGGATGGGTACCGATCCACCAGCCCATCAGCGCCGCCAGCAGCGCGGAGAGGACGGCGGTGGGTATCCACCAGCGCCTGGAGCGGTAGACCGCTGCGGGAAACCCGGCCGTGAGGAAGTGGGCGGCATCGCGCCAGGAGGCGCGGCGGGTACCGGTCACCGTGGAGCGGGCCCGGGCCACCAGCTGTGTCAGGCGCGCGGTGAGCAGCGGGTCGGGGGTGCTGGACTGGATCAGGGAGAGGTGGGTGGCCGTGCGCTGGTAGAGATCGACGAGTTCGTCGGCTTCCGCTCCCGTCAGCTTGCGTCCGCGGTGCAGGAGGTGGTCCAGACGGTCCCACTCGATGCGGTGGGTGTTGACGAAGACATCGAGGTCCATGGTCGGCTGCTGCTCCTGGCATGGGTGCGTACGGGTCTGTACAACGGCGGCGCGTTGCGGGTCAGCTTGGCAGACTGTGGGCCCGAGGGGCAGGGATGGTCGGCGAGGGGTGGGGCGGCAATGAGTGAGCTGGTGACCGGGGACGCGGTCGTACTGGGGCTGCGGCCGGCGAAACTGCCGAGCCGTGCCCTGGCTCTCGTCATCGATCTCGTGGTGGTGGGGACGGTGTTCGTCCTGGTGTCGATCGGATTGGCCATCGCGACGGTGACGCTCGACGAGGCGGCGGTGGCGGCGGTGGCCGTCGCGACGTTCCTGCTCGTTCTGGTGGGAGCGCCCATCGCGGTGGAGACGCTCAGCCACGGCCGTTCGCTGGGCAAGCTCGCGTGCGGGCTTCGGGTGGTCCGGGACGACGGCGGGCCCATCCGGTTCCGGCATGCGCTGGTGCGCGGAGCGATGGGTGTGGTGGAGATCCTCGCGACGCTCGGTGCGGTCGCCGCCGTCGCCTCTCTGGTTTCGGCGCGTGGGCGGCGGCTCGGGGATGTCTTCGCGGGGACGCTCGTCGTGCGGGAACGGGTTCCGGCGGGCCGGGCCGCCGCTGTTCCGCCTCCGCCGCCCTGGCTCGTCGGGCGGTTCGCCGGACTGGATCTGTCGGCGGTCCCCGACGATCTGTGGCTTGCAGTGCGGCAGTACCTGACGCGGATGCACCAGCTGGATGCCGCCGTAGGGCAGGACATGTCGGCGCGGCTGGCCGGTGAGCTCGCTGCCCGGACCGGGGTTCCGGCGCCGGAGGGTGTACCTGCCGCCGCGTTCCTGGCCGCCGTGGTCAACGAACGGCAGGCGCGCGACGCGCGCCGGGCGTACGGCGCAGCACCTGATGCGGTTCCCCTCACCCACCCCGCTCCCGCGCCTCATCCGGGTCCGGCGCCCCGCCCTGCTGCCCCGCAGGTGACCCCTGTCCGGCCTGCCGGGCAGGGCGGTACGGCAGTGGTTCCGGGGGCGGACGCGGTGCGGCCGTCCGCCGGAGGTTTCGCCCCGCCTGCCTAGTCACGTCCGCCGGGCCCTCCGGCGCTTCTGATCCGCAGGTCGGGCCCTACCGGGCCGAGGGCGGGGACTCCAGGTCTTCGAGCTCGATTCCGGGGGCCGAGAGGACCACATCACCGGCGATGTGGACGGTGTGCTGCTCGCCGGTGTCCAGGGCGCTGACCTGGTACGTCTCCACAGTCAGCGGTCCGTTGTCAGTGGGGTGCGCTTCACTGTTCACCAGGGCCCAGGACTGGTCGGCGGTAAGGGGGGCGAGCACCGGGTCCGTGAAGGTCACGACGCGGAGCCGGGTGGGCGGAGAGGCGGGGGTGAGACGCAGCAGCCGGGCGGTGGCGATGAGGAATGCGGGGGACGTGCCGTTGAAGGCGTGGGCGCGGACATTGCCTTCGGTGGCGTGGGTGCCGCTCGGGTCGGTGCGCACCCAGGTGACACCTTCGAGGGCAGCGCCGCGGACCTGCCAGCTCGCGGCGTGGAGTTCGAGACGGATGGGGCGGCCGAGCTCGTCGAGGGTGAGGTCGACGGATCCGAGGTGATCGCCGGACGGGGCGGTCGTCCGGGAGAGGTAGCGCCAGCCGGAGGGGCCGGGTGCGCAGTGGAAGTGTTCTTCACCGAGGGGGGTGTGGTCGTGGAGATCGTGGAGCGAATATCGGCCGCGTGGCATGGGGTCCTTCGGGTTCCTCGGGCTGTGCGGGTGCGGTACGGCGCAGGCCCCCGGCACGGGGGTGCGGGGGCCTGCGTTCGTAGCTGCTGAATCACCGGAGCTGCGGACGCGCACGCGTCCGCAGACGCTGCGGGGTCCGCCGGTGGCCGGTCGTCACCGACCGGTGGTGGAGTGCCTGGTCACCGGCGGGCCTTCGCAGACGGTGACGGCGTCAGTAGCGGTAGTGGTCGGACTTGTACGGGCCCTCGACCTCGACGCCGATGTAGGCGGCCTGCTCCGGGCGGAGCGTCGTGAGCTTGACGCCCAGCGCGGCGAGGTGGAGACGGGCGACCTTCTCGTCGAGGTGCTTGGGCAGCACGTAGACGTCGGTCGGGTAGTCCTCGGGCTTGGTGAACAGCTCGATCTGGGCCAGGGTCTGGTCCGCGAACGAGTTGGACATCACGAACGACGGGTGGCCGGTCGCGTTGCCCAGGTTCAGCAGGCGGCCCTCGGACAGCACGATGAGGACCTTGCCGTCGGGGAACGTCCAGGTGTGGACCTGCGGCTTGACCTCGTCCTTGACGATGCCGTCGATCTTGGCGAGGCCGGCCATGTCGATCTCGTTGTCGAAGTGGCCGATGTTCCCGACGATGGCCTGGTGCTTCATCCGGGCCATGTCCGTGGCCATGATGATGTCCTTGTTGCCCGTCGTGGTGACGAAGATGTCGGCCTGCTCGACGACGTCGTCGAGGGTGGCGACCTGGTAGCCGTCCATCGCCGCCTGCAGCGCGCAGATCGGGTCGATCTCGGTGATGATCACGCGGGCGCCCTGGCCGCGCAGGGACTCCGCGCAGCCCTTGCCCACGTCGCCGTAGCCGCAGACGACGGCGGTCTTGCCGCCGATCAGGACGTCGGTGGCGCGGTTGATGCCGTCGATCAGCGAGTGGCGGCAGCCGTACTTGTTGTCGAACTTCGACTTGGTGACCGCGTCGTTGACGTTGATCGCCGGGAACAGGAGGGTGCCGTCGCGGTGCATCTCGTACAGCCGGTGCACACCGGTCGTGGTCTCCTCCGTGACACCACGGATCTCGGAGGCCAGCTGGGTCCACTTCTGCGGGGACTCGCCGAGGGTGCGGTTCAGCAGGGTGAGGATGTACGCGTACTCCTCGCTGTCCGCAGTCGACGGGTCCGGGGCGGATCCGGCCTTCTCGAACTCCACGCCCTTGTGGACGAGGAGGGTGGCGTCACCACCGTCGTCGAGGATCATGTTCGGGCCGCCGGTGGGGGTGTTCGGCCAGGTCAGCGCCTGCTCCGTGCACCACCAGTACTCCTCCAGCGACTCGCCCTTCCAGGCGAAGACCGGGACGCCGGCGGGGGCTTCCGGGGTGCCGTTCGGGCCCACCGCGATCGCCGCGGCCGCGTGGTCCTGCGTGGAGAAGATGTTGCAGGAGGCCCAGCGGACCTCGGCGCCGAGGGCGACCAGGGTCTCGATCAGCACGGCCGTCTGCACGGTCATGTGCAGCGAACCGGTGATGCGGGCGCCGGCCAGCGGCTGCGCGGCGGCGTACTCCTTGCGGATCGACATCAGGCCGGGCATCTCGTGCTCGGCGAGGGTGATCTCCTTGCGGCCGAAGGCTGCGAGGGAGAGGTCGGCGACCTTGAAGTCCTGTCGATTGGCGACCGTCGTCATAACGGGCTGCTCCTCGTGATGGGTCGAGGGTGGGTAGGGCGGCTCTGCGGCACGCGGTGGGCACACGAATGCCCGAGCGGCTCGCAGCGCAGTCCGTCGGAGGCCCTCTCTCCCTCGGCCGGTCCGGCGTACGGACCGATCGACCGCCATCAGCAGCGACGTCTGACACTGCCCACGAATCTACACCGAACGGCCCAGCCGCTCCCAGTCCACGTGGTCCGGGAGCGGCCTCATCGGCGGATCGGGTGCGGTCAGTGGCCGGATTCCGTGGGGTCGGCCGGAGTGTCGGAGGCATCGCCCGGGGTGTCGGCCGTCGGTCCGGCCGGGGCTCCGCCCGGCCGTTTGGCCGGGTTGACGCCGGCCGCGGCCGCCGCCTCGTTGTAGATGTCCGGCTCCAGGTAGATGACGCGCGCGATCGGCACCGCTTCGCGGATGCGGGACTCCGCGGCGTTGATGGCGTTGGCGACCTCGGTGGCGGTGTCGTCGTGCTGTACCGCGATCTTGGCGGCGACCAGCAGCTCTTCCGGGCCGAGGTGGAGCGTACGCATGTGGATGATGCCGGTGACGGTGTGGCCGTCGACGACCGCGGACTTGATCTTTTCGACCTGGTCGGTGCCGGCGGCCTCGCCGAGCAGCAGGGACTTGGTCTCGGCCGCCAGGACGATCGCGATGACGATCAGCAGGATGCCGATGCAGAGGGTGCCGATGCCGTCCCACACGCCGTCGCCGGTGCCGAGCGCCAGACCGACGCCGGCGAGCGCGAGGACCAGGCCGATGAGCGCGCCGAAGTCCTCCAGCAGGACGACGGGGAGCTCCGGGGCCTTGGCGCGGCGGACGAACTGCGTCCAGGTGAGCGTGCCGCGGGTCTCGTTGGACTCCCTGATCGCGGTACGGAAGGAGAAGCTCTCGGCGATGATCGCGAAGACCAGCACACCGACCGGCCAGTACCAGGCCTCGATCGCGTGCGGGTGCTTGATCTTCTCGTAGCCCTCGTACACCGCGAACATGCCACCGACCGAGAACAGGACGATGGAGACGAGGAAGGCGTAGATGTAGCGCTCGCGTCCGTACCCGAACGGGTGCTGGGGGGTGGCCTCGCGCTGGGCCTTCTTGCCGCCGAGCAGCAGTAGTCCCTGATTGCCCGAGTCGGCCAGCGAGTGGACGCTCTCCGCGAGCATCGATGACGAGCCACTGAACAGGAACGCCACGAATTTGGCCACTGCGATCGCGAGGTTGGCGGCGAGTGCCGCCACGATCGCCTTGGTTCCGCCTGACGCACTCATGGGTGCCTGGTGTCCCTTCCTCGGTGCTGCGGCTCCGGTGGCCGCGGTACGGCCGCACATTGTTGCAGTCGCTGGTTCGGACGGTGCGTCAGGCCACCACAGTGGCACGGAACAACGTACCCGTTCCGGACACTTCGGCCTTCTCGCCCGCCGGTACGAAGACCGATTCGCCCGGCACGAGTCCCAGCTCGCCGGCCTTGGGTGTACCGGCCGTGCAGAGCAGGATCTGGGGCGTGTGCGCTGTCAGGTCGACCGGGGCGGCCCCCGGTGAGAGGTCGAAGCGGGAGAGCCGGAACTCGTCGACGGGTGTCTCGTACAGCTCCTCGCCGGACGGGGACGCCTCGGGGCGCAGGACCCCGGGTTCGGTCGCCTCGAAGCGGACGATGCGCAGGAGTTCGGGTACGTCGATGTGCTTGGGCGTCAGGCCACAGCGCAGCACGTTGTCCGAGTTGGCCATGATCTCGACGCCGAGGCCGTCGAGGTAGGCGTGCGGCACCCCTGCGCCGAGGTAGAGGGCCTCTCCGGGCTGGAGCTGTACGTAGTTCAGCAGCATGGCCGCGACGACCCCGGCGTCGCCGGGGAAGTGGTGGGCGATGCGGGCGTACGGGGCGTAGGCGCCGCCGAGCCGTTCGGCGGCGGCTGCCGTGGCCGCGACCGTCTCGGCCATCTCCGCCGGGTCCGCGGTGAGGATGGCGGTGAGGACCTCGCGCAGTGCGGCCTCCTCCGGGTGGGCGCGCAGCAGATCGGCGTACGGCTTGAGGGAGTCGACGCCCAGGCCCTCCATCGCCTCGGCCGCCTCGACGGGCCGGCGGAAGCCGCACAGGCCGTCGAAGGGGGTGAGGGCGCAGATCAGTTCGGGCTTGTGGTTGGCGTCCTTGTACGTGCGGTGCGGGGCGTCGATGGGTACGGACCGGCGCTCCTCGTCCGCGTAACCCTGCTGTGCCTGGGCGAGGTCGGGGTGGACCTGGAGGGAGAGCGGGGCTCCGGCGGCGAGCAGCTTGAGGAGGAAGGGCAGGCGGGGACCGAACTTGTCGACGGCGGCCTGACCGAGCTCTCCGGCCGGGTCGGCGGCGATGACGTCGGTGAGCGCGTGTTCGGCGGCGGTCGCCGACGGGGCGGTGGCGTCGCCCGCGGAATTCGCGCGGGTTATCCGGGAAGGGGCTCCGGGGTGGGCGCCCATCCACATCTCCGCCTGCGGCTCACCGGTCGGGGTGACGCCGAGCAGGGTCGGGATGAGCGTGGTGGAGCCCCAGGCGTACGGGCGCACGGTGTTGGAGAGCCGGTCCATGGAATTCGTCCTCGTGCTGTGTGGGATGCGTGGGTCATCAGGGTCTGCGTGGGGGCCCCGGCCGTACGCGGAATTTTTGTGGGGCTGCCCCGCGCAGGCCGGCGTCACATGGTTCAGGCGCGGGCTGCCGAGGCGAGGGCCAGGTAGACGGCGGCGAAGTCGGTGACCGCGAGGAGCTCGGCGAGGGCTTCGAGCCTGGTGCCCTCCTCCGGTTCGAGCTCGCTGATCGCCGTGTCGTGCCCCAGGGCGAGCTCGCGGGCCGCGGGGGCTGCGCTCAGGCCGCCGGTGGGCCGGTCGCGGAGCAGGACGACCCGGGCGTGGAGAGGTTCGGACTCCTCGACCCGGTCGCGGAAGAAGTCGTCGGGGTCGGCTCCGGCTGCGAAGGCCCCGGCCAGCAGGCCGCCGTGGGCGGGGAGCGCCTCGGGAAGTTCGGCCGCCAGCGCCGGACGGCCGGAGAGCTCGGCCAGGACCGCGGCGAACCGGCGCCCGACGGGCCCCGCGGCGTCGCCCTCCGTCCAGACGAGGGGCAGGCTGTCCGCGAGTTCGGCGGCCAGCGTCTTGGCGGGGTTGCTGTACGTGGCGATCGCCGGTCCACAGCGCTCCGCCGTACGGTCCAGGCGGTCCGCGACGCCCTGCAGCGCCTCGGCGGGCGCGGTGACCAGGCCGACGCGGTCGAGCAGCGCGAGCAGCGGGGTGAACAGGGCCCACAGGGTGCCGGGGCCCGCGGCCGAGGTCTCTGCGTCGTACTCGCCGTGCGGGGCGGAGGCCATCGGCACGACGAGGCCGTGCACGCCGTCGACCGCTTCACGCAGGGGCGACTGCCGCGGCGCCACGGCCACGACGGTGCAGCCGCGGCGGTACGCCTGCTCGGCGAGGAGGGCGAGGCCCGGTTCGGACCCGTCCGCCGTGACGATGAGGAGCAGGTCGACGGAGCCGGCCCAGCCGGGCAGTGTCCATCGCATGGCGCCCGCCGCGGGGGCCACTCCGGTCGGGTGGATGCGTGTGACCGGCGCGGAGGCCCCGGCCAGGGCGCCGATCAGGTCGGCGACGCCGGACGCGGCGGTACCGGAGCCGGCGACCAGGACGGCGCGCGGGCGGCCTTCCGGGTTCAGCTCGGTGATCCCGGCCTCCGTCGCGTGGCGGGCGGCGGTACGGACCCGCGCCCCGGCCTCGGCGGCGCCGCGGAGCAGACCGCGGCGGTCGGCTCGGGCCAGGGCTTCCGGGGCGTCGAGCAACGACTCGTCGAGCATGGGGACGGTCCTCCGATCACGTGCCGATCACCGTGCGGGGTGGGGCCCTGATTACGCGGGGCGGCGGGCCTCGTCGACGAGGAGGACGGGAATGCCGTCCCGCACCGGATAGGCCAGCCCGCAGTCCGTGCCCGTGCAGATCAGTTCGGGGCTCTCGGCCGCCGACCGGTCGTCGAGGGGGGAGTGACAGGCCGGGCAGGCCAGGATCTCCAGGAGGCCGGCTTCGAGCGGCATGGGGTGGGTCCCTTCGGGCGGGCGTGCGGGCTGGCTGGTGTGACGTGGGTGGTGCGTGTTCCGGCTGTGCGGTTGATCTTGTTCGCGCCTCGTGGAACGGGCGAGGTCAGCCTACCGCTGGGGGGACGAGGGCGCGGCCCGGCCCGGGCGGGGTGCGGGTGCGGTTGTGGCTCCGGTGCGGGCGGGGCTGTGGGGGCGCCCGTGGCTTGGCCTCATCCCCTACTCGCCCCTTCCATGACCGGGCTCCGCGACTCGAACGCCCTGCGAGGCTGACGGGTGCGGGTGCGAGCTCGGTCAGACGGGCTGGGTGCGGATCACGGAGAGGACCTCGTCGCGCACCGCCGCCATCGTCTCCTCGTCGCCCGCCTCGACGTTCAGGCGCAGCAAGGGCTCCGTGTTGGAGGGGCGGAGGTTGAACCACCAGTCCGGGGAGGTGACCGTGAGGCCGTCCAGGTCGTCGGTGGTCACGTTCTCGCGGGTGGCGAACGCTGCCCTCACGTCCGCGGTGCGGGCCTGCTGGTCGTCGACCGTGGAGTTGATCTCGCCCGAGCCCGTGTAGCGGTCGTACTGGGCGACCAGGGCCGAGAGGGGCTCTTCCTGGCCGCCGAGGGCTGCCAGGACGTGGAGGGCGGCGAGCATGCCCGTATCGGCGTTCCAGAAGTCGCGGAAGTAGTAGTGCGCGGAGTGCTCCCCGCCGAAGATCGCGCCGTGTGCGGCCATCTCCGCCTTGATGAAGGAGTGGCCGACCCGGGTACGGACCGGGGTGCCGCCGTGCTCGCGTACGACCTCCGGGACCGAGAGGGAGGAGATCAGGTTGTGGATGACCGTGCCCCGGCCGCCGTTGCGGGCCAGTTCACGGGCCGCGACCAGGGCGGTGATCGCCGACGGGGAGACGCCGGCGCCCCGCTCGTCCACGACGAAGCAGCGGTCCGCGTCGCCGTCGAAGGCCAGGCCGAGATCGGCGCCCTCGGCCACCACCCGGGCCTGGAGGTCGACGATGTTCGCGGGGTCGAGCGGATTGGCCTCGTGGTTCGGGAAGGTGCCGTCCAGCTCGAAGTACATCGGGACGAGTTCCAGCGGCAGTCCCGCGAGGACCGTCGGGACCGTGTGGCCGCCCATGCCGTTGCCCGCGTCCACGACCACCTTCAGGGGGCGGATCGCGGACAGGTCGACGAGGGACAGCAGGTGGGCGGCATAGTCGGTGAGCGTGTCGCGTTCGGTGACCGCGCCGGGGGCCGCCGCCGGCGGCGGGGCCCCGGTCTCCGACCACTTCTCGACCAGGGTGCGGATCTCGGCGAGGCCGGTGTCCTGGCCCACGGGGGCCGCGCCGGCCCGGCACATCTTGATGCCGTTGTACTGCGCCGGGTTGTGCGAGGCGGTGAACATCGCGCCGGGCAGGTCCAGTGACCCCGATGCGTAGTACAGCTGGTCGGTCGAGCAGAGACCGATCATGGTGACATCGGCGCCGCGGGCCGCCGCGCCCCGGGCGAACGCTCCCGACAGGGCGGGGGACGTGGGGCGCATGTCGTGACCGACGACGACGGCGTCCGCGGCCGTCACCTCGACGAAGGCCGCCCCGAAGTGCTCGGCCAGCGCCTCGTCCCACTGGTCGGGCACGACTCCGCGCACGTCGTACGCCTTCACGAGCTGCGACAGGTCTGCAGTCACGGGCCGGTCCTCCTGAGGTTTCTTCGGACCGCCAAACTACCCGGCGGTCCCAAGCGCCCCACGCCCCGGGCGGCAGCCTCTCAGGAGTCGGGTGAGCGCAGCACCCGGAGGTGGCCCCTGCGTCCGACCTCCATCGGGTCGGCGGTGCGTGGGCCGCCGTTCCTGGTGCCCTCCGCGCGGTCCTGCGGACGCGCGGCTTCCCGTACGGCATTGGCCAGCGCTTCGAGGTCGTCACCGCTGGGGCGGGTGGGTGCGGAGGGGTCGGAGAGCCGGACGACCTCCCAGCCCCGGGGCGCGGTCAAGCGCTCGCTGTGCTCGGCACAGAGGTCGTAGCAGTGGGGCTCGGCGTAGGTGGCGAGCGGGCCGAGGACCGCAGTCGAGTCGGCATAGACGTACGTCAGTGTCGCGACGGCAGGGCGGCCGCACGCGGTGCGCGAACAGCGACGTACAGGGCTCACGATGTTGGACGGTACCGCACTCTTGAGCGGGCTGCGACGACTCTCCCCCGGCTCACCCCACCGTGTCGCCCTGTGACCTCGGGCACAGGCCCTTCCCGGGCAACTCCCCTGACCTGCACGGGAGGAGAGGGGTGCGGGTCATGACGGCAACGAATCCGGACACCGCCGGGCGAAAAACCTGTCACGCGGCCGGAAACCAGCGATCACGAGCGGGGCCTGAAACGGGTCATCCCATGGCCGGATCGGTCAGGAAAGGACAGGCCGGGTCCCTGCCGGTCAGCTTCGGTCCGCTCACCCGCCGGAGGGTTACGCTGCGTCAGTGATGGACAGTCCCGTACCGCCCCACCCGTCCGAGCCCCGACCGCGGCGCCGAGACCGACACGGCCGTGGCATGCGCGGCCCCGTCGCCCCTCCCCAGGTGCCGCTCTCGGCCAGCAGGGCGGACAGTTTCCGCGATCTGGTGCAGGACTCGGTGGAGCGGCTGGAGCGGCGCTGGCCGCAGCTGGCCGAGGTCGACTTCGTGGTCCTGGACGTACCGGCGACCGTGGAGGAGACCGTGCCGCTGGGGAGCGCGTTGTCCGCGGAGAAGGAGCGCCCCGCGCAGATCGTCATCTACCGGCGTCCCGTGGAGATCCGCACCAAGAATCGGGACGAGCGAGCGCTGCTGGTGCACGAGGTCGTGGTCGAGCAGGTCGCGGAGCTGCTCGGCCTCTCGCCCGAGTCGGTCGATCCCCGGTACGGGCAGGAGTAGGCGGCCGCGTACCGGCGGGGGCGGACCGCTTGCACGGCCCGCCCCCGCGGTTCGCTCGTGCGGCGCCGTCAGTCGTCCAGGACCGACAGGTCCTGCTCGGCGGCCGGTACCTCGACCGTCCCGCGGTCGTCCGGCAGCGTCTGCACCGTGAACATCGGGATGCCGTCCATCGGGACCATCAGCGTGCGCGCGGCGTGGACCGGGCCGCCCGACTGCGTCTCGACGGTCAGCGCGTACGTCCCCTTGAGCCCCGCCGGTACGGGCGGGGTGACCGCGACCGTCGTGCCGGCGGCGACCTGGTAGGTCTTGCTGACCGGGGTGCCGCCCTTGCTGCCCGCGGACGCCGTGACCTTCACCGTGCCCGCGGCGCCGGGGGCGGTGAGCGAGAGGACCGAACCCTTCGCCCTGTTGTCGGCGGCGGTCGCCTGCGCGCCCACCGGGCCCGTGGCGGGGATGTAGCCGACCTCCTGGTTGTCGCCCTTGCCGCGGACGACCCGCAGGGCGGCCACCACCGGGGTGGCCCTGCCCTTCTCGGCGGGGCTCAGGAGCAGCGAGCCCGCTTCGCCCCTGGTCAGGTCCTTGAGGTCGACGCCGGCCGTCATCTGCGACTTGACGTGCAGTTCCTCGTGTCCCACCGGTGAGACCGCACCCGTCTTGCCGAGGAGCTTCACCTCGAGGTCGGCGTCGTCCTCACCGGGAGCGAAGGCCACCAGCCGCACCGAGGTCGCGTCCGCCGGGATGCCGGGCAGGACCAGGGTGCTCGCCGGCTCGGTGGAGGCGGGGAGCCAGTCGCTGCCGGTCCTGCTGTCCGCGGTCCGGACGACCGCCCCGACACGGCCGGTCCGGGTGGTGACGTGGACGGTCACGTCGTCCTCGGCCTTGCTGGTCAGTGTCGAGATGAGGACGCGGACACCGGACCGGGCGGGCACCGTGATGCCCTCGCCCACATCGGACTTGAGCGTGCCGTCCGGACCGTAGAGCTCGATGTCGGCGACGGCGGCGGTGTCGTCCGGGTTGGTGAGGTGCACGTAGTCCTCACGGGACTTCGCCGTGCTCGCCGCCGGGAACCAGAACTCGGTGTCGGGTGCGGTACAGCTCACCCCGAGCAGCCCGCGGGAGTCGCCCGCCTCGACGGTGGTCGTCTGCTGGGCGGTCCAGCCGGGGGCCAGCCGGCCCGTGGCGGTGCCGACCAGGGCGGGGGCGTCCGCGCCGGACACCTCGGCGGTGGCCGGCTTGCCGGGCTCCTTGAGGAGGACGACCGGCTTGTCCGGATCCGCCTTACCGGTCTTCTTGTCCTTGCTCTTCCCGGTGTCCTTGACGGCGTCCTTGGCGGCCGTGGACAGGAGTTCCGCCGTACCTGCCGGCGTGCCACCGCCCTTCACGGCCGGGGTGAAGGAGGTGTACGCCGTCTCCGCCAGGTCGGACAGGCCGGGGGCCGGGCAGAGCAGGCTGGAGCGTTCGACGGGCAGCCGGACGGCCGGCCCGGCCGTCGTCGTGCCCCCGCCGTCCGGCGCGGTGACCGCGGCGAATCCGGTGACGGCGGCGAGGGCGACGGCCCCGGCGATGAGGGACAGGCTGGTGGACTTCACTCGGACTCGCCTCGCGATGCGTTACGGGTCGGCCACGGGTTCTGGCCCGGGGCGGGGTCCCCGTCAGGGTTCTCGTCGGGGTTCTGCGGGTCGTACGCGCTCTGTTCGCCGTAGGCGCCCTGGGCTGGGTACTGACCCGCGCCGTACTGGCCGGCGTCGTACTGGCCGGGGTCGTACGGGGCGTTGCCGTACTGGCCGCCGGCGTCGTACCGGCCGCCGGTGTCGTACTGCCCGCTGTCGTCCTGCGGGGCGTTGCCGTACTGGTCCTGGCCGTACGGGGCGTACTCGCCCTGCTGCTGCGGATAGCCGTACGGGTCGTAGCCGGCGGAGCCGTCGGGCTGCTGCTGCGGCACGGCACCGTACTGGCCGTCCTGGTACTGCGGATAGCCGGTGCCCTGGTACTGCTGGGCGTCCCATTCCCCGTACTGCTGCTGCGGCACGGCCGCGTACTCACCGGTGTCGCCGTCGGCCTGCTGCGGTACGAAGACGTCCTGGCCGTCGTCGGTGCCGAGCGGTTCCGGCGCGGTGGGCCGGCCGGTCTGCTGCGGGAAGGCGGGTTCCGCCCCCTCCTCGGCGGCCATGGGCTCACCGGCATCGAAGCTCTCGCCGCCCTCGCCCTCCGCGAGCGCGGCCGCGCGCAGCCTGCGGGCCCGGCGCCCCTCACCGGCGACCGGCTCGGCGGGGACGGCCACGTCCTCCTCGGGCAGGTCGTCGTCGATCTCCCGGCGGCGTCCCGGCAGGGCCAGGACCAGCAGGACCACGGTGAGCAGGGCCTGGACCCAGATCCACACGGAGTGCGTGAAGGGCGTCTCGTACGTGAGGTCCAGCGTGCCGCCCTCGGTGGGGAGCTCGAAGCCCTGTGCCCAGCCGTCGACGGTCTTGCGGGTCAGCGGCCGGCCGTCGAGCGTGGCCTGCCAGCCGGGGTCGGCGGCGTCGGCGATGCGCAGCACGCGGCCCGCTGCGCCCGGCTCGATCCTGGTGTGGGCGTCGACGGGCTGCGACCCCACCGGGAGCTGCTCGTCACCGGCGGCCGCCGGGACGATCATGATCCGGGCGACCTGTCGGTCCACCCGCCAGAGAGCGCTGCCGTCCAGCTGGCTGAGGCGGCTGAGGCCCGGGGTCGCGTCGAGGACCCGGCTCATCTGCTTCGGCGCCCCGTCCCGGACGAGGACGTAACGGATGGCGAAGCCGCGGAGCTGGCTGCCCTGGTCGGCGCCGGAGCCCGCGACCAGGTTGGCGACGACCTTGTCGAGGTGGCTGTTGCCCCCGCCCGCCGCCGCCAGTTCGGCGTCGCCCAGGCGCGCGCCGGAGCCGCGTACCAGGGTGTAGGCGACGGAACTGGGTGAGGTGCCGCCGAGCACCAGGGTGCGCGGCTGGTCGCGCGTACCGCTCTCCTCGGCGACGAACGCGGGCACCTGCACCGGGTCGCGGCGCTCCAGGGGGCCCGCCGCGCCACCGATCATCCAGCCCGCGGCGGCCAGCACGGGGGCCACCCCGGCCGCCAGCGCGATCAGGACGGCGACCGGCTGGCGCCAGCCGAAGCTGAGCTCGGCCACCCGGACCCGGGCACCGTCCGCGCCCACCAGGGCGGCTGCGATGAGTGCGGCACCGTAGACCAGGGTGGCCGGGCCCGCCCAGGCGGAGCCGTTGGCCACACCGGCGAAGACCAGGGCCACGAGGGCCACGGCCCAGGCACTGCGTACGGCGAACTGCCGCTCCCCGCGCAGCAGCGCGGCCAGCGCCGCGAGCACGATGCCGAGGAGCAGGACGCCGCCGGCCGCCTTGGGCCCGCCGGGGCTGATCCCGAGGAGGTCCAGCGCGGAGGCCGTGCCCGAACCGCCCTCGAGTCCCGCTTCGTCCAGGAAGGACGACGGGCTCGTCAGGAGCGTGAGCGACCAGGGCGCGAGGATCAGCAGCGGGGTTCCGACCGCGGCGAGGAAGCGGAGGCCGTAGGCCGTGATGTCGTTGCGGCGCAGTGCCAGCACGCCGATGCCGAGCACCACCGCGAGCGGCCAGACGATGGGGGTGAAGGCCATCGCGAGGGTGAGGAGCAGGGTGTACGCCCAGGTGGCCCGCCAGCTGCCGCGGCTCTCGCCGCCGCTCCGCAGGCCGTGCGCGGACACGGCCGTGCGGGCGATCAGCGGAAGCAGGACGGCGAGGACGGCGGTGCCGAGGCGGCCGGTCGCCAGGGCGCCGGTCGCGGCCGGCAGGAAGGCGTACGCGACGCTGGCCCAGGCCCGCAGTAGCCGCGAGGGGAGCAGCGGGCGGGAGACGAAGTACGCGGTGAGTCCGGCGAGCGGGACGGAGCAGACCAGCAGCAGGGTGAGCGCGAAGCCGGTGGAGCCGAGGAACAGCGCGGACAGGGCCGAGATGACGGCCAGGTAGGGCGGCGCGCTCTGGGTGCCGCCGGTGCCGACGGTGTGCCATCCGTCCGCGTAGCGGCTCCACAGGTCGGAGACGTCTCCGGGCGCGGGCAACAGGACGCCGCCGGCCAGTGCGCCGCCGCCGAGGAGGCTGCGGCAGGCGATGAGGGAGACCAGGAGCAGGAGGGCGAAGAGAACCGGGCCCGGCTTGCGCCCGACGCGCTTCAGCCTGGCGAACTGGTCGATCTCCAGGAAGTCGGCGTCGTCGCCGCCCGGGCCGGACTCGACGGCGCCGTGCCGCGATCCGCCGGATTCGGCCTCCGCGCCGCCGCCGAAGTTCCCGGCGACCTGTTCGACGGTCGCGCGGACGGTGGCGCCGGGGGCGGGGAAGAGCCCGCGCAGTTCGGCCGGGTCGATGACGCCCTTGCCGCGGTCGCGCCGGGCGGCGAGGATCCGGCCGGGGCGCAGCAGGGTGCCGAGGAGGCCGGTGACTTCGTCGAGTGCCTGGCCCGGCACCTTGCCGACGAGGTAGGCGAGTGTACGCAGCAGCGTGCCGAGCAGGAGCCGGAGCAGCACCCAGGGCAGCCGTTTGCCGGGGGCGTTGACGAGCATGGTGTAGACGGCGCCGGCCTTGTCGACGCGGTGCGGGCTGGAGACCGAGCGGCCGGCGCAGTCGATGGGGCGGCGTTCGCGGGCGGATGCCTCGGCGTGCCGCAGGACGGCGTCGGGGGCGACGAGCACCCGGTGTCCTGCCATGTGCGCGCGCCAGCACAGGTCGACGTCGTCACGCATCAGGGGCAGCCTGCGGTCGAAGCCGCCGAGCTCCTCCCAGACGTCCCGCCGGATCAGCATGCCCGCGGTCGAGACGGACAGGACGGTACGGATCTGGTCGTGCTGGCCCTGGTCCTGCTCGCGCCGGTCCAGTCCGGTCCAGCGACGTCCGCTGTTGGCGATCGAGACGCCGACTTCGAGGAGCTGCCTGCGGTCGTACCAGCCACGGAGCTTGGGACCGACGATCGCGGCGTGCTGGTCGTTGTCGACGACGCGCAGCATCTCGGCGAGGGCGTCGGGCTCGGGGGCGCAGTCGTCGTGGAGCAGCCAGAGCCACTGCACCGGTTCGCCGTGCGGCAGGTCCGGCAGGTCGTAGGCGTCGTCGCGCCAGGACCTGGTGACGGGGTCCCAGCCGCTGGGGCGCTTCAGGTACGGCAGGTCGTCCGGGGTGAGGACCCCGGCGGTGCGGCTCGCCTCGTCGACGGCGGTGCCGAAGCTCGTACGCCGCGCGAGGTGCAGGACGCGGTCGGCGCCGAGCGCCTCGGTGACCAGTCGCGCGGAGTCGTCGGCGCTGCCGGTGTCGGCGGCGACGACGTTCTGTACGGGGCGTTCCTGCCCGAGCAGCCCGGCGAGCGCGTCGGGCAGCCAGCGTGCGCCGTCGTGGGAGACGAGCACGGCGGTGACGACATGCCGGGGGAACTCTGGGGCGGCGGCGGCCGCGTACGGCGCCGTTGCTTGGCTGTGCACGGACATCGAGGTACGGGCCCTCCGGCCGGGTCCGGGGGACGTCCCCCGGGGGCTGCATCGGTGTACACGCGCGCCCTGTCGGGTCGTTGGCGCGTCTCGGACGGGGCCCCACACTAACGGTACGGATAACCGGGGTGGCGCGGAGCGGCCGAACCAGGGCCGCGGCACAGCGGCGGAGGGCGGCCGGCGCACCGGTCCGGCAGGGCGGCGCAGCGCCCCGGGCGGGCGGGCGCGGAGGCCAGGGGCACGACAATGGCCCGCCGCCTGCGGGCAGGGTGCAGGCGGCGGGCCATGGACGGCGCCGGTCCGGGGAGGGTCCGCTCCTCGGGGGCCGGCTTCTTGTGGCCTGCCTTCGCGGCCGGGCGTTCCGTAGGGGCCGGGTCAGACCGCGGCCTTCTTGAGGCGCCGTCGCTCCCGCTCGGAAAGACCGCCCCAGATACCGAATCGCTCGTCCTTGGAAAGGGCGTACTCAAGGCATTCGGACCGGACTTCACAAGCGAGACAGACCTTCTTGGCCTCGCGGGTGGATCCGCCCTTCTCGGGGAAGAAGGACTCGGGATCGGTCTGGGCGCACAGTGCGCGCTCCTGCCAGCCGAGTTCCTCGTCCGCGTCCTCGACCAGCAGTTGCTGGAACAGCTCGGTCATGTGCGCCCCTCGTCTGTCTCTTGCGTCCCGTGATGCGGCCGTTATCGAATCGGCCGAACGACACGAGTGAAATTACAAGTGTGTAGCTCCGGTCCGGTCAAGCTCAGATCTGCTATTGGGCCCGGTATTCACTCTGCGGAACCAAGCCTATGCGTAAAGTGTGCAAATCACCAAAAACCTGACATATGCCATAGGCTTCGCCACGCTCCGAGCCTCCACAGGCAAGAACTCCCATGAGGGTGGAGACGTTGCGATTCGATCACCGAAGCGACCAAGATCACATTCGGGTCACAGGGGCCCGATCACGTTTGCCGCTGCGGTTGTTGCGCCATGTCTCCGGCGCGGGGGCTGCATAAACCTTTCTCCGCATGGAGTAACCGGATGAGGTGAAACATCAGCCCTAAATCGGGCATTGGGTTGACAGTCGAAGGTTCTCCGGTTCTCCTTGATGTCATGCCAGCGACCTCAGACACGCGCGCCACCCACATCCGTGGGTTCCGCAGCGCTGTCCAGGCCCGCTGTTGCTGTTCCAGCTGTCTCAGCTGTTGAAGCCCTCGCGCTCCAGCTCGACACAGCTCATCCCGGACCCCGGGCCCTCCCCACGCGGCTTCGAAGTTCCGCGGTCACCGGTCCCCAGGTCCTGCGACACCCCAGCATCCGCACTGCACCACCTGCATCCCTGCCGAGGAACCACCGCACCCATGAACAGCGACAGCGACCTCCAGATCGCCGGAGACCTCCTCGAGGTCCAGCACCTCCTGCGCCCCGCCCCCGAGCACCCCGCCACGGTGGCCGAGTTCGTCGGGCTCGCCCGCACCATCGCCAACGACCGCTCCCAATGGGCCCCGCTCGTCCGGTACGACACCACCACCCGCTGGTACCACCGGCTCCGCACCGGACCCGGCTACGAGGTCTGGCTGCTCAGCTGGGTCCCCGGCCAGGGCAGCGGCCTCCACGACCACGGCCCGTCCTCCGGCGTACTCACCGTGCTGGACGGCGAACTGACCGAGCGCACGGACCGCGGCCAGCGGACTCTCGACGCCGGCGCGCAGCGCGTCTTCGCCCCCGGCTACATCCACGAAGTGGTCAACGACTCCCTCGAACCGGCCGTCAGCCTGCACGTCTACTACCCGGGCCTGACCGACATGCCGATGCACACCGCGCAGTGCGCCGCGGTCCCCGCCACGGTCTGACACCCGCCACCACCCCGACAAGGATCAGGCTCCGCCTGACAGTCCCACCCGTCACCCGCCACCACCCCGACAAGGATCAGGCTCCGCCTGACAGTCCCACCCGTCACCCGCCACCACCCCGACAAGGATCAGGCTCCGCCTGACAGACTGATTGCATGCGCATTGTGGTTCTGGCCGGCGGTATCGGTGGTGCTCGTTTTCTGCGTGGCCTCAAGGAGGCCGCGCCCGACGCGGACATCACGGTGATCGGCAACACCGGTGACGACATCCATCTGTTCGGCCTCAAGGTCTGCCCCGACCTCGACACCGTGATGTACACCCTCGGCGGTGGCATCAACGAGGAACAGGGCTGGGGCCGTACCGACGAGAGTTTCCACGTCAAGGAGGAACTCGCGGCATACGGCGTCGGCCCCGAGTGGTTCGGGCTCGGCGACCGTGACTTCGCCACCCACATCGTCCGTACGCAGATGCTCGGCGCGGGCTATCCGCTGAGCGCCGTCACCGAGGCGCTCTGTGCGCGCTGGAAGCCGGGGGTCCGGCTGCTGCCGATGTCCGACGACCGGATCGAGACGCATGTGGCGGTCGACGTCGACGGCGAGAGCAGGGCCATCCACTTCCAGGAGTACTGGGTGAAACTGCGCGCCTCCGTCCCCGCGCAGGCGATCGTGCCCGTCGGCGCCGAACAGGCCAAGCCGGCACCGGGCGTCCTGGAGGCGATCGCCGGGGCCGACGTCATCCTCTTCCCGCCGTCGAACCCTGTGGTGTCCGTAGGGACCATCCTCGCCGTGCCCGGGATCCGGGAGGCCATCGCCGAGGCCGGGGTGCCGGTCGTCGGCCTCTCCCCCATCGTCGGGGACGCACCGGTGCGCGGGATGGCGGACAAGGTCCTCGCCGCGGTGGGCGTCGAGTCGACGGCCGCGGCGGTCGCCCAGCACTACGGTTCGGGGCTGCTCGACGGATGGCTCGTCGACACCGTGGACGCGGGGGCCGTGGACGAGGTGGAGTCCGCGGGCATCCGCTGCCGCTCGGTACCGCTGATGATGACCGACGTCGCCGCCACGGCCGAGATGGCGCGGCAGGCGCTGGCCCTGGCCGAGGAGGTCCGCGCATGAGCGCCGCCGCCCCGGACTCCGCCCCCTCGTACCGGGTGTGGGCGCTGCCCGGCATGCCCGAGGTGCGGGCCGGGGACGACCTCGCGAAGCTGATCGCCGCCACCGAGCCCGCACTGGCCGACGGTGACGTCCTGCTCGTCACCTCGAAGATCGTCTCCAAGGCGGAGGGCCGGATCGTCGAGGCCGCCGACCGGGAGGCGGCGATCGACGCCGAGACGGTACGGGTGGTGGCGCGGCGCGGCACGCTGCGCATCGTGGAGAACCGGCAGGGCCTGGTCATGGCCGCCGCCGGAGTCGACGCGTCGAACACCCCCGCCGGAACGGTCCTGCTGCTCCCCGAGGACCCGGACGCCTCGGCGCGGACGATCAGGGAGGGGCTGCGGGACACCCTCGGGGTCGATGTCGGAGTCGTCGTCACGGACACCTTCGGGCGGCCGTGGCGCAACGGGCTGACCGATGTCGCGATCGGCGCGGCCGGAGTGCGGGTGCTGGACGATCTGCGGGGCGGCAGTGACGCGTACGGCAATCCGCTGAGCGCGACCGTGGTCGCCACCGCGGACGAGCTGGCCTCGGCCGGTGACCTGGTCAAGGGCAAGGCCGACGGGTTGCCCGTCGCGGTCGTGCGGGGGCTGGGCCACGTACTGGACCCGGACGACGCCGCCGGGGCCCGCGCGATGGTGCGGGTGGCGGCCGACGACATGTTCCGGCTGGGGACGTCCGAGGCGGTACGGGAGGCGGTCACCCAGCGGCGCACGGTCCGCGAGTTCACCGACGAGCCGGTGGATCCGGGGGCGGTGCGGCGTGCCGTGGCCGCGGCGGTGACGGCCCCGGCGCCCCACCACACGACGCCCTGGCGGTTCGTCCTGCTGGAGTCGCCGGAGTCGCGGACCTGGCTGCTGGACGCGATGCGGGACGCGTGGATCGCGGATCTGCGGCGTGACGGCAAGAACGAGGAGTCGATCGCCAAGCGGGTGCGGCGGGGCGATGTGCTGCGCCGGGCGCCGTACCTGGTGGTGCCGTGCATGGTGATGGACGGCTCCCACACGTACGGGGACGCGCGGCGGGACGCGGCGGAGCGCGAGATGTTCGTGGTCGCCGCGGGCGCCGGGATCCAGAACTTCCTGGTGGCGCTGGCAGGCGAGGGGCTCGGCTCGGCGTGGGTGTCCTCGACGATGTTCTGCCGGGATGTCGTGAGGGAGGTCCTGGACCTGCCTCCGTCGTGGGACCCGTTGGGGGCGGTGGCTGTGGGGCGGGCCGCGGTGTCGCCTTCGGCGCGGGGGGTACGGGCCGCGGAGGCTTTTGTCGCTGTGCGGTGAGGCGGTGACCGGTGCGGGGTGGTTTCGGCGCCCCGGACCCCGGTCCTCAATCGCCGGACGGGCTTGATCTGGCCGCCCTGATCCGAAGAGGGAGCCGGGAAGGCTGATGGGGCCGCCCTGATCCGTGAAGAAGCCGGGCCGGCTTGGCTTGGCGCCCTGGTCAGCGAAGAGCCCGGACGGCTTCCTACAGACGGGCGATGTTGCGTGGCTGCATGCGGGGGGCGCGGCGGGACGGGGTGTTGTCCGAGAGCATGATCAGGCGGGTGGCCCGGTGGCGTTGGCCCTCGTACGGGGCCAGCAGGGACAGCATCTCCGCGTCGTCGGCGTTCCGGTTGCCGGCCAGCGCGTGGCCGACGATTCCGGGCAGGTGGAGGTCGCCGACCGTCACCGCGTCCGCCGCGCCGTTCGCCCGTTGCAGGGTCTCCGCGGCCGTCCACGGGCCGATGCCGGGGATCGCCTGGAGGCGGGCCATGGCCTCGGGCAGCTCCATGACGGCCGCCTCCTCCATGCGGCGGGCCACCCGGACCGCGCGCAGGATCGTCGCCGAGCGCTTGCTGTCCACGCCGGCGCGGTGCCACTCCCAGGACGGGATCAGCGACCAGGTCCGGGCGTCCGGCATGACGTAGAGGCCGTACTCCTGCGGGCCCGGCGCCGGCTCTCCGTACGTACGGACCAACAGCCGCCAGGCGCGGTACGCCTCGTCCGTGGTGACCTTCTGCTCCAGGACCGACGGGATCAGGGACTCCATCACCAGGCCGGTGCGCAGCAGCCGAAGGCCCGGGCGACGGTGGTGGGTCATGGCGAGCAGGCGGTGTCGCGGGGCGAAGGCCGCCGGGTCGTCCGTCTCGCCGAGCAGGGTCGGCAGCTGGTCCAGCAGCCAGGCCGCGCCGGGCCCCCAGGCCGCGGCTTCGATCCGGCCGTCCCGGGCCACGACGTGGAGCGTGCCGGGGCCCGCGGGGGTGCGGCTGGCCCGGCGGACCGAGCCGTCCGCGGACATCCGGAACGTGGGGTCGGCGGGGCCGCGGCGCAGCGGGCCGAGGACGAGCCGCAGGTCGAGAGGGCCCGGTGGGGTCCAGGCGCGGGTGAGCGGCGCCGGTACGGGCGTCGCCTGCTGGTGCGGGACGGCCACGCGCGGGGCGCTGCGGGGAGCGAATCGTCCTGCCACGGATGAGGTCCTCGGTAGTCGGGGGTGCCTGTCGAGGGTACGGCTGTTTCCGGCCACTCGGTGAGTCCACGAGGGAGTGGCCGGTCCGGTCATTCGTCCGAGGAGAACCTCACCGACGCGGCGGGCAGGTGTGCCCCGCACCAGATGCGGACGCCGTCGCGCAGTTCGTTGTCGGCACCGACCTTGGCCCCGTCTCCGACGACCGCACCCGCCAGCACCGTACGGCTGCCGATCCTGGCACCCGCTCCGACCATGGAGTCCGTGATCACGGCGCCCGGTTCGACGACCGCGCCGGCGAGCACGGTGGAGCCGTCGATCCTGGCGCCCGCGCCGATGACGGCGTCGGCGCCGATGACCGTACCGCCGGAGAGTTTGGCGTCGGGTGCGACGGAGGCGGTCGGCAGGACGAGGCGGTCGCCGCAGCGGCCGGGAACGGCCGGGGACGGGGCGCGGCCGAGGACCAGGTCGGCGGAGCCGCGTATGAACGCCTGCGGGGTACCGAGATCCAGCCAGTACGTGGAGTCGACCATGCCCTGGAGGTGCGCGCCGTCGGCCAGCAGTCCGGGGAAGGTCTCGCGTTCCACGGAGACCGGGCGGCCCGCAGGGATGGTGTCGATGACCGACCGGCGGAAGATGTACGCCCCCGCGTTGATCTGGTCGGTGACGATCTCCTCGGGCGTCTGCGGTTTCTCCAGGAACGCGGTGACCCGGCCGGTGTCGTCCGTCGGCACGAGGCCGAAGGCGCGCGGGTCGTCGACCCGGGTCAGGTGGAGGGAGACGTCCGCTCCGGAGTCGGCGTGCGAGGTGACCAGCGCGCGGATGTCGAGGCCGGTGAGGATGTCTCCGTTGAAGATGAGGACCGGTTCGTCCGGACCCGAGGTGAGCCGCCGGGCGACGTTGCGGATGGCGCCGCCGGTGCCGAGCGGTTCACGTTCGGTGACGTACTCGATGTGGAGGCCGAGCGACGAGCCGTCACCGAAGTACGGCTCGAAGACCTCCGCCAGGTACGACGTCGCGAGGACGATGTGCTCGACCCCGGCGGCCCGGGCACGCGCCAGCTGGTGCGTGAGGAAGGGGACGCCTGCTGCCGGAACCATGGGTTTCGGGGTGTGCACCGTGAGCGGGCGCAGCCGGGTTCCCTTGCCGCCGACCAGGAGAATCGCTTCTTTTGCCTCTGTCACAGCACTGTCTCTGCTTCCTGCTGGGGCCGGGCCTGTTGAGAAGCTGTTGTCCGGATCTCCGCTGGATCGGCGCGGGGCGTCCGGCGCGGTCGCTCGCAGGGTGCCGGAGTGTCCTCATGGCGGAGCCATTCGGTGCTTCGGCAGCGTTGCGAGCGGCCGTGCCGGACGCCCCTCGCCCAGCGGAGATCGGACAACAGTTTCTTCGGCTGGCCAGTGTATGCAGACCGGTGGAGGGTCCCCGGTCAGCAGCCCGCAGCGGGCCCCCGGCGCGGCAGGCGCCGGTTCACGGCTCCTCTCGCGTCAGCGGCCCTGCAGCCGGGCCGAAGCGGTCCGGGCCGTGCCGAGCTTCTTGTAGAGACGCGCTCCGGGGCATTCGGTTGCGAATCCGTCCCGGTGGCCGGAGATGACGTTGAGTTTGACCTTCTTGCCCTTCTTGTACTTGTTGCTGCCGCCCGAGACCAGGGTCACCTTGCCCTTGGGGTTGCCGCCGAACAGCCCGAGCTTCCAGGCGGTGAGCTTGGAGACGGCGTTCACGGCCGCGGCCGGCGGGTTCGACTTGGTGAAGGTCCCGAGCACGGCGATGCCCATGCTGTTGGTGTTGAAGCCGAGCGTGTGCGCGCCCATGACGGCCTTCGTCACGCCTCCGGCGCGGCCCTCGTAGATGTTTCCGCACTTGTCGACGGCGAAGTTGTAGCCGATGTCGCGCCAGCCGCTGCTCTTGACGTGGTAGCGGTAGATGCCGCGCAGGACCGAGGGGGCCTGGGAGCACGTGTAGTTGTTGCCGGTGGCGCTGTGGTGGATGAAGGCGGCTTTGACGCTCTTCGTGTACGCGAAGCCCTTCTCGCGGAGCTTCTCGTCGGCACCCCAGCCCTTGCGGGTGATGATGCGCGGACGGGGGCCGATGTACGGCTTGGCGGCGGGCGTGAGGCCGGCGGCCTCCTCGGTCCCGGCCCTGCTGAGGGCCGGGAGCGCGGTGGTGTCGAGCGAGGTGGCACGGCCGGCACCCGCCGCGCCGGTGTCGGGCGTCTGCGCCTGGTCGGCGCCGGTGACCTGGTGCGGGTCCTTGCCGGGGTCGACGAGTTCGAGGTGCAGGCCCGCGGGCAGCGGTACGGGGGCTTCGGCGCTCTCGCCGGAGGGCTCGGGGCTCACCCTGACCTCGACGCCGTCGGAGTCGCCGACCCAGAGCGGGGCGGTGGAGCCGCGGGCGGCGCCCGCGTCACGCTCGGCGGTCCCGGCGTCGGCGGAGTGCTCGGCGTTGTGCGTCTCCAGGTCCTGCCAGTCGGACCAGCGGCCGGTGCCGGTGGCGCGGGTGCGGACCTGGGCGGTGCCGTGGAGCTCGGTGTCCACGTCGTCCCAGACGACGCCGACCAGGGAGAACGGCTGGACGTCACGTTCGGACAGCCCCTGCTCGGCGGCCGCGGCGGCGGGTGCGCCGGTGGCCCGTACGGAGGGGGAGGCCAGCGGGTTCAGGGCCAGGGACTGCGTCGAGCCGGGCACCTGGGCCGGTTCGGACGTCTCGGCGGGCAGGGATCCCGCGGTGGCCGGGTGGGCGGGGGTGTCGGGGGCGGCGCCCGCGGGCGCGGCGAGCGGCAGCACGAGGGCTGACGCGCAGGTGACACCTATGGCGGATGCAATGAAGGCACGCATACATATGATCCTTGGCATAAGCCCACCACTCCGGCGACCCGGACTTTTCCGGGCAATTGACGGCTCGTCTGCCGAACCGGTGTACTCGGCTCCTGCCGCACCCGGCCCCTCCCGGCACCGCCGCGTACCCTTCTGCGAATGAACGCCAGCGACCGCACCCCTGCCGACCTGCTGCGTTCCGCGCTCGCCGCGGACCCGGCCCGCCCCATGGTCACTTTCTACGACGACGCCACCGGAGAGCGCGTCGAACTGTCGGTGGCCACCTTCGCCAATTGGGTGGCCAAGACGGCGAACCTGCTGCAGGGCGACCTCGCCGCCGAGCCCGGCGACCGGCTCGCCCTGCTGCTGCCCGCGCACTGGCAGTCCGCGGTCTGGCTGCTGGCCTGCGCCTCGGTCGGCGTGGTCGCCGATGTGCAGGGGGATCCCGCCGCCGCCGACCTCGTCGTCTCCGGGCCGGACAGCCTGGACGCCGCGCGGGCCTGCCGCGGCGAGCGGATCGCGCTGGCGCTGCGCCCGCTGGGCGGCAGGTTCCCGCAGGCCCCGGAGGGCTTCGCGGACTACGCCGTCGAGGTGCCGGGCCAGGGTGACCGGTTCGCCCCGTTCGCGCCCGTCGACCCGGACGCCCCGGCGCTGACGGTGGGCGGTGCGGGGTTCACCGGGGCGGAACTGGTCGCGCGGGCGCGCGCCGACGGTGCCGCACTGGGGCTGGGCGCCGGGTCGCGGCTGCTGTCGGGGCGTACGTACGACACCTGGGACGGCCTCAGCGCCGGGCTCTTCGCACCGCTCGCCACGGGGGGCTCCGTGGTCCTGTGCCGGCATCTGGGGCAACTGGGCGAGGACGCGCTGGCTCAGCGCGTCGAGAGCGAGCGGGTCACGCGGACCGTGTGACGGCCGACGGGCTCCCGCCAACACCGCGGTATGACAAGCGGTCTGAGGGCCACCCGTCCGGCCCAAGGTGGGCCGAGCCCTCCCACCGATGCGTCAACTCCGGTACATGATCTGCGGTACAGACCACTCGAGGCACAACCAAGCGTGAGGTTCAGCCGTCTACTTCTGCGACCGGCGGCCGAACGCGCTGCCGAATGTGAAGGATGGACGCAGACGTGACCGAAAGCGGCGGCACGCCGGCCGACCCCGACGACTCGGCCGCGGACGGAGACGGGACGCCCGGCGACTCGGCCGCGGGCGAGAGCCGGGCGCCGGACGGGTCGCCCGGTGCGGAGCCCGGCAAGAACCACGCCCCGGGTGGTGAGACGCGCAGCGGGTCCGGCAGCGGGCCGTCGCACGGAGTGCCGCCGGAAGGCTCCGGCGGACCGGGCCCGACCGTCGACATCGTCGTCAAGCGCAGGCGTCACTGGCTGCGTTGGACCGCCCTCGGCGCCTCGTTCGTCGTGCTCGTCGCCGCGGGGGCCGGCTGGTGGCTGTACAAGAAGCTGGACGGCAACATCCGGACGGACACCTCCGCGGCCGCCGAACTGAGGGCGTACGAGAAGGAGCGCCCCTCCTCCGTGGTCCACGACGCGCAGAACATCCTGCTCATCGGATCGGACAGCCGGGCCGGGGACAACCGCAAGTACGGCCGCGACGACGGCGGCAGCCAGCGCTCGGACACCACGATCCTTCTCCACCTGGCCGCGAACCGTAAGAGCGCCACGGCCATGTCCCTCCCCCGCGATCTGATGGTGAACATCCCGGAGTGCCACAAGCCGGACAAAACTGTCAGCAAGCCGCAGTTCGCGCAGTTCAACTGGGCCTTCGAGGTCGGTGGAACCGCCTGCACCATCCGCACGGTCGAGAAGATGACCGGCATCCGCATCGACCACCACATGGTCGTCGACTTCAACGGCTTCAAGAACATGGTCGACGCGGTGGACGGGGTCGAGATCTGCCTGAAGAAGCCGATCAACGACAAGGCCGCACACCTGGAACTGCCCGCCGGCCGCCAGAAGCTCACCGGCGAGCAGGCCCTGGGGTACGTACGGGCCCGCAAGTCCATCGGCAACGGCAGCGACACCGAACGGATGGACCGCCAGCAGCAGTTCCTGGGCGCCCTGGTGAACAAGGTGCAGAGCAACGGGGTCCTGCTCAACCCCACCCGGCTCTACCCGGTGCTGGACGCGGCCACCAAGGCGCTGACCACCGACCCGGGGCTGGACAGCCTGAAGGACCTCTACGACCTGGTGCGCGGCATGCGCAACGTACCGACCGACAAGGTGCAGTTCCTGACCGTCCCCCGGCAGCCGTACACCGCCAACGCAAACCGGGACGAACTGGTGCAGCCCGACGCGGACAAGCTGTTCAGGCAACTGCGTGAGGACAAGCCCGTCGCCGTCGTGCCCGCGGATCAGCTGAAGGATGACGACCGGAAAAACGCTGACGCCACCGACGCCTCGGGCCCGACGCCCACACCCACCTACTCGGGGAACAATGCGGCAACCGACCTGTGCAAGCAGTAAAGCAATGACCAAGCGGACATCAACGTTCGGTGTGCAATGGGAAGAATGCCCGGTTGTAAGGGCCGTGGAATAGGTCACGCCCGTCGCTGGACAGCGAATGGGACGGATAGTGTGACGCGATCCGGTGCTTCCGGCCAGTCGGCCGCGCACTTACGGAGCGAAGGATTGAGCGCCTTATCGGGGGAGGCGCCTCGCGTGGCACCGACGGAGGACTCAAACGACCGTGGATGCACAAGGCCGTGGGCGGGCGGAAGAAATCGATCCCGCAGACCAATGGGTTCTCAACCCGGACACCGGCGACTACGAACTGCGACTGAATCATTCCGGAGGGGATTCGGCCAGGGCGTCAGAGGTTTCGGCTCCGCGGGGTTCCCGGCGCAGAGGTGCCGTCCGTGAAGGGGAGGGTGACAGCCGCGGTACGGCGGGCGAGGGTGCTCGCCGCAGCCGTGAGGTGCCGCGGCAGGGTGGCCGTCGTTCGGCCCCCGGGGCGCGGGGCCAGGAGGCTGCCGCTTCCACCGAGAACGGCGCAGGCCGCCGCAAGCGCAAGGCGCCCAAGGCCCGCCGCAAGAAGGCGCTGCTCTGGACGGGAGGGGTGATGGCCTTCCTGCTCGTCGCCGTCTCGGCCGGCGGGTACTGGCTGTACCAGCACTTCAACGGCAATCTGAACTCCGTGGACATCGGCGACCGCGGCAACAAGGACGTCGTGACCGCGAACGCGCCCCTCAACATATTGGTCATCGGGACGGACAAGCGGACCGGCAAGGGCAACGAGGGCTACGGCGACAAGGGCAGTGCCGGCCACGCCGACACGAACATCCTGTTCCACGTGTCCGAGGACCGCACCAACGCCACGGCGATGAGCATCCCCCGCGACCTCATGACCAACATCCCGGACTGCAAGAGCAAGCAGGCGGACGGGTCCGAGAAGACCATCCCGGGCACGCAGAACGTCCGGTTCAACACCAGCCTCGGCCAGGACGGCCGCGACCCGGGCTGCACGATGGACACCGTCAAGGAGATCACCGGCCTGACGGTCGACCACTTCATGATGGTCGACTTCAACGCGGTCAAGGAGCTGTCGACGGCGGTCGGCGGCGTCAAGATCTGCCTGGCCCACGCGGTCAAGGACGACAAGTCGCACCTCGACCTGCCGGCGGGCCCGAACACCGTTCAGGGCGAGGAGGCGCTGGCGTTCGTACGGACCCGGCACGCCTACGCCAACGGGAGCGACCTCGACCGGATCAAGGGCCAGCAGCAGTTCCTCGGCTCGATGATCCGCCAGATGAAGTCGAACGACACGCTGACGAGCCCGAAGAAGCTGTTCAAGCTGGCGGACGCGGCGACCAAGGCGCTGACGGTCGACTCGGCCATCGACTCGGTGCCGAAGCTGAGCACGCTCGCCAAGGAACTCACCAAGATCGACACGAAGAACATCTCGTTCGTCACGCTGCCGGTGATCGACAACCCGGCCGAGCCCAAGCCGATCACGGTGGTCGTGGACCCGGTGAAGGCGCCTCAGCTGTTCTCGATGATGCAGGCGGACACCTCGCTGACCGAGGTGGCCGCGCAGAAGAAGGCTGCCAAGAGCAAGCAGGACGCACTGCTCAAGGGGACGAAGGCAGCGGCCGCCGATGTGCGCGTCGATGTCTACAACGGCGGCGAGGTCGCCGGTGGTGCCCAGCAGACCGTCACCTGGCTGCAGAACGACAAGGGCGTCCTGAAGTCCACGAACAAGGCCAATGCCCCGGCGAAGGCCGCCAGGACGACACTCGAGTACGCGCCGAACCAGGCCGACCAGGCCCGGGCGCTCGCCGAGATGATGGGGCTTCCCGCATCGGCGATGAAGCCGGGCACCGAGGATGCCGTCGGCCTGCAGGCGATGGTGCTGACGCTGGGGGCGGACTTCAAGGGCGCGGGCACCCCCATCACCGGGCCGGCGAAGATCGACATTCCGAAGTCCAGCGCCGACAAGGCAGAGTGCGCCAAGTGACACCGGGTCACCGCGCGATATCGCGAGTCTGAACAGCAGGGGGGTCCTGGTGGGACGGAGCAGCACGCCCGGGGAGGGGACGCGACCACGCGTCCGGCATGCCGGCCAACTCGGCTGGGACGACGACCTCTACGAGGACGGGGACAGCGGCAAGGGGGCCGCGGAACCCGAGACCGGTGAGAGCAGGGGCGGGGGCGGAGGCCGGCGCGCCGCCGGCCATGGCGGACGCCGCGGCCGGCCCCGCCGCGCCCCCAAGAAGAAGCACCGCGTCCTGCGCTGGACGGCCTTCACCCTCGCCTTCCTCATACTCGGCACCGGCGCGGCCGGTTATCTCTGGTACGAGCACCTGAACAGCAACCTCCGCAAGGGTGAGCGGAGCGCGGGCAACAGCGCGGCCAAGAAGAAGGCGCCGAACGCCGCGGGCCAGACGCCGCTGAACATTCTGCTGATCGGCTCCGACAGCCGTAACAGCAAGGAGAACCTGAAGCTCGGCGGCTCCAAGAAGAGCGTCGGCGGCACCCCGCTCGCCGATGTGCAGATGCTGCTCCACGTGTCGGCCGACCGGAAGAACGCCTCGGTCATCAGCATCCCGCGCGACACCCGGGTGAACATCCCGGCCTGCGAGAATCCCGACACCCACGAGAAGTACCCCGCCACCAACGGCATCATCAACGAGACGCTCCGCGGCGGCCCCGGCTGCACACTGGACACCTGGGAGCAGCTCACGAAGGTCTACATCGACCACTGGATGATGGTCGACTTCGCCGGTGTGGTGGACATGGCGGACGCCGTGGGCGGTGCCTGGGTGTGTGTGAACCAGAACGTCAACGACGTGTCCAAGCCCGGCGTGCCCGGAGGCTCCCACCTGAGGCTGACGGCGGGCCGGCACAAGATCAAGGGCGAGGACGCGCTGAAGTGGCTGCGCACCCGGCACGCCTTCGAGAGCGACATCGGCCGCTCCAAGGCCCAGCACATGTATCTGAACTCCGTCATGCGTGAACTGAAGAGCCAGAACGCGTTCACGGACACCGGTCGTCTGATGAACCTCGCCGAGACCGCGACCAAGTCCCTCCAGGTCTCCGAGGAGATCGGCACGGTGAAGAAGCTGTTCGACCTCGGCATGCAGCTGAAGAACGTGCCGCTGGACAAGATGAACATGCTGACGATGCCGCGCATCGCCGACCCCGAGAACCCCGACGCCCACGTCCTGCCGAAGCCGGGTGCCGCCGACAAGCTCTGGGCGATGCTGCGTGACGACCAGTCGCTCGACCCCAAGGACCGTGCCAAGGCGGCGAAGAAGGTGGCGGCCGGCCCGAAGGCGGGCGCTCCCGCCTCGCTCGGTGTGACGGTCGTCAACGGCACCTCCGCGGACGGTCAGGCCGCCACCGAGGGTCGCGCCGGGGTCGTCCGCGACCTGCTGAAGGCCAAGGGGTTCACCGAGGCGGACACGTCGACCGAGCCCGGATCGGCGCTGACGACCGAGGTGACCTACCCGCACAGCGCGGGCGCCCAGGGCAAGGCGGACGCGCTGTCGGTCGCCAAGGCGCTGTCGCTGCCGACCAGCGCCGTCACGGAGACACCGGACGGGGCGGGGCTGACGCTCACGGTCGGCTCCGACTGGCGGACCGGAACCACGTTGCCGAAGGCCGTGGAGGACGACAGCGACCCGTTGGAGGGCACCGAGTCGGTCAACAGCGCCAAGACGGACGACTGCATGGACGTGTACTGGCCCTACCGCCAGATGTAGCGGACGCACAGGAGACGTACGAGAGGGGGCGCCCGGTTCTCACCGGGCGCCCCCTCTCGTACGTCCCGGCCGCTCAGGCCACCGGCGTGCCCGGCTCGGTCAGCGCCGGGCGCCGGCTGGCGATGACGCGCTTCGCCAGCGAGCGCGGGCTGGTCAGGAAGCCGTATCCCCACGACATGTGCATGGTCGCCAGCGCCACCGGGATCTGCGCCCGCGCCTTCGGCGACAGGCCCTTGCCCGCCGGGAGGGACCCCGCGACGATGGCCGCGACGTAACCGGCCGGGACGACCAGGCCCCACGGGGTGACGGCGGCGCCCACCACGAGGCCGGCCGCGATCGCGACGACGGCGGCCGGCGGGGCGAGATAGCGCAGGTTGATCGAGCCGGGGTGGTAGCGGGCGACGACGTGGCGCCAGCGGCCGTAGTCCTTGTACTGCTTGGCGAGCGCCCGGACGGAGGGGCGCGGGCGGTACTGCACCCGCAGTTCGGGCGAGAACCAGATCAGGCCGCCTGCCTCGCGGATGCGGAAGTTCAGCTCCCAGTCCTGGGCGCGGATGAACTCGATGTTGTACCCGTCCGCCTTCTCCAGGGCCTCCCGGCGGAAGACACCCAGGAAGACGGTCTCGGCCGGTCCCGCCTGGCCCCCGGTGTGGAAGGCCGCGTTGCCGACGCCGATCTTCGACGTCATGGCCGCGGCGACCGCGTTCTCCCAGTCGTTCTCGCCCTCGGCGTGCATGATGCCGCCGACGTTCTGCGCGCCCGTCTCCTCCAGGAGCCGGACCGCGGTCGCGATGTAGTTCGGCGACAGCATGCCGTGGCCGTCGACCCGGACGACGACGGGGTGGCGGGAGGCCTTGATCGCGGCGTTGAGTGCGGCGGGGGTACGGCCGGTGGGGTTGGGCACGGTCTGGACCCGGGGGTCCTCCGCGACCAGCTCGGCGGCGATCTCGTCCGTGCGGTCCGTGGACGGGCCGAGCGCGATCACCACCTCCATCTCACCGGCGTACTCCTGCTCCAGGATGTGCCGGACGGAGTTCCGCAGATGCCGCTCCTCATTGAGGACCGGCATGATCACGGAGACGGCGGGGTGCTGCGCGGCAGACATGTGGTCCTCGGGGGGTCCTCGGGGGCGCCGGGGGTCTCGCACCCCACCAGGCGGCGTCATTCGGCCGCCACGTTACCGCGAATGGGGGACAGCGGCGCGCGCCGCCGGCCTGCTGCCCGGGATGCAGATCGTATGGGCCTACCGTGCGACGGGTCCCCCTCGCACCGCGGAGGTGTTCCCCCGTGCCCACGCCGCACCGCTCCCCCCGTCCGCCGAGGCCCCGCGCCGCTCCCCCGCAGCGCAGACGGCCCAGGAAGCAGGACGAGAGACCACGCTGGGGCATGCGGGTGGCGACCACGCTCTCCGTGCTGGTGCTCGGCGCCGGCGGCATCGGCCACGCCGTGGTGACCAACCTGGAGTCCGGGATCGACCGGATCGACCCGTTCAAGGACATGAAGAACCGGCCCGCGGGCGGCCACGGCATGAATCTGCTGCTGGTGGGCACCGACGGCCGCGACAAGATCACCGACGAGGAGAAGAAGGAGTACCGGCTGGGCGGCGCACCCTGCCACTGCACCGACACGGTCATGCTGGTGCACCTGTCCGCGGACAAGGATCGCGCCAGTGTCGTCAGCCTGCCGCGCGACAGCTACGCCGAGATCCCCGAGCACCGGGACGCGACGACGGGCAGGGACCACTCGGCCCACCCGGTGAAACTGAACGCCGCCTATGCCGAGGGCGGGCCCAATCTGACCGTGCGGACCGTCGAGCACATGACGGGCGTGAAGATCGACCACTATCTGGAGGTCGACTTCACCAGCTTCATGACGACGGTCGACACCCTCGGCGGAGTGAAGATCTGCACCGCCCGGCCGATGAAGGACTCCTACACGGGTCTTGATCTCGCGGCCGGTACCCACGAGCTGGACGGCGGCCAGGCGCTCCAGTACGTACGCTCCCGGCACATCGACGGCGCCGCCGACCTGGGCCGGATGCAGCGCCAGCAGAAGTTCATGGCCTCGCTGATCAAGCAGGCGACGAGCAGCGGGGTGCTGCTGAACCCGGTGAAGTTCCGTGAGGTCGCCTCGACGATGCTGAGGTCGGTACGGGCCGACAAGGGGTTCGGTACGGAGCAGATGCTGGAGCTCGGCAGGGCGATGCGGGGCTTCTCCGCCGCCTCGTCCGAATTCACCTCGGTCCCGATGGGTGACGTCGCGTACCAGGTCAAGGGCATCGGCTCGACGGTCAAGTGGGACCCGGCGAAGTCGAAGCAGCTCTTCCAGGCGCTGCGCGACGACAAGCCGCTCACCGCCGCGCGGCCCCAGCGGGAGCCGGCGAAGAAGGTCGACGTGTCGCCGAAGCAGATCCGGGTCCAGGTCTACAACGGGACCCCGAAGGACGGCCTCGGCTCCACGGTCGACGCCGCACTGCATGCCACGGGCTTCGACACCACCCGCGCCCCGCTCACCGCGCCGCAGCGCGACCTCAGGCACACCCTGATCACGTACGACCCTCGCTGGGACCGCTCCGCGAGGACTCTGGCGGCAGCGCTGCCCGGGGCGGAGCTGAAGGCCGTGCCGGGGCAGGGCGGCACGATGAAGGTGACAGCGGGCGCGGACTACCGGAAGGTCGAGCGGGTCCGGGCCGAGGAGCCCGATCCGGGCCGATTCGGCGCCGTGAAGGGCGACGAGGTGGTCTGCCCGTAGCGCCCCGGGAGCGCGCGCGGACGGGAGACTCAGTCCTCGATGCCGTCGGCCGCGCGCTTCTCGCGCAGTTCCTTGATCGCGCGGCGCCGGGCCAGCCGGTGGGTGCGCCGGATCTGCGCCTCCTGGTAGCGCCGGTTGTCGCGCTCCGTCTCCGGAATGACGGGCGGCACCCGGCGGGGCTTGCCGTCCGCGTCGACCGCGGCGAACACCAGGTAGGCGCTGCCGACCTGCGAGGCCGGGGTCGACTCGTTCCACCGCTCGGCCATGACGCGGACGCCGACCTCCATCGAGGAGCGGCCGGTCCAGTTCACCTGGGCGCGGACGTGAACAAGGTCACCGACGCGGACCGGCTCCAGGAAGACCATCTCGTCCATGGAGGCCGTGACCGCGGGGCCGCCGGAGTGCCGGCCGGCCACCGCCCCCGCCGCGTCGTCGACCAGCTTCATGATCACGCCACCGTGCACCGTGCCCAGCAGATTGGTGTCGCTGCCGGTCATGATGTGGCTGAGGGTGGTCCGGGAGGCCGCGGTGGGCTTGCCCGGAATGTCGCCCTCCGGGCGCGGAGCCTGATCTGTCATGCCCTCCACCTTATGCGGGAGCCCGGAGACGTCGTGCGGGGGCCGGGAGCGCGTCGCAATGCATCAGCTTCGCAACAGCCCTGGTCCGATTTCCCTCACACCCTGTAATAGCAGTGGCCCGGACCTGCACACTGGATCGCATGAACGATTGGCCCGAGGGTTGGACCGACGACGACCGCAGCGGCAACCGCTACGGGCAGGGAAGCGCGAGCGACCGGCCCGAGAGCGCCCGCTCGATGCCGCACGTCCAGCGCCGCCCCGCCCCGCCCCAGCAGCGTCCCGCGCCGCCGCGGCAGCCCCACGTGCCGCAGCAGCCCGGCGGCTACGGTGACGCCCCTGAGTACGACAGCGGCTACAACACGGGACAGGTCTACGGCGGCGGCCAGGGCGGCCGCGGCGGTGGCGGTCACGGCGGCGGCCCCGGCGACGGTGGCTACGTCCAGGGCCGCCCGGGGGCAGCGCCCGACTGGCGCCGCCGGATCAAGATCGGCGCACTCGGCCTCGTCGTCGTGTTGCTGGCCGTCTCCGTCGGCACGTACTTCTGGGCCGACTCCAAGCTGAAGCGCGAGGTCGACCTCTCCAAGGTCATCGAGCGTCCGAAGTCGGGCGACGGCACGAACTACCTGATCGTCGGGTCGGACAGCCGCGAGGGCATGACGTCCGAGGACAAGAAGAGGCTCCACACCGGTTCCGCCGAGGGCAAGCGGACCGACTCGATGATGATCCTGCATGACGGATCCAACGGCCCGACCCTGGTCTCCCTGCCCCGTGACTCCAACGTCGAGATCCCCTCGTTCGTCGGCTCCGAGTCCGGCAAGAGGTTCGAGGGCAGGGGCCGCACGACGAAGCTGAACGCCGCGTACGCCGAGGACGGCCCCGAGCTCCTCGTCCGTACCGTCGAGTTCAACACCGGTCTGCACATCGACCACTACGTCGAGATCGGCTTCGGCGGCTTCGCCAAGATCGTGGACGCGATCGGTGGTGTGGAACTCGACATCCCCAAGGCGTTCAAGGACAAGTACTCCGGCGCGGACTTCCAGGCCGGCAAGCAGACGCTCGACGGCCAGCAGGCGCTCGCCTTCGTGCGGACCCGGCACGCCTTCACCTCGGACCTGGACCGTACGAAGAACCAGCAGAAGTTCCTCGCGGCGCTGGCGAGCCAGACGGCGACGCCGTCGACGATCCTCAACCCGTTCAAGCTGTACCCGACGATGGGCGCCGGTCTCGACACCCTGATCGTGGACAAGGACATGTCGCTGTGGTCCCTGGGCCAGATGTTCTTCGCCATGAAGGGCGTCACGGGCGGCGACGGCACATCGCTGAACATCCCGATCTCCGGCTCCACGGGCAGCAACCTGGTCTGGGACAAGGCCAAGGTCAAGCAGCTGGTCGAGCAGCTGAACAACGACGAGAAGGTCACGGTCACCGGTAACTGACCGCGGCCGCACAGCACAGGGCCCGGCCGGTTGACCTTGGTTCAACCGGCCGGGTCCTGTGCTGTGCGGCTCCCTACACCCTCCCGTGAGCGAGCACCGCCACGTGCGGCAGCGCCAGCAGCCCGTCCTCGCCCTCGAATTCCGTGCACATCGCGTCGTACTCCCGCTTCGCCGCGGCCACCCCCTCGGGCCCACGGCTGTTGACCAGCTGCCCGATCGCGGCGACCCCGGCCGCGGGGCCGGCCCACCATTCCTCCGCGTCGGCCCGGTGGTCCCAGGAGAGCGATGCGCCGCGTACGTCCACGAGCCCGGCCGCCGTCAGCAGGGCTCCCAGCCCTTCCGGAGTGCGGGGGAAGTCGTGTTCCTCGTCGACCGTGGCCAGCCAGCCGGGCCGGGTCAGACCGGCGGCCGTGGCGGCGCGGCCGATCAGCGCCTGGCCGGGGGCGTTCGGCACCTGCCAGATCGTGACGGCGATCCGGCCGCCGGAGCGGGTGATCCGGCGCATCTCGACGAGGGCGTCCAGCGGTCGGCCGACGTGGTTGAGCACGAAGTTCGCCACGACGGCGTCGAACTCGCCGTCGGGGTAGGGAAGCTGGGGCAGTGAGCCGACGCGCACGTCGACTCCGGGGACCGCACGCCGGGTGGCCGCGACCATGCCCGGCTCCGCGTCCACGGCCCGTACGACCGCGCCCCGTCCGCCTGCGGCCGCCGTCACGCTGCCGCTCCCGCACCCCACGTCCAGCAGACGCGTTCCGGCGCCGGTGGATACGGCGTCCAGCAGGGCGGGGATCGTGTGGGCACAGAGGCGGCCGAAGGTGCGGGCGTAACTCTCGGCCCGCCCGTCCCAGATCCGCCGCTCACTCACGTCGAAGGCGGTCACCGGGCACCTCCGGACGGGCCCTGCGGCTCCACCTCGTCCAGGTCCTCGTGGAGCGCGTCCAGAATCCGCCCCGTCGGCTTGCCCTCCGGCGACAGTTCGGCCAGACACCAGCCGGGCAACTGCGCCTCGGCCTCGGGCGGAAGATCGCCGTCCGCAGGATCTGCCAGCCCGTGGAGGAGACCGAACGCGGTCTCCTTGGCCACCTCCCGGGCTATCTCGCCCAGTTCCTCGGGCGTCACCCCGAGCCGCACCGCCCGCTCCACGGCTCCGCCCGCCAGACCGTCCTTCCGGTAGGCCTCGACCCAGTCGGGGGCCGCCGAGCTCCATGCGTCGATGTCCTGCCAGACCATGCGAAGGAACCGGTAGCGGGCCAGCTGAGGGATGTTCTCCTCGGCCTCCGACTCGGCCCAGCCCGATGCGTCGTCGGCCCCCAGCGCCTCGAACAGGCCGGTGAGCGTGTCGATGTCCGTCATGGAGAGGGAAGGTACGCCACAGGCCACGCCGCCCGTCACCCGGTTCAGCCGAACAGCGAGGCGGCGATCAGCCCGACCACGACTGCGGCGCACACCAGGGCGGTCGTCGCCCCCCGCCTGCGCCTGCCCTTGCGGGAACCCGGCCGCGGACGGCCCGCCATCGGTGAGGAGGCCGGCGCCTCCCCCGCCCTCTCCCCGGCCGTCTCGGCCAGCAGGCCGCGACAACAGGCCGCGAGACGGGCGAGGTCGCCGTCGAGGGGGACGGTGGTCTCGGCACGGGCCGGGGCGGTGGTTCCGCCGTCCAGGATGCGCCCCGCCCTGATCCTCACCCGGCCGGACCCGTGGGAGGCGAGGCTGATCCACCTGCCGGCGTCCTCACCCCGGATCACTACCGAGCCGCCGCGTTCGCGGTACACGGTGTGCTGCCGCCAGAGCACTTCGCCAGCGGTGCGGGGAGGTCGGACACGGTCACGGCCTGCCGTCCGTCGTCGCTCAACGGCATGGGCTCACCCGTCGGTTCAGGGCGCGGGAGTTCGACCGGGGTCTGTGCCCCGGTATGTGCGTGGTCAACTCGGCATTCCTTTCGGGCCACGCCGGTCGGCGCGATCACCGCAGGATTGTAGGCATGCGCCAACGACGCACGCAGACAAGGGGGTTGACCGTCCGCCCTGGACCCGCCGGCCCCGAGTCACCGCGAGGCGCCCACCGCCGCCGCGCTCGCCTTCTCCACCTCGTCCCCGTGGACCGCGTGCGGTTCCGTACACGTCTCACGGCGCGGGGGAACCGGCTGCCGAGCCGTCAGGCGGAACGGCCGGCTCGGGATCCGGGCTCCGATACGAACTGCGCGCGCATCAGCCCGGTCATGGTGATGCCCATGCCGACGATGCCCACCGCCGCCAGGACGCCGGCAGCCGACGGCCGCACCACGAGCTGCAGCGCGATCGGGCCCAACGCGCCCGCTGACGCCGCTCCGACGATGCCGACTGCCCAGCGCAGGGGGCGGGGGACGGTGTGGGCGAACACGATGAGCCCTCCCGCCACCGCGGTGATCACGAGCGCTGCCACCAGCAGAGGCCCCCAGGACACACCCGGCATCTCGGTCCCGAAATCGTCCAGGCGCTCTGCGCCGTCGAAGCCGGTCCACTGCGACAGGGCGAGGCCCAGTGCGAGTTCGGCCATCGCACAGAAGGTGAGGTAGTACCCCTTGGTGTGGCGTGGCGTAACGCTTTTCCCCATGGCCTGTCCTTCGTTCGGGTTCGCGACGCGGGAGCCTACATTGCTGGTACGCAGTCGCTTCGTCGGGTGACGCACACACAGGGCCGACGCAACGGGCGTTCACACGTGACGAACAGGAGGAGACGGTGACCGGGATGACAGCACCGGAGGTGCTGGCCGAGCTGGCCGCACTCGAGGACCCGAAGGCACGCGCGGTCAACGAGCGCCACGGGGACGATCACGGCGTGAACCTCGGCAAGCTGCGCGCGCTGGCGAAGCGGCTGAAGACGCAGCAGGAGCTCGCGGTCGAGCTCTGGGCGACGGGCGACACCGCTGCCAGGCTGCTGGCGATCCTGATCTGCCGGCCGAAGGCGTTCGAGCGGGACGAGCTGGACGCCATGATGCGCGAGGCACGGGCGCCCAAGGTGCACGACTGGCTCGTGAACTACGTGGTGAAGAAGAGCCCGCACGCCGAGGAGCTGCGCCTCGCCTGGTCCGCCGACCCGGATCCGGTGGTCGCCGGTGCCGGCTGGGCACTGACCACCGAGCGTGTGGCGAAGAAGCCCCAGGGCCTCGACCTGGCCGGGCTGCTCGACGTCATCGAGGCGGAGATGAAGGACGCCCCGGACCGTCTGCAGTGGGCGATGAACCACTGCCTGGCCCAGATCGGGATCGAGCACGCCGAGTACCGCGCCCGCGCGATCGGCATCGGCGAGCGCCTGGAGGTCCTCAAGGACTACCCGACGTCCCCGGGCTGCACGTCTCCGTTCGCACCCGTCTGGATCACCGAGCTCGTGCGGCGGCAGGGCAAGTAGGCGGCTTCTCGCTCGTACCCGTGGTGTCTCCTCGTGCGGAGGAGTGGGTACGCGTATCCCCGGCCTCCCGTGCGGAGGAGTGGGTACGCGTACCCCCGGCCGCGTTCAGTCCCGGAAGCTGATCGTGCCCCGCCCGCGCCGGCCGTCGAACTTCGAGCGGTCGATCACCGGACGCGGGGCCGGGCGGGCGGCGATCAGTCTGATGACGTCCCGGCCGGCCAGCGCGGTACGCCACTGCCCCAGGTCGGGGCGGGTGCCGCAGGGCCCGTTCGCCTGCTGCCAGAGCCGTCCCACCGCCGACTCCCGACGTTCGTCCAGCACACCCGGCACCGGGACCAGCGGCTTGCCGGGCGAGACATAGGCGTCCTGGGCCAGCACGCGGCCGACCACCAGCGCCGCCTTGTAGCGGTCGCTGTCGACCGAGACGGTTCCCGGCGGGGCGAGGGGGTCGTGCCAGTCGGGGGTGTCCGCCTGCTCCAGCACCGGGTGCCGGCCGGAGAGCCGGATGCCGTCGCAGTCCAGGAGGTAGGCGGCCGGGGCGGGGTGGACCGTCCACAGGATGTTGGCCTGGGAGAGGTCCCCCATGACCAGGCCCATCGCGTGCAGCCACTCGAAGTGCGTCACCAACGCCACGGCCAGCGCGTACCGTTCGGCCGGCGAGGGCTGCTGGACCGCCTGCCAGGCGGCCTTCGGGGGCCTCAGCGCGTAGGAGAGCTCGACGAGCTTGCTCTCGCCCTTCACCGTCGTCCAGGTCATGGCGTCGGGCGCTCGGTGCATGAGGAACCCGGTGACCGCAGTTCCGTCCACGACCCTGCACAGCGGCCATGCCGCCTCGCGGTCGAGCCGGTCCCGGTCGGCCGGACCCAGGGCCTGGCGCAGCGACACGAGTGCGGCGAGCGCCGCGCCGTCGACCTTGTGCGGCTCTCGGTAGCTCTTGTAGAGCAGCGCACCGGGCCCACCGATCGCGTGCACCTCCCCCTGCCCACCGTCGCCGATCTTGTCGAACAGCTTCAGGGAGCCGTACGGGACGTCCAGGCCGTCGTGCACACTCACGCGGGGTCCTCCCACAGCACGACGACGCTGCGGTCGTCGTCGTACGACTTCACCCGGAACTGGGCCTGCCACAGGAAGTCGGCCGGACCGGGCACCAGGCCGCTCCCCCACGCCTCCCTCAGGAAGTCGCGCATGCCCTGGTCCCCCGACAGCGGCGTGGACAGCCCGTCCGTGCTGAGTACGAGGACGTCGCCCGGCACCGCGGGGGTGAGGAGCCGGGTGACCGCGATACGAGCGAGCGGCAGCGCGGCCGTACGGGTGTCGATCATTCCCGACGCCTCCGGGTCCTCCTCCTGCGTGACGTCGAGGTGCCACGCCCCGGCCCGCAGCAGTGCTGTGCCGCCATCGCCCACGGCCATGAACCCGCGTGTGCGGACGGCCGGGTCGAGCGGCACCAGCAGGACCCGGAGCGTGGTCGCGTACGCCTCCGGCCGGTGCCCCTCCCGAAGGGCCAGATCGGCGAGGAGCACCGCGATGCGGCCGACCGCCTCGTTCGCCAGCTCGGTGAAGGCGGGCAGGTCGGCGGAGCGCAGTGCGTCGAGCAGGCTGCCCGCCACACGGTCCAGGTACGCCGCCGCGTGCCGGCACACCTCGTTGGAGCCGACGTGGGAACGGGCAGCCGATCCGACGCCGTCCGCGACCGCGAGCAGCAGCAGCTCCCCGCTGTCCGGGCCGCCGATCCGGGTGACGCACAAGGCGTCCTGACGGGGCTCGCCCAGATAGCGGTGGGAGTCCCCTCGCACGGAGGCGGCCCTGACGGTCAGGGGGCCGTAGGCCGCACCGTCCACCACGATGTCGGGCAGGACCGCCGCGGCCGGGTCCTCGCCCGCGCTTCGCAGACCCAGCGGAACCGGGGCGTAGCTGGGGGGCCGCTTCCCGCTGTGCCGGGGGTCTCCGAGCAGGGGCACCGGCTCCGGTGCCTCGGGCCCGGGCTCCGGCTCGGAGGGGGGAAGGGGGGCGTGGGCGGGGAGGGGTGCGGAGGGCGCGGTGGACCGAAGAGGCGGCGGTGCGGGCGAGGCGGGCAGGGCGGCCTGTGGCTGCTGGGGTGGCAGTGGACCGGGCAACTGCCGCGGTGCCTGCGGGTGCCCGGTCGACACCACCGCCTCCACCGAACTCCAGGTGTCCTGCAACGGATCGTCGCTTCCGCCGGCCTCGTCGGCCCCGGTCGCCCCGCCCATCCCCTGCTGCTGCATCATCCCGTCCTCAGAGCTTGTCGAGGGAGACGGTCGAGAACCCCGGCACCGTCTCGTCCACGGCCAGCGTGAAGCCGGACCCGCCATCGACGGAGATGCTGCTCGCCGACCGCACGATGGACCGGGTGAGGCTGGAGGCGAACTCACGCAGCGCCTGGGCGGGCGAGACCATCGCGTCCTTCTGCATGAACGCCCGGAAGTTGGCCACCTGGGCGATCGTGGCCTCCTCGGCGTCACCGATGCCGAAGGCGATGATCTTCGGACAGAAGCGGGCCTGCTCCAGCTCCTTGTGCGCCTGCTCCCAGCCGTGGTCGGTGGGAATCCCGTCGGAGAGGAAGAAGGCCACGGGGCGGTAGACCTCGTGTCCCTGGGCCTTGAGGGCGGCCACGTCGGACTCGATGCACCGCAGCAGTGTGCGGAAGGCGTCTCCGTACGACGTCAGTCCACCGGCCGCCAGCGCCGGGACCTGGTCGATGTCGCTGAGGTCGACGAGCGGCTGCAGCACGGTGGCACTGTCGGAGAACCCGATCAGGCAGAACCTGGTCTTGTCGGCGACCGTGGGATTGGTGCTGATCTCGTGGTGCAGCTCGGGGAGGGCGTTGTTGATGGCGTCTATCGGTCCGCCGGACATCGACCCCGACTCGTCGCACAGCAGGTAGAACGGAAGGATCTGCACGGTCTCGTACCTCCGGTGGTGCCGTTCAGTAGGTGTAGAAGTAGATCTCGATGTCGGCGTGGCCCGTGGAGGACCCGCCCTTCCAGAAGTCGCGCGTGGTGGCTCCCCCGAACATGTCCGGACGCGCCTTCTCGAGCAGGGAGTTGACCTCGTGGGCGTAGGCACCGCCCGCGCCCGGGTCCGCATGGCGTCCGAAGGTCAGGACGAAGGCGGCCTGACGCCCCTTGTACGCGGCCGTAGCGGCCCGCAGCCGTTCCTCGATGCGGTCGCGGTCACCCGCCGCGGCGTCGATGGACACCTTCACGGGCTTGTTCCGCACGGCGCGCGGCCCCTTGGGCCCGGGAGCCTTCGAGGGTTTCGGCTTCGCCGAAGCGGACGCCGAGGGCTTCGCCGCCGCCTCGGCGGCCAGCGGGTCGCCGCGGTCTCCCATCGCCACGAGGGCGAGCACCAGAAGCATGTCGGCGAAGAGCCAGCCCGCCAGGTGCAGCGGATTGAAGCGAGGTGCCCTCATCGCGCGCTTCCCTGCGGCGGAACGGCGTCCTGCGGCACCTTCTCCAGCTCTACCGAGCTCCGGCGGCGGTCGGCGGGCACCGGCACGGCCCGCAGCACGTCCACGAGTCCGCCGAACCGCTCCGCCACCTCGTGCAGCGCCCCCGCCTGGTCCGCGAGTCCGCGTACGACCTCCCGCGACGCCGCGACGCCGCGCGCCGACTCCTCGGCTACGTCGCCGAGCCGGCTCAGTACCTGCGCGGAGACGTCGGAAGCCACCTCGATGCCGGTCGTGAACGAACGCTGGGACGCCGCCAGCGTGTTGACCGAGTCCTCGACGCGGTCGCCGGCCGAGTCGAGCACGTCCCGCACGGCACCGTTGACGTCCCGGACGTCCTCCAGCGCCTTGCGGACCATGGCACCACTGCCGTTCACCGCGGACTCGACCTGTTTCCCGCCGTCCCGGACGGCCTCCGCGATGCGGTCCGCCGCGTCCTCCAGCGGCCGGACCGAACTGTCGATCCCGGCGAGGCGTCCCTCGGCCTTCTCCACCGCGCCGCCCACGACGAGCGCCGCGGCCGAAAGGTCCTTGTGGGCCTTGACCGCCCGGTCGCCGAGACGATTCATCGTGGCTGCCGCCTCGGTGAGCTCGGCGGCGAACCGTACCGGAGACGACAAGCGATGCGTGTTCAGTACGAGTTGGGCCCGGGTCAGCACGGGCACGAGCCGTCTGCGCAACTGCTCCGCGTCCCGCTGGGCTCCTTCCTCGCGGCGGGTGACGGAGGACCTGCGCAGCCCGTGGACCAGCACGAGCGCGAAGAGCAGCGCGATCGCGGACGTCGCCCCCATCGCGACGTGCCCGAAGGTGAACGCACCGGTCAGATGCCCCTCGAAGCCTGACTGCCACAGCTGGAGGAAGGGCCTGGAGGCCGCCTTCGGGTCGGCGCCGGTCAGGGCCTGGTAGGCGCTGGACGCCTGCGTCAGGCCGTACCACGTCATCATGAGCGGCACGAAGACCAATGCCCCGAGCAGCGCCTCCAGCCAGGACCACGCCCGGTGCTCCCCGGCGTCACCGCCCACGAGGTCGACGCTCTCCGGCCGCGCGTACGCCTGCAGCAGATCCAGATCAGCCCACGGGTCCAGATCCGTCGTCGTGCCGGTGAACGCATCGGCCAGCGCGGCAAGTTCGGCCTTGCGAGGGGCGAGTCCCGGCTCGGAGGCGAGCTCCCTGAGCTGGCGGGCGACATCATGACGGTCCATCAACGCGCTTACGGACATGCTCATCCCTCTGAGAGAAACCCAGGGGACTCCCCACCGCGCGTCCCTCGCTCCCCAGCGACCACGAAACGCCTGCGCCCCCGCACAGCGGTACTCACGTGCTGTACCTCCGTGGGCGCAGAGCGTACCTCAGGGCTCGTCGGCCCAGGCATACAATCCAGACCCTCGTTCCCGACGGAACACCTGGCTGGGGGGCCTCATTGGGTACCGACGACAGACCGCGTGGCGTGATCCGGCTGGGGGGCCCGGCAGGCGGTTCCCGCACCGGGCCCGTGCCGACGCCCACGACCGGCGGCGATCCGCGTCCGGCCGAGCTGACGCGGGCCGCGCCGGACGGCCGGTTCGGCGGGAGGGGTGCACTTCAGGCCAATCTCAACTGGATGCCGGGCCCCGGCGCCGACGTGAACCTGTGCTGTCTCGTGTCATTCAGGGACGGAACGGTACAGGTGGTCCAGGCCCTCGGCGACGACTACGGCTCGCTCACCTCGTGGCCGTACGTCGTCCTCGACCAGGACGACCGGACGGGGGAATCGTCCGACGGCGAGACGCTCCGGGTGAATCCGCGGCACCGCGCGCTCTTCGACCGGCTGCTCTTCTTCGTGTACCTCTACGAGGGCGCCGCCGACTTCCGGCGCCTCGGCGCGACGGCGACGGTCACCGCTCCGGGCGACCCCGGGTGCCGGATCCTGCTCGACGAATCCCCTGCGGGGTCGGTCGCCTGTGCCGTCGCCCTCGTCACCCCGGACACCACCGGCTTCCGGGTCCGTCGGGAGGTCCGCTGGTTCCCCGGTGATCCAGCGGTTTCGCCCCACGAACAGATCGACCGGGCGTACGGCTTCGGGGTCGAGTGGACCAGGATGGAGAAGCCCCCGCGCCGGCCGGTGGACCCGCGGCGCGGTGGTCCGCCCCGAACACGCTGACGGCAGGGGCGAGCAGGGTGCCACGGCCCGCGGGGGATCCGGGCGGCCCCCACGGCTCGCTCGACGCGCAGCGCCGCAGTCGGCCGGTCCGCGCCGTTCAGGCGGGACCGGATCGGTCCCACGTGAACGGCCCCCGGCTCGGTGCCGGGGGCCGTTCACGTCTGCGCAGGCCAGGGACGGCTGCGAGGGGCCTGCTACGGCAGGTTCCTCGCCATGACGATCCGCTGGACCTGGTTCGTTCCCTCGTAGATCTGTGTGATCTTCGCGTCGCGCATCATGCGCTCCACCGGGTAGTCCCGCGTGTAGCCGTAACCGCCCAGCAGTTGGACCGCGTCCGTGGTGACCTCCATCGCGACGTCGGAGGCGAAGCACTTGGCCGCGGCACCGAAGAACGTGAGGTCGCCGTCGAGGCGCTCGGACTTGGCAGCGGCCGAGTAGGTGAGCTGGCGGGCCGCCTCCAGCTTCATCGCCATGTCGGCGAGCATGAACTGGACGCCCTGGAAGTCGCCGATCGGCTTGCCGAACTGCTTGCGCTCCTGGACGTAGCCCTTGGCGTAGTCGAGGGCGCCCTGGGCGACGCCGAGCGCCTGGGCCGCGATCGTGATGCGGGTGTGGTCCAGGGTCTTCATCGCGGTGGCGAAGCCGGTGCCCTCCTCGCCGATCATGCGATCGGCGGGGATGCGGACGTTGTCGAAGTACACCTCGCGGGTCGGGGAGCCCTTGATGCCGAGCTTCTTCTCCGGAGCACCGAAGGAGACGCCCTCGTCGGACTTCTCGACGACGAAGGCCGAGATGCCCTTGGAGCGCTTCGTCGGGTCGGTGACCGCCATGACCGTGTAGTACTCGGAGACGCCCGCGTTGGTGATCCAGCGCTTCACGCCGTTGAGCACCCAGAAGTCGCCGTCGCGGACGGCCTTGGTCTTCATGCCGGCGGCGTCGGAGCCCGCGTCCGGCTCGGAGAGGGCGTACGAGAACATCGCGTCGCCCTTGGCGAGCGGGCCCAGGTACTTCTTCTTGAGGTCCTCGGAACCGGACAGGATCACGGGGAGCGAGCCGAGCTTGTTCACGGCGGGGATGAGGGAGGAGGAGACGCAGGCGCGGGCCACCTCCTCGATCACGATGACCGTGGCGAGCGCGTCGGCCCCGGCGCCGCCGTACTCCTCCGGTACGTGGACCGCGTGCAGGTCGGCGGCGGTGAGGGCGTCCAGCGCCTCCTGCGGGAAGCGGGCCTCCTCGTCGACCGCGGCCGCGAACGGGGCGATCTTCGCCTCGGCGAGCGCACGCACCGTCTCACGGAGCATCTCGTGCTCCTCGGCCGGACGGTACAGGTCGAAATCGGTCGAACCCGCCAAGACGCTCACTCCCCAAGATGCTAACTACCGTTAAGTAACCCAATTTTAGGCGCCCGCCCCCGCAAAGGCCTACGCGCGCGGGCCGTGAGCTTCACGACAGCCGGAATGGGACGTTTCAGAGGCAGGACTATGCTCGTTCACCGCACGTCTGTCCGCATCTCACAGGAGCACTACATGGCCCTCAGGATCACTGTGATCGGCACCGGCTACCTCGGCGCCACCCACGCCGCGGCCATGGCAGAGCTGGGCTTCGAGGTTCTGGGGCTCGACATCGTGCCCCAGAAGATCGAGATGCTGTCCGCGGGCCGTGTCCCGATGTACGAGCCGGGCCTCGAAGAGATCCTGAAGAAGCATGTCGCGGGCATCGACGGGTCCACCGGACGGCTGCGGTTCACCACCTCGTGGGAAGAGGTGGCGGAATTCGGCGATGTCCACTTCGTCTGCACCAATACGCCGCAGAAGCACGGTGAGTACGCCTGCGACATGAGCTACGTCGAGAGCGCCTTCGATTCGCTCGCCCCCCTGCTGACCAGGCCCGCCCTGGTCGTCGGCAAGTCCACCGTGCCGGTCGGGTCGGCGGCCCGGCTCGCCGCCCGGCTCGTCGAGCTCGCGCCCGTCGGCGAGGGTGCCGAGCTGGCCTGGAACCCGGAGTTCCTGCGCGAGGGCTTCGCCGTCAACGACACCCTGCACCCGGACCGCATCGTGGTCGGCGTGGAGAGCGAGCGCGCCGAGAAGCTGCTGCGCGAGGTGTACGCCGGACCGGTCGCGGAAGGATCCCCGTTCGTGGTGACGGACTTCCCGACCGCCGAGCTGGTGAAGACCTCCGCCAACTCCTTCCTCGCCACCAAGATCTCGTTCATCAACGCCATGGCGGAGGTCTGCGAGGCCGCCGACGGCGACGTGGTCAAGCTGGCCGAGGCGATCGGCCACGACGAACGCATCGGGAAGAAGTTCCTGCGGGCCGGCATCGGCTTCGGCGGCGGCTGCCTCCCCAAGGACATCCGCGCCTTCATGGCGCGCGCCGGCGAGCTGGGAGCCGACCAGGCGCTGACCTTCCTCCGCGAGGTCGACTCCATCAACATGCGCCGTCGAGGCCACATGGTGGAGCTGGCCCGGGAGGCCGTCGGCGGGGACTCGTTCCTCGGCAAGCGGGTCGCCGTGCTGGGCGCGACGTTCAAGCCGGACTCGGACGACGTACGCGACTCGCCCGCACTGAACGTCGCCGGGCAGATCCACCTCCAGGGCGGGCAGGTCACGGTCTTCGACCCGAAGGGCATGGACAACGCCCGCAGGCTCTTCCCGACCCTCGGCTACGCCGACACCGCCCTGGACGCCGTGCGCGGCGCCGACGTCGTGCTGCACCTCACCGAGTGGCGCGAGTTCCGCGAGCTGGACCCGGAGGCCCTGGGCGAGGTCGCCGGCCGCCGCATCATCCTGGACGGGCGCAACGCCCTGGACCCGGTGGTGTGGCGCGGGGCCGGCTGGACGTACCGGGCGATGGGGCGGCCGAAGGCCTGAGGCGGGCCGGACCCACCCGACCCTCAGCCGCGCTTCGCGCGGTACGTGCGCATCTTCGCGCGGGCGCCGCACACCGCCATCGAGCACCACCGGCGGCGCCCCGCCGGGCTGCGGTCGTAGTACACCCAGCGGCAGTCCGCCGCCTCGCACGCCTTGAGCCGCGCCCAGGTGCCCTCGGCCGATGCGGCGGCCAGGGCCACGGCGACCCGGGCGGTCAGCCCGGGCGGCTCCTCCACGGGACGCAGCGAGGCCGAGCCCTCCTCGTCCACGGTGACGCGCAGCGGCGCGTCGGCGAGCAGCCGGTCGAGCACGGACACCGGGCCGGCTTCGGGCGGGTGGTGACCGGCGTGGGCCAGGCAGGCGGCGCGCAGGGCTTCGCGCAGGGTGCGGGCCGCCGGCACGTCCGGTTCGGCGATCGCGAGCGGGGCGCGCCCGGCCGCCGTGTCGAGGGTGTCCGTCCCGGTCTCGACGTTCAGGGTGTTGACCAGGGCTTCGACCAGCGCGAGTCCGCCGGGTGCGGAATCCCTCTCATTCATGGTTGCGACGTTACCTCCATTGCGGGAGCATGCAGTAACGGTGACCGGTTGCGTGCTTCTACCGGTAACCATGTGTCCGCATCTGCCCGAGGAGGAAACGTCATGGCTGTAGCCAAGCTGGGTGCCGTCGTCCTGGACTGCCCGGATCCCGTCGCCCTCGCCGGTTTCTACGCCGAACTGCTCGGCGGGAAGGTGGAGCGGCAGGAGGACTGGGTGGACCTCGCCGGAGTCACCGGCGCACCGCTCGCCTTCCAGGCCGCGCCCGGCTTCGTAGCCCCGCAGTGGCCGCGCCCGGATGCCTCGCAGCAGTTCCATCTGGACCTGACCGTGCCGGATCTCGACGCGGCGGAGAAGGAGGTGCTGGCGCTGGGTGCGACGGTGCTCGACGCGGAGGACCGGCAGCGGACCTTCCGGGTGTACGCCGATCCCGCCGGGCACCCGTTCTGTCTCTGCGCCTGCTGAGCGGACGGCGCCCCGGGGGCTCAGACCGCCGGGGCGTCCAGCTGCTCGATCGTGGCGTGGGACGGGCTGCGGCGGGTGCGCAGGTCCCGGGCCACGTCCTCGGCGGCGCGCAGGACCCGTACGGCGTTCTGCCAGGTGAGCTTGGCCAGGTCGGCGGTGGACCAGCCGCGGCCCAGGAGCTCCGCGATCAGGTTCGGGTAGCCGGCCACGTCTTCGAGGCCCTGCGGGAGGAACGCGGTGCCGTCGTAGTCGCCGCCGATGCCGACGTGGTCGATCCCGGCGACCTCACGCATGTGGTCGAGGTGGTCGGCGATCGTGGCCACGGTCGCCATCGGGCGGGGGTTCGCCGCCTCGAACGCGGCGTGGATCTTCATCGCCCGCTCGGTGGTGTCCAGGTGGTGCAGCCCCTGGGCGCGCATGTTGTCGTCCGCGGCCGTCGTCCAGGCGACGGCCTCGGGCAGGACGAACTTCGGCACGAAGGTGGCCATGGCGATGCCGCCGTTGGCCGGGAGCTGTGCGAGGACGTCGTCGGGGATGTTGCGCGGGTGATCGCAGATCGCCCGGGACGAGGAGTGCGAGAACATCACCGGTGCGGTGGTGGTGGCGAGCGCGTCGCGCATCGTCGTCGCCGCGACGTGCGAGAGGTCCACCAGCATGCCGGTGCGGTTCATCTCCCGTACGACCTCGTGGCCGAACGGGGAGAGGCCGCCCACGCCCGGTGCGTCCGTCGCCGAGTCCGCCCAGGCGATGTTGTCGTTGTGGGTGAGCGTCATGTAGCGGACGCCGAGGGTGTGCAGGGCGCGCAGGGTGCCCAGCGAGTTGTGGATGGAGTGGCCGCCCTCGGCCCCCATCAGTGAGGCGATCCGGCCTTCGGAGCGGGCCGTCTCCATGTCGTCGGCCGTCAGGGCGCGGCGCAGGTCGGCGGGGTGGCGCTCCAGCAGTTCGGCGACGGCGTCGATCTGTTCCAGGGTGGCGCTGACGGCGTCGTCGCCCGCCATGTCGGACCGTACGTACACGGACCAGAACTGGGCTCCGACTCCCCCGGCGCGCAGCCGGGGGATGTCGGTGTGCAGGTGGGCCGACTGGTCGAGGGCGATGTCGCGGGCGGCCAGGTCGTACCCGACCTGTTCACGCAGCGCCCACGGCAGGTCGTTGTGGCCGTCGACCACGGGGTACTCGGCGAGGAGTTCCCGTGCCTGGTCCAGTCGGTCCGTCACCGTTCCTACTTTCCGAAGCCGAAGGAGTCGGCGCCTTCGACCCTGCTGCGCAGACGCTTGCCCTTCTCGGTTGCCTGGTCGTTCAGGTCCGAGAGGAATTCGGTCATGCGGGTCCGCAGCTCGGCGTCGTGCGCGGCGAGGATGCGGACGGCCAGCAGACCGGCGTTGCGCGCGCCCGCGATGGAGACGGTGGCGACCGGGATACCGGCGGGCATCTGGACGATGGACATGAGGCTGTCCATGCCGTCCAGGTACTTCAGCGGGACCGGGACGCCGATGACGGGCAGCGGAGTGACCGAGGCGAGCATGCCGGGCAGGTGGGCGGCACCGCCCGCACCGGCGATGATCGCCTTCAGGCCGCGGCCCGCGGCGTCCTCGCCGTACGCGATCATCTCGCGCGGCATGCGGTGGGCGGAGACGACGTCGACCTCGTAGGGGATCTCGAACTCGTCGAGGGCCTTGGCCGCCGCTTCCATGACGGGCCAGTCGGAGTCCGAACCCATGACGATGCCGACGACCGGCGCGGTGGAGGCGGGGGAAGTCATTCGGTGATCGTTCCTCGCAGGTAGTCGGCCGCGTGCCGGGCGCGCTCGCGCACGTCCGCCAGATCGTCGCCGTAGGTGTTGACGTGGCCGACCTTGCGGCCGGGCTTCACGTCCTTGCCGTACATGTGGATCTTGAGCTGCGGGTCGCGGGCCATGCAGTGCAGGTACGCCTGGTACATGTCCGGGAAGTCGCCGCCCAGCACGTTGGACATGACCGTCCAGGTGGCGCGGGGGCGCGGGTCGCCGAGCGGGAGGTCCAGGACGGCCCGGACGTGGTTGGCGAACTGTGAGGTGATCGCGCCGTCCATGGTCCAGTGCCCGGAGTTGTGCGGGCGCATCGCCAGTTCGTTGACGAGGATCTGCCCGTCGCGGGTCTCGAAGAGTTCGACGGCGAGGTGGCCGACGACCCCGAGCTCGGCGGCGATGCGGAGGGCGAGCTGCTGGGCCTCACCGGCGAGCTTCTCGCTCAGCTCGGGGGCCGGGGCGATGACCGTGTCGCACACGCCGTCGACCTGGATCGACTCGACGACCGGATAGGCGACGGCCTGGCCGTGCGGCGAGCGGACGATGTTGGCCGCGAGCTCCCGTACGAAGTCGACCTTCTCCTCGGCGAGGACCGGGACGCCCGCCCGGAAGGGGTCGGCCGCGTCCGCCTCGGAGCGGACCACCCAGACACCCTTGCCGTCGTAGCCGCCGCGCACGGTCTTGAGGACGACCGGGAAGCCGCCCACCTCCTCGGCGAAGGCCGCGGCGTCGGCCGGGTCCTTCACGATGCGGTGGCGGGGGCAGGGCGCGCCGATCTCGGTGAGCTTCGCGCGCATCACCCCCTTGTCCTGGGCGTGCACCAGCGCGTCGGGGCCGGGGCGCACGGGGATGCCGTCCGCCTCCAGGGCCCGCAGGTGCTCGGTGGGCACGTGCTCGTGATCGAAGGTGATCACGTCACAGCCGCGCGCGAAGGCGCGCAGCGTGTCCAGGTCGCGATAGTCGCCCACGACGACTTCGCTCACCACCTGGGCCGCCGAGTCCTGAGCGGTGTCACTGAGGAGCTTGAACTTGATGCCGAGGGGGATGCCCGCCTCGTGGGTCATACGGGCGAGCTGACCGCCACCGACCATGCCGACTACCGGGAACGTCACTCCTCCAGGGTATCCGCACCGTCCGGGGGCGCCGGACGATGCCCCTGGCGCCACCCCGCGGACGGCCGGGGAAGGGGTTCCCGGGTGTCACGGCCCCGCCCCGCGGACGGCCGGGGAAGGGGTTCCCGGGTGTCACGGCCCCGCCCCGCGGACGGCCGGGGAAGGGGTTCCCGGGTGTCACGGCCCCGCCACAGCTGTCCCCGTTCTCACAGGCAGCCGACGGGCGGCCTGGTTAGCATGGCTGGGTTGACGGAACCTGAAGCCGAACCGACAGACGGGCTGAGCGATCACCATGAGCGAACGGGGCGCACTGCGGGCCCGGCTGGATCTGCTGGCCCGGGAGGTCGCCAAGTTCGGCGTGGTCGGCGCGGTCGGCCTGGTCGTCAATATCGCCGTATCCAACCTGCTGTGGCGGTACACGGACATCCCCACGGTGCGGGCCGGCCTGATGGCGACGTTCGTCGCGATCCTCTGCAACTACGTCGGTTTCCGCTACTGGACGTACCGGGACCGCGACAAGAGCGGCCGGACCCGGGAGCTGACACTGTTCCTGCTGTTCAGCGCGGTGGGCGCGGTCATCGAGACCGGTGTGCTGTACGCGGCGACGTACGGGTTCGGCTGGAACACCCCGGTCCAGAGCAATGTCTTCAAGATTCTCGGAATCGGCATCGCGACGATGTTCCGCTTCTGGTCCTACCGGACGTGGGTCTTCAGGGCGCTGCCTGACAAAGACGTGGTCGTGAACGTCGTGAACGCGCAGGACGTCACGCCGGAGGGGCCGGCCGTCTCCGTGCCCCCTCCGGCCGCCGCGGTGCGCGTCGAGGCGGACACGGCCCGGCGGTAGCGGGTCACCTCACCGGGCGTTCCGGTTCGTCCCTGTCCAGGGCGACCTGGCTGAGGAACAGCGCGAAGACCGGGGGCTGCTGCTGAAGCAGTTCCAGGCGGCCGCCGTCCGCTTCCGCGAGGTCGCGGGCCACCGCGAGGCCGATGCCCGTGGAGTTGCGCCCGCTGATGGTCCGCTCGAAGATCCGCGCACCCAGGTCGACCGGGACCCCGGGACCCTCGTCCGTCACCTCGATGACCGCCTGGTTCCCGGTGACCCTGGTGCGCAGCGCGACCGTACCGCCGCCGTGCATGAGTGAGTTCTCGATCAGCGCGGCGAGCACCTGGGCGACCGCGCCCGGGGTGCCGACGGCCCGCAGCCCCTGTTTGCCGGAGCAGACGACGGCCCGGCCCTCGCTCCGGTAGGCCGGGCGCCACTCCTCGATCTGCTGCTTGACGATCTCGTCGAGGTCGAAGACGACGGCGGAGCCGGTCCGCGGGTCCCGGGCGTTGGTGAGCAGTCGCTGGACCACGTCCGTGAGCCGCTCGACCTGGGTGAGGGCGATGTTCGCCTCCTCCTTCACCGTCTCGGGGTCGTCCGTGACGGAGATCTCCTCGATGCGCATGGAGAGCGCGGTGAGCGGCGTACGGAGCTGGTGCGAGGCGTCGGCGGCGAGCCGCCGCTCCGCGGTGAGCATCCGGGCGATGCGTTCCGCGGAGGAGTCCAGGACGTCGGCGACCCGGTCCAGTTCCGGTACCCCGTACCGCTTGTGGCGCGGGCGCGGGTCGCCCGACCCCAGGCGTTCGGCGGTCTCGGCGAGGTCGGTGAGCGGCGAGGTCAGCTTGTTGGCCTGGCGCACGGCGAGGAGCACGGCGGAGACGATGGCCAGCAGCGCGACCGCACCGATGATCATCAGGGTGCGGCCGACCTCACGGGTGACGGAGGAGCGGGACTCCTCGACGGTGACCTTCTCGCCGTGTTCACCCTCCTCCGTGGCACTGATCACACTGCCACTCGGGCGGTCGCCGACCTCGATGGGTGCGCGGCCGGGCATCTTGACCAGGGCGTAGCGCGTGTCGTCGATCTGCTCGGCCAGCACGCCGGGGTTGATCCGCTCGGCGCCCAGGAGCCGGCTCTCGATCACGCTGATCAGCCGCAGCGCCTCGGAGTCGACGCTCTCCTGGGCGCTGCTGCTGATGGTGCGGGTCTCGACGATGACGAGGGAGACGCCGAAGACGGCGATCACCACGAGCACCACGGCGAGGGTGGAGTTGATCAGGCGTCGGCGCATGACTGCTTCTGTACGTCAGCTCTTCTCGAAGCGGAAGCCGACGCCCCGGACGGTGGCGATGTAGCGGGGATTCGCGGCGTCGTCGCCGAGCTTCTTGCGGAGCCAGGAGATATGCATGTCGAGGGTCTTGGTGGACGACCACCAGGTGGTGTCCCAGACCTCGCGCATCAGCTGGTCGCGCGTGACGACGCGGCCCGCGTCCCGGACCAGGACGCGCAGCAGGTCGAACTCCTTGGCGGTGAGCTGGAGTTCCTCGTCACCCATCCAGGCCCGGTGCGACTCGACGTCGATCCTGACCCCGTGGGTGGCGGGCTGCGGGGCGGGTTCGCTCGCGCCGCGGCGCAGCAGGGCCCGGACCCGGGCCAGGAGCTCGGCGAGCCGGAAGGGCTTGGTGACGTAGTCGTCGGCGCCGGCGTCGAGGCCGACCACCGTGTCCACCTCGTCGGCGCGGGCGGTGAGCACCAGGACCGGCACGGTGTGGCCCTCGGCACGGAGCCTGCGGGCGACTTCGAGGCCGTCCATCCCGGGCAGCCCCAGGTCGAGCACGACCAGGTCGATGCCGCCCTGGAGGCCGGCGTCGAGTGCGGTCGGGCCGTCTTCGCGGACCTCGACCTCGTAACCCTCCCGACGCAGGGCGCGGGCCAGCGGCTCCGAGATGGATGCGTCGTCCTCGGCGAGCAGTACACGGGTCATGCAGTGATGGTAGTCCGCGCGGACGACAAGGCGTGAGGTGATCCGGAAGCCCTGCGGGTCTGCGACCCGTTCATGTCCAGACCTTCGAATGTGGGAGTGTGGTTGCACCTGGACCTGTGATCCATGTCTCAAGTCCTTCCATATGCCGCTCAGTCGTGTCGTATGGTGTTTCAACGCCTGTTGCACTACTCAAGGACCTTTGGGCAGCTATGAGCGCCGAAGGTCCTTCTGCATGTGCGGGGCTGGTACCCGCCAGTCCGGAATTTTTCAGTGAATGACCTGTGGGCCGGGCCCGGTACGCCGATGAAGGCGCTCCGGGCGTGGATCCCGACGCGGTGGCGTACCCGCGTCGGTGCCGGCCTCCCCCCACCGGGCGCGTACGGCTCACGAGCGACGCGTCCCGAGCAAGCAAGGATCGACCATGGCGTCCAGCCTGACGAAGGACCCGGCGAGCACCGCGGGTGGCGAGAAGACCTTCTTCGGCCACCCCCGCGGCCTGGCCACGCTCTTCATGACCGAGATGTGGGAGCGCTACAGCTTCTACGGCATGAAGGCACTGCTCCCGCTGTACCTGATCGCGCCCGGCGGCATGCACATGAGCGCCACCACGGCGACGGCGATCTACTCCGTCTACATGGCGATGGTCTACCTGCTCGCCATGCCCGGCGGCTGGATGGCCGACCGCTTCTGGGGGCCGCGCAAGACGGTCGCCATCGGTGGCGGTGTCGTCATCCTCGGCCACATCACGCTCGCCGTGCCCAACTCGGCGACCTTCTTCGCGGGTCTCGTGCTTGTCGCGCTGGGATCCGGCCTGCTGAAGGCGAACATCTCCACGATGGTCGGCCACCTCTACCAGGGCCCGGAGGATCCGCGCCGTGACGGTGGCTTCACGCTCTTCTACATCGGCATCAACGTGGGAGCCTTCCTCGCCCCGCTGACCATCGGCACCGTCGGCGAGAACGTCAACTGGCACTTCGGCTTCGCGCTCGCCGCGATCGGCATGGCCCTGGGCCTCGCCCAGTTCATGCTCGGCACCCGCCACCTGAGCCCGGAGAGCAATGTCGTCTCCACCCCGGCGACGGAGCAGGAGAAGCGTTCCGTCCTGCGCAAGGGCCTGGTCTGGCTGATCGTCGCGGCCGTGTTCTACAGCCTGCTCGGCATCACCGGCAACTTCGCCGACTGGGCGCTGCTGCCGATCACCATCGCCGGTCTGATCATCCCGGTCGCCGTCCTGGTCCGCATGAAGCGTGACAAGGAGCTCACGGAGACCGAGCAGTCCAAGCTGTCGGGCTACGTCTGGTTCTTCGTCGTAGCGGCCGTCTTCTGGATGATCTACGACCAGAACGGCTCGACGCTGTCGATCTTCGGTGAGAACTCGACGACGAACAGCCTGCTCGGGTTCGACTTCCCGACCTCCTGGTACCAGTCGCTGAACCCGGTCTTCGTCATGGCGATCGCCCCCGTGGTCGCCTCGGGGTGGCTGTGGCTGAACAAGCGCGGCAAGGAGCCGAGCACCGCCGTCAAGTTCGCCTCCAGCCTCGTGCTGATCGGCATCTCCTTCGTCGTCTTCCTGATCCCGCTGCTCGACACCGCTGCCAACGGCGGCAAGGTCAGCCCGATGTGGCTGGTGTCGATCTACTTCATCCAGACCGTCGCCGAGCTCTGCCTCTCGCCGGTCGGTCTGTCGGTCACCACGAAGATGGCCCCGGCGAAGTACAGCTCCCAGATGATGGGTGTCTGGTTCCTCGCCGTCACGGCGGGCGACTCCGTGACCGGTCTCCTCACCTCCCCGCAGCTCGGGGTCGACCTGAACACCTCGGGTGCCGTCGCCTTCGAGGTCGTTCTCGCGGTCATCGCCGGTATCGGCATCTGGATGTACCGCAAGAAGGTCTCGCAGCACATGGGCGACGTGAACTGATCCCCCGTTCCACGCGCAGGGGCCGCCGCACCGTTTCCACGGTGCGGCGGCCCCTTCCGTATGCGTACGGGGTCCGGGCTCAGCTCACCTGCCCGAGCGCAGCCGGCGCCACGGGGTGAACGTGAACACGGCGCCGCCGAGCAGGATCGCGGTGCCGGCCACCAGGCCGAGTGCGCGCAGGGCGCCGTCGCCCTCGGCCCCGGTGGCCGCGAGGCCGCCGCCGGATGCCGTGCCGCCGCCTGCCGCCGCCGCTCCTCCGGAGCCTGCGGTGTCACCTCCGGAGGCGCCGCCCTCCTGGGCGGTGGTGTCGAGTTCGAGCGATGCCTTCGTGGTGCCCTTGACCGCGCACGGGATGTTGATCTTCGAGCCGCCCAGGGTGACGTCGATCGTCAGGGTCCCGGGGGTGAGGCTGGACTTTCCGGAGGCTCCCGGCTTGTACGTGCCGGTCATGTCGGGCAGGTCGACCGGCTTGCCCGTCTTCAGGGGCTCGGGGTTCCCCGGCCCGGTGACGCCGACGGAGCCCTTGTCTGCGCCGCCCACGACGATCTGCATGGACGGCTTGAGCGCCCCCGCGGGCAGGTCGGCCGGGCTGTCCATGACGCCCTTGGCCGTCTTGACCGTGAGCGCGTAGCTGCCGCCGTTCTTCTTGGCGTTGATCGTCACCTTGGAGGCGATGCCGGCCGGACCCGGCGACTTGCAGGCGAAGTTCACGGCGACCTCCTTGCCCGGGAAGTCGGTGGCTCCGCCACTGCCGCCGGAGCCCGAGGTGGAGCCGCCGGCGGTCGTGCCGCCGCTGGTCGTGCCTCCGGAGGTCGTGCCGCCCGTGGTCGTCGTACCGCCGCTGGTGGTGCCGCCCGCGGTCGTTCCGCCGGCCGTCGTGCCACCCGCCGTCGTACCGCCGGAGGTGCTTCCACCACCGTCCGTGACCTTGATCGTCGCGCCCGGCCGGACCGTTTCCTTCGGGGTGCACTTGGTGTCGGTGGAGATCGGCTTGGAGACGTTGAGGTTGTACGCGTCCGGCGTCAGCGTCAGCTCACCCGCCTTCTCCAGCTTCAACGAGCCCTTCATGTCCGACATGATCATCGGGCTGTTCTTGGGGATCGCCGGGTTCTCCCGCGGCCCCTCCATCTTCAGGTCGCCGGTCGCGGCACCGCCCAGCTTGATGGTGCCGGTCGGCTTGACGGTGTTCTTGTCGAGATCGAGTACGTCGGGGTTGTCGGAGGCGCCCTGGACCGTCTTCCACACGACCTCGACGGTGTCCCCGACCTTGGCCTCGGCGGGCGCGGTCAGCTGCACCTTGGTGGTGCCCTGGACGGGCGGCAGTCCGGAGATGGCCGGGGGTATGCACTCCGTCTTGTACGAGATGTCGGCGGCCTGGGCCGGGCTCGCGGCCAGCAGCATGCCCGCCCCGCCGATCATCATCGCGACTCCCGCCGCGACCGTCCTGCGTTGCGTACTCACGAATGTCCCTTCGTCGTCGGTCTGTGCTCTGACGGTGCGGAATCAGGGGTGAACCACGGCAGCGCGGCCGTGGTGGTGCCCGGGCCCTCCCCCGGCGGGGGGCCGGCGTCCTGTGCCGGGGCACGTTTCAGCTTCGGGAACCTCGCGGTCGCGCCTGTGCGCGGGGACGGGCGTCGCGCCCGCCGGCGGCCTGCGGCGTGCCCCGGGCGCGGCCGTACCTTGTCGACGATCGCCATGCCGATCCGGAAGACGGCCGCGGGCACGACGAGGCAGAGCAGGATCCAGAAGAGCGTCACGCCCCACGGGCGGCCGACCCCCCACGGCTGCTCGGCCAGCACTTTCGTGCCGTACTTCAGTGAGATCTGGTAGTCGCCGTGCGCGCCGGCCGTCAGCTCGACGGGCAGTTCGATACGCGCCTTCCGGCCGGGTTCGACGGTCCCGCGCCACTGCCGGTCCTCCCACTGCGCGGCATAGACGCCGTGCGCGGTGCCGACCCGGAAGACCGGGTCCTTCACCGGAGCGGAGCCCAGATTGCCGACGGTGAACACGAGGCTGCGTGACGGCGGGGCGCCGAACCAGGTCAGCGGCCCGCTGTCGCCCTCCAGGCGGGTCGCCGCGAGAACGGCGAGCTTTCCGTCCCCGGTCTCCTTCGGGAGCGCGGCGACCGGGTGCCCGGCGACGACGAACACCGCGTCGGCCAGGGCCTGTTCGCCGGTGACCGTGGCGACATGGACCACGCAGGGGCACGGCACGGGCGGCTCGGTGACCGGCATCTTCCTGGTGAAGGCGCCCGTCTTGTCGGTGGTGACGGCGCGGCCCTCCGCGTTGGCGCAGGAGTTGGTCCCGCCGATCACGCCGCGCGCGGGGGTGGACTGCCCGCAGATCAGCATCATGAGCAGGGTGTCGGGCCGCCAGCCCTTGCCCTTGACGGTGATCTCACCACCCTTGCCCGCCTGTTTCTGCGAGAGCGTGACCACCGGCTTCGCGTCCGTCGCGCTGCGCCCGTCGGCCCCGGCCCCGGTCGCGGTCAGCAGCAGGGCGGGCACTGTCGCTGCCAGCAGCAGGGCGAGCAGCGTGGCCGCCCGCCCGCGGCGCTCGCTCCGGAATGCCGCCGGTCCGGTCCGTCCAGTCACGATTCCGCTCCCGCCTTCACCAAGTGCCTCTCGTCGCAGGTCTGTCGAAGGTCCGGGGCCGGTGCGGCCCCGACGTCGCGTGCGCCTCGCCGTGCCGTTCGCCGGCGCCGGAGGCCGTACACACCGGCGGCGACGGCACCCAGGAGGCACAGCGCACCGCCCGCCACCGGCCCCCAGGGCACGAAGGCCGCGGAGGCGGTGGCCTCGCCGTGCGCACCGCCCGCCGCCGTGACGCGCAGCCGTACGGTGACGGAGTCGAGGGCGGGGGCGTCCCGCCACGGTTCGGTGAGCCGCACCCGCTGACCGGGCAGCAGTTCCACCGGCAGGGTGCGGGCGGCGCGTCGCAGCACGGTCCCGAAGAGCCCGTCCGCGCTGACGGACAGGCGCGGCACGAGGACCGCGTTGCCCCGGTTGACCAGCGCGTAGTGGATGGCTCCGCCGCCCACCTCCACGTCCTCCACCGTGATCGCGGCCAGCGTCGGTCCGCCGACCCGCAGTTGGACCCGTACGCCCACGGAGCGGCCGCCGCTCTCGGCGACGACCGCCCCGGGGTGGTCGCCCGGCAGCGCGTCCTCGGGCACGGTGAAGGAGAGGGGCACGTCGGCCCTGGTCCGGCCGGGCACCGTCACCTCGGTGCTCGCCGTCCGCAGCCAGGAGCCGGTCCCGGTGGAGCCGTGCGCGCCGCGCACCGCGAAACCGCCGCCGCCCGTGTTGTAGGCGTCGGCACCGCGCAGCCGTACCGTGACCGGCTCCGGCCCCGGGTTGGTGACCGAGAGCCGGTCCTCCAGGACGCTGCCGGGCAGGCCTTCCAGGTAGAAGTACGGTCTGCCCCCGTCCCGCCCGGGGCCGCTCGCCGCGGGCTGCGCCGTCCAGGCCGGGCCGGCCGGGTGCTCGGTGGCACCGGCCACCGGCGCCGCCGCCAGGACGCACCACAGGGCGGCGAGCAGCGGCAGAGCACGGGCCAGTCGCCGTGCGGCGGACGGCGGTCCGACGACGGGCGCCGGTGCGGTGCGGGGGGCGTGACCGGTCAACGGCGGCATGGGCGGCTCCCTGGTGCGTGACGGCGGCGGCGGTTCGCGCGGGATTCAGCCCGTGGCCCGCTGCCCCCGCCTGGTCAGCCACAGCACGCCGGCCGCACCCGTCAGCAGCACCGTGCCGCCGAGGGTGCCGAGCGCCACCGCCGAGTCCAGCGGGCCGGTCCTGGGCAGCGACGCGTCGGTGTCGGGCGTGGTCGCACTGCCGCTCGCGCCGCCGCCCGCAGCGGTGACGTCGAGGGAGAGCGAGGGCCCCGGGCTGTTCGACGGGGTGCAGGTCGTCGTCGTACCGAGCGCCTTGATGGTGAGAACCCCGGCGGTGAAGTCGACCTTGCCGCTCTTCCTGGGGGTGTACGTCCCCGACAGGTCATTGATCTTGATGGGGCTGTTGGCGGGAATGGCCGCGGAGTTGGCCGGGCCGGAGACCTGGACCTGTCCCGGGTCGGCGCCACCCACCTTGATCACCGCGCTGGGGTTCATCGCCCCCTTGCCCAGTTCGACCGGACTGGAGGAGACGCCCTTCTGGAAGGACATGGTGAGCTTGTAGCCGCTGCCGCTCCTGACGCTCTTGATGTCGATCGGCGAGACGGCGGCCTTGTCGCCGATCGGGGTCTTGCACTTGTAGTTGACGTCGACGACCGTCGCGTGGGCGGCGGGCGCGGTCAGCAGCACCACCGCGCCGGCCAGCCCGGCCGCCAGCGCGAGAGCTGTTCGCTTCTGGTTCGACACCTCGGGTTCCCCTCATGCCGGGAGTCGCCGCGCGCCGCTACGGTGCGGCGCAAGTAACTGACGACACATCAGATTGGCCGTCAAGGTACGCCCGGGGCCTTGTGGAGGGAAGACAAAGAGCGCGCCGATCCGGCGCGCTCTTCGAGGGGCGTACGAGCCCAGGGGGACGAGCGGGGGAAACCCGCAGGGTGCTACACGGGGGCGGCCAGCTCCGCCCAGACGGTCTTGCCGGGTTCGTCCGGCACCCGTACGACTCCCCAGTCGAGGCAGAGCCGCTGCACGATGAACATGCCGTGGCCGCCGGGCCGTCCGGCACGGTGCGGGGTACGGGGCGCGGGCTGCCCGGCGCCGCCGTCGGTGACCTCCACCCGCAGCGCCTTCGGCGTACAGGCGATGCGGAGCTCGTCCGGGCCGTCCGCGTGCAGGCACGCGTTGGTGACCAGCTCGGAGACGACCAGCAGGACGTCCTCGGCCGCGGCACGCCGGTCGGCGTTCGCAGCCGGGAGCCAGCCCCAGTCATGGAGCGCCTGGCGGGCGAAATCACGGGCCGTCGGCACGATGCCGCTGACCTCGCGCAGCGGCAGCGTGCGCCACTGCCGCCCCGTGGGCTCCACGTGCGCGGCGGAGGGAACGCCGATGTCCGCGCCCGCGGGCATGCCCGCGTCCGCGCGTGCACCCGCGCCTGCGCCCTCCGGCTCGCGGCCGAGGTCGCCCGGCGGATGCTGCCGGGTGGTGCTCATCAGCGCTTCACCTCACCGATTCACCATGTCGCCATCGAACAGATACAGAAACGCATATTGATATGGACACTGATACAGGTACCGGACGGACACGCAGTGTGCGGGTCCCTCGCGGCTCGCCGATGTGTCTCCTGCCCGGCCGTATCGTGACAACACCCACTTCGCTACGCGGGACGCGTAACTCGGGCGACGGAAGAGACTCCCGGGGCGACGAAACGCACCACGATCAGGTGTCCAGAGCCTCTGCGAGGGAGTCGTGGACGGTGAAAACCGCCTCCGCTCCGGTGATCTCGAAGACCCTCGCCACCACCGGCAGCATTCCGGCCAAATGGACCCCTCCCCCGGCCGCCTCCGCCTTGAGGCGGGCACCGAGCAGCACATTCAGCCCGGTGGAATCACAGAACTCGAGTTGCGAGCAGTCGACCACCAGGCGCACACGCCCCTGCTCGACCGCGTGCTCCAAGGGCTCGCGCAGCAGGTCGGCCGTGTGGTGATCGAGCTCACCCACCGGCGTGACAACCTCACTGCGGCCCTCGGTCCGGGCCTCGACCTGAAGCCGACCCCGGTTCGCGCTGCCGACCGTCCCGCGGTCCATGCCCGCCCCTCTTCGTCTCGTCACTGTCTGCATCGATGCACATGCAGATGAGTTGCAGCTGTCGCTGACGTTCTTGAAACTCTACGCGTTCCGTGCGCCACGCGGTAGCCGGAGACCTCAACAAACCGGACATATAGCGTCAATTGGAGGTTGTAACGAGCCGCAGGGACCGGGTAAGGGTAGGGGGACACCCAAAACACGGCCGGCTTTGGAGGCGCCGCTTCACCGCAGGAACACGTATCGGCATCGGCAGCCATATGCCGAGAACGATGGAGGAGACCATGTCACCCCGGCTCGACGAACCGCGTACCCACAACGCGACGTCAGCATGTCCTCAGGGACTGACCGAATCAGACTCCCCTGCTGCGGCCGTCATGGACGGCACGCGCAACAGCACCACCAGCAGTGGCAGTGACACCAGCAGTACCGAAGACGCGACCGGGCTCGAAGGACTTCCCGAGATCCCGCCCTGCTCCGAAGTGGGGGCGGTGGATGCCAGAGCTCTGTCGAAGACGCTCTTCGCGCGACTGGAATCCCTCGAAGAGGGCACGTACGAGTACTCCTACGTACGCAACACGCTCGTCGAACTGAATCTCGCCCTGGTCAAGTTTGCCGCCTCCCGGTTCCGCTCGCGCAGCGAACCCATGGAGGACATCGTCCAGGTCGGCACCATCGGCCTGATCAAGGCGATCGACCGGTTCGAGCTCAGCCGCGGCGTCGAGTTCCCGACCTTCGCGATGCCGACCATCGTCGGTGAGATCAAGCGCTTCTTCCGCGACACCAGCTGGTCCGTGCGCGTACCGCGCCGCCTGCAGGAGCTGCGGCTGGACCTGGCCAAGGCGGGCGACGAGCTCGCCCAGCAGCTGGACCGCTCGCCCACCGTGGGCGAGCTCGCCGACCGCCTGGGCATCACCCATGACGAGGTCGTCGAGGGCATGGCCGCGAGCAACGCGTACACCGCGAGCTCGCTGGACGCCAAGCCCGAGGAGGACGAGAACGAGGGCGCGCTGGCCGACCGGATCGGCTACGAGGACCACGGCCTCGAAGGAATCGAGTACGTCGAGTCCCTGAAGCCTCTGATCGCCGCGCTGCCGGGCCGCGACCGGATGATCCTGTCGCTCCGGTTCGTCGCCAACATGACGCAGTCGGAGATCGGCGAGGAGCTCGGCATCTCGCAGATGCACGTGTCGCGGCTGCTCTCCCGCACCCTGGTCAAGCTCCGCAAGGGACTGACCCTGGAGGAATGAGCGGGCGCCCCGCAACGCGCTTGCGGGATCGCCGGATCAAGGACCTGCCCCGACCGGGGCAGGTCCTTCCGCGTTCTTGGCACCCGGTCAGCCGCGGTGCGGTACCACGGCCCGCTCGCCGCGCCGCCAGACCTCGTGCACGAGGGGGACGCCCGGGCGGTAGGCGAGGTGGACGTGGCTGGGGGCGTCGAGGACCACCAGGTCGGCGCGGGCTCCGGGAGTGATCCGGCCGATGTCCTCCCGGCGCAGTGCGGCGGCGCCGCCCGCGGTGGCGGACCAGAGCGCCTCGTCGGGGGTCATTCCCATGTCGCGTACGGCGAGGGCGATGCAGAACGGCACGGACGAGGTGAACGAGGAGCCCGGGTTGCAGTCCGTGGAGAGCGCCACCGTGGCTCCCGCGTCCAGGAGGCGACGGGCGTCGGGCCAGGCGGCCCGGGTGGAGAACTCGGCTCCGGGGAGCAGCGTGGCGACGGTCTCCGACTGCGCCAGGGCGTCCACGTCGGAGTCGGTGAGGTGGGTGCAGTGGTCGGCGGACGCGGCATCGAGCTCGACGGCGAGCTGGACGCCGGGACCGTGCCCCAGCTGGTTGGCGTGGATCCGGGGATGGAGGCCCTTGGCGCGGCCCGCGGTCAGGATCGCCCGGGCCTGGTCGCCGTCGAACGCGCCCTTTTCGCAGAAGACGTCGATCCAGCGCGCGTACGGGGCGCAGGCGTCGAGCATCGGGCCGGTGACCAGGTCGACGTATCCGGCCGGGTCGTCCGCGTAGTCCGGGGAGACGATGTGGGCACCGAGGAAGGTGACCTCGTCGGTGTGGCGGGCGGCGATGCGCAGGGCACGGGCCTCGTCCTCGACGGTGAGGCCGTAACCGGACTTGGTCTCGAACGTCGTGGTGCCCTGGCGCAGCGCCTCGGCGAGGTACCGGGCGACGTTGGCGGACAACTCCTCGTCGGTGGCGGCGCGGGTGGCGGCGACCGTGGTCCTGATGCCGCCCGCGCTGTAGGCGCGGCCGGACATCCTGGCGTTGAACTCCTGGGTGCGGTCTCCCGCGAAGACGAGGTGGGAGTGCGAGTCGACGAAGCCCGGGATCACGGCCCGGCCTCCCGCGTCGACGGCGTTGTCAGTGGCGGGTGCTCTGCTTGACGCACCGGTCCAGACGACCCGGTCGCCCTCGATGACGACGGCCGCGTCCTGGATCAGTCCGAGGGGGGAACTGTCACCGAGGGAGGGGTCGTTGGTGACCAGTGCGGAGATGTGGGTGATGGCGGTCGTCGTCATCGGGGAACTGCTCTCCTTGCGTGTGGGCGGTGAAGGGGGCTCCGCCGCGATGCTCAGTGGTGCGCGCCCGCTCAGTGGTGCAGGGCCCCGATGGCTTTCGCGAGCGCTCCGGGAACGTCGTCGACCGACGCGTGATGTCCGTCGCGGACGATGTGCCGGCCCGCGACCACGGTGTGACGCACATCCGCTGCGGAGGCGGCGAATACCGCTGTCTCGGCTGCCAGCCGGGGCACCGGCCCCGCTGTTCTGACGGAGTCGAGGGCGATGGTCACGAGGTCCGCGGGGGCGCCCGGTTCGAGGATGCCCGCATCCGGCCGTCCGAGGGCCGCGTGACCGTCGGCGGAGGCGGCGCGCAGCAGCGCGGCGGCCGTCCAGTGACCGCGGGTCCGGGTGCGCAGCCGCTCGTTGAGCTCCATCGCGCGGGCCTCCTCGAACAGGTCGATGACGGCGTGGCTGTCGCTGCCGAGGGAGAGCGGCGAGCCGGCGCGCTGGAGGGCGACCGCCGGGCCGATGCCGTCGGCAAGGTCGCGTTCGGTGGTCGGGCACATGCAGGTGCCGGTGGCCGTCGAGCCGATGAGCTCGATGTCCTCGCCGGTGAGGTGGGTGTTGTGGACCCCGGTGGTGCCCGGGCCGAGGACTCCGTGGTCGGCGAGGAGCCGGGTGGGGGTGCGGCCGTGGGCGGCGAGGCAGGCGTCGTTCTCCGCGGTCTGCTCGGAGAGGTGGACGTGGAGCGGGGCGCCGCGCTCCTGCGCCCACCGGGCGACGGTGGCGAGCTGGTCGGCGGGTACCGCCCGCACGGAGTGGACGGCGGCGCCGATCAGGGTGTTTTCGTCGCCCTTGAGCAGGGAGGCGCGCTCCGCCCAGGCGTCGGCGGTCCTGTCGGAGAAGCGCTGCTGGTGCTGGTCGGGCTTCTGGTACTGGGAGGGCCGGCGGCCGAATCCGGCGGCGAGGTAAGCGGTGTCCAGCAGGGTGATCCGGATGCCTGCCTCGCGGGCGGCCGCGATCAGGGCCTCGCCCATCGCGTTCGCGTTGTCGTAGGGGACTCCGCCCGGCGCGTGGTGCAGATAGTGGAATTCGCCGACCGCGGTGATGCCGGCCAGCGCCATCTCGGCGTACACGGCGCGGGCCAGGTCGTAGTACGTGTCGGGGGTGAGCCGGGACGCGACCTGGTACATGGTCTCGCGCCAGGTCCAGAAGGTGCCGGAGCCCACCTGGACGGTGGAGCGCAGGGCACGGTGGAAGGCGTGCGAATGGGCGTTGGCGAGACCGGGCAGGGTGAGTCCGCGCAGGACGGTCGCGCCGGGCGGCGGCGAGGCGACACCGGTCCGCACCCCGGCGATGCGCCCGCCGGCCACCTCCAGGACGACGTCCGGCTCGACATGGGTGCCGAGCCAGGCGTGGGACAGCCAGTACGTCACTGCGGCGGGCTTGCCCGTCGCTTCCGTCGTCAGCGGCACGCGAGACCTTCCAGTACGTCGGCGAGTGCGATCACCCCGGCCACGCAGTCGTCCTCGGTGGCGTGTTCGGCCGGCGAGTGCGAGATCCCGGTGGGGTTCCGTACGAACAGCATGGCGGTAGGGACCGAAGCGGACAAAATACCCGCGTCGTGTCCGGCCCCGGTGCCGAGTACGGGGACGGCCCGTCCGGTGTCCCGGAGGCCGGCGGACTCCTTGAGGAGCGTGCCCAGCTCGTCGCGCAGGGCGTGCTGGAACTCCACGACGGGGCTGAAGGACTCCCGTACGACGTCCAGGTCGATGCCGGCCCGCTCGGCGTGCTCCCGGGCGGCCCTCTCGATGCCGGAGACCACGGTGTCCAGGGTGTCCTGGTCGGCGGCGCGGGAGTCGAGCCAGCCGCGCACGAGGGAGGGGATGGCGTTGACACCGTTCGGCTCGACCGCGATCTTGCCGAAGGTGGCCAGCGCCCCGGTCAGCTCCGCCTCCCGGCGGGCCGCGAGCACGGTCTCGGCGTACGTCAGCATCGGGTCGCGGCGGTCGACGAGCCGGGTGGTGCCCGCGTGGTTGGCCTCTCCCCGGAAGTCGAAGCGCCAGCGGCCGTGCGGCCAGATCGCGGAGGCGATGCCGACCGGGTCGCCGCTCAGGTCGAGGGCGCGGCCCTGCTCGACGTGGAGTTCGACGAACGCACCGATACGGGCGAGCCGTTCGGGGTCGGGACCGATGGCGTCGGGGTCGTACCCGGCGGCTTCCATGGCCCGGGGCAGCGTGACGCCATCGCCGTCGCGCAGCCGGTGCGCGGCCTCGACCGTCAGCTGCCCTGCTGCGAGCCGGGAGCCGACACAGGCGAGACCGAAGCGGGCCCCTTCCTCGTCACCGAAGTTGGTGATGGCCAGCGGCCGGGTGAACTCCACTCCCCTGCGGCGGAGTTCATCGAGCGCGGCGAAGGAGGAGACGACCCCGAGCGGCCCGTCGAAGGCTCCGCCGTCCGGCACGGAGTCGAGGTGCGAGCCGGTGACGACGGCGTCCCCGGCCAGGGGGTCGCCGAGCCAGGCCCACTGGTTGCCGTTGCGGTCCACCTCGCAGTCGAGGCCGCGGGCCTCTGCCTGCATCCGGAACCAGAGCCGGCAGTCGGCGTCGGCCCCGGTCCAGGCGTAGCGACGGTAGCCGCCGGACTCGGCGTTGCGGCCGATGTTCCGCAAGGACGCCCACATCGCGTGGAAGGTGGGGCTCACGCGGCGGTCCCGCCCGCGCCGGACGCCTCGCCCGTGCCGGCCCCAGCGTCCGTGCCGCCCTCGCGCATCGGGACCCTGACCCCGCGCTCCGCGGCGACCGACTCCGCGATGTCGTACCCGGCGTCGACGTGCCGGATGACACCCATGCCGGGGTCGTTGGTGAGCACCCGGCGGATCTTCTCGCCCGCCAGCTTCGTCCCGTCGGCGACCGTCACCTGTCCGGCGTGGATGGACCGGCCCATGCCCACGCCGCCACCGTGGTGGATGGAGACCCAGGAGGCTCCTGACGCCACGTTGACCATGGCGTTCAGCAGCGGCCAGTCGGCGATCGCGTCGGATCCGTCGAGCATGGCTTCGGTCTCGCGGTACGGCGAGGCGACCGATCCGCAGTCCAGGTGGTCGCGGCCGATGGCCAGCGGGGCGACCAGTTCGCCACTGGCGACCATGTCGTTGAAGCGCTCACCGGCCTTGTCGCGCTCGCCCTGGCCGAGCCAGCAGATCCGGGCGGGCAGGCCCTGGAAGTGGACGCGCTCGCCGGCCATCTTGATCCAGCGGTGCAGCGACTCGTTCTCCGGGAAGAGTTCGAGCATCGCCTTGTCGGTCCTGTGGATGTCGGACGCCTCACCGGAGAGCGCCGCCCAGCGGAACGGGCCCTTGCCCTCGCAGAAGAGCGGCCGGATGTAGGCGGGCACGAAGCCGGGGAAGTCGAAGGCCCGCTCGTATCCGGCGAGCTGGGCCTCGCCGCGGATCGAGTTGCCGTAGTCGAAGACCTCCGCACCGGCGTCCATGAAGCCGACCATCGCCTCGACGTGACGGGCCATCGATTCCTGTGCGCGCTGGGTGAAGTCGGCGGGCTTCTCGGTGGCGTAGGACGCCATGTCGTCGAAGTCGACGCCGAGCGGGAGGTAGGCCAGCGGGTCGTGCGCGCTGGTCTGGTCGGTGACGATGTCGATGGGGGCGCCCTCGGCGAGCATCCGGGGCAGCAGCTCCGCCGCGTTGCCGAGCAGGCCGATGGAGAGCGGCCTGCGCGCGTCCCTCGCCTCGGTGGCCAGCTGGAGCGCCTGCTCCAGGCTGTCCGCCTTCACGTCCAGGAAGCGGTGCTCGATGCGGCGGTCGATGGCGCGCGGGTCGCAGTCGATACAGATCGCGACGCCGTCGTTCATCGTCACGGCGAGCGGCTGGGCGCCGCCCATGCCGCCGAGTCCGGCGGTGAGCGTGATCGTCCCGGCCAGCGTCCCGCCGAACTTCTTTGCGGCGACGGCGGCGAACGTCTCGTACGTGCCCTGCAGGATGCCCTGCGTACCGATGTAGATCCACGATCCGGCGGTCATCTGGCCGTACATGGTGAGCCCGAGCGCCTCCAGGCGGCGGAACTCCTCCCAGTTCGCCCAGTCGCCGACCAGGTTCGAGTTGGCGATCAGGACCCGCGGGGCCCACTCGTGCGTCTGCATCACACCGACCGGACGCCCCGACTGGACGAGCATCGTCTCGTCCTGCTTGAGCGTCTGCAGCGTGCGGACCATCGCGTCGAACGAGCGCCAGTCGCGGGCCGCCTTGCCGGTGCCGCCGTAGACGACGAGCTTGTCGGGGTGCTCGGCGACCTCGGGGTCCAGGTTGTTCTGCAGCATGCGCAGCGCGGCTTCCTGCTGCCATCCCAGGGCGCTCAGTTCGGTACCGCGCGGTGCCCGTACGGGGCGGGGTCCTGACATGGCAATGCCTCCTCGCGACTGTGATTTTTCTATTCACATCTTGAGCGGCTGAATAGCTCCAGTCAACAGGGCAGGACGGACAAGGTCCCCGCGCCGCCCTCCACGGCCCGCGGCGGGGCATTCTCCCGAACCGTTCGCATGTACCTGTGGAAAATGCCAGAACCTCCACCTGGACCGAGCACGTTGCGTAACCTCGGGGTCACAGCCGCACGCCGCGTCGGAGGGGAGTCCGCGTGCCCGGAATCGACGAGTGCCTGCTCGACGTCATGAGACTGCCCGGTGCCCGTGGCGCCGCCGTGATCGACTGGACGAGCGGTCTCGCTCTCGGCACCATCGGTGACTCGCCCAACGGCGATCACGAGGCCACCGCCGCGGAGACGGCGGAGGTGGCGCGGATGGCGGCCGAACAGCCCGCCTTCGCGGCCGGCTTACCGGAGGCGTCGAGCGACGTGGACGGCACGGGAGCCGCGGGGACTCCGCCGCCCGTCGAGGACGTCATCGTCACCACCCGCGCCGGGTACCACATCCTCCGGTTCGTCGAGACGGACTTCGACAGCAGCGTCTTCCTCCACCTGTGGCTGGACCGCGCGGAGGGCAATCTGGCGCTGGCCCGGATACGGCTGGGCGAGATGGCCGAACGGCTGGTCCTGGCATGAGAGGCCCCGCCCCCTCGCCCGCCCATGCCGCGGACCCGCCCACCGCGGCCGCCGTCCTCTCGCCCATGCTCCAGCGTCTCGCGGCGGAACGGGCCACCGGCGCCCTCATGCGCGACCGCGGCACCCTCTACCTCGCCGGCGGCAAGGTGGTGCACGCCGAGAGCCCGGCCACCCCCGGCATCGACGTCCTGCTCACCCGGGGCGGAGCGCTGCACCGCGAGGGCTGGTGGGACGCGGTCGCCCAGGCCGGCGCCGGGCAGCGGGTGGGCCGCTACCTCGTGGACAGCGGCCGGGTGCCGGGCGGCGCTCTGGAACTGTGCCATCTGGGAGCGCTGTACGACGCGGCGTTCTTCGCCCTCGCCCCGACCCGGACCCCGGCCCGCTTCCGCTACGGCGTCGCCCACTGGATCGGCCCCGTCCGTCCCGTCCCCGTGGACGCCGTGCAGCGCGAGACGCTCCGGCGCCGCGAACTGCTGGACCGGATCTGGCCGGAGGCGGCGACCGACAGCGCCCCGCTCGTGGGCACCGGCAGTCCGGCCGACTCCCCCGTGCCGCCGCGCCAGCGCCGCGTACTGGATCGCGTGGACGGGGTCCGTACGGCAACGGACATCGCGCAGGAACTGGGCAGATCGGCGTTCCACACCCTGGTCGACCTGCGACGGCTGGCGGCCGCCGGGCTGGTCGCCGCGGTACGGGAGACGGCGGACCCGTCCAGCCGCGTCGCGCTCCCCGAGGTCACGGCCGACCCCGACGTCGCCCTGCTGCGCCGGCTCCGAGACGCATTGGAGGCCCTGTGATACGCGCGCTCAGACAGCGTGCCGGGAGGAGACAACTGATGGTGCCCGAGGCCGAAGTGCAGGATGTCCTGGCCGAGCTCCAGCGGTTACGGGCGCGGGTTCCGCTCCTCTCCGGGGCACTGGCGGCCAGTACCGACGGCCTCGTCCTGGCCCATGACACCCCGGGAGTGGAGGCGGAGGGCGTAGCGGCGCTGACCGCGGCCGCGCTCGGCGTCTCGATCCGGATGACGGACGCGACCGGCCGGGGCGGCTTCCGCGAACTCCTCGTACGCGGCGAGACGGGCTACATCGCGACGTACGCCGCCGGCTCATCGGCCGTACTGACCCTGCTCGCAGAGGACCGGATCAACGTCGGCCGGCTCCATCTGGAGGGCCGCAGGTCGGGCTCCCGGATCGGCGAGCTCGTCGACGCCGCCCTGGAGCGCGCACCTCAGCCCGCCCCCGGCCTCAGGCCTCCGGCGCCGCGCACCCCGCAGCAACCGGGCCCTCTGCCGCACCGCACGACATGACCCCGCACGAACCCGGCAAGCCCCAGAAACGGAACCGGTCGTCCCGACCGGTCAGGGAAAGGAAACGAGCACTCATGGCGAACACCGAAGCGTCACTGAAGGAAGCGATGTCGTCCATCGAGGGCACCACCGGTGTCGCCCTCGTCGACTACACGAGCGGCATGGCGCTGGGCACCCTCGGCGGAGGCAAGGACTTCAACCTGGAGGTCGCGGCCGCCGGCAACACCGACGTCGTACGCGCCAAGCTCCGCACCATGGAACACCTCGGGATCCAGGACGAGATCGAGGACATCCTGATCACCCTGGGCACCCAGTACCACCTGATCCGGCTGCTCAAGACCCGCGGCAGCAACGGCCTGTTCCTCTACCTCGTACTGGACGCCGGCCGGGCCAACCTGGCCATGGCCCGCCACCAGTTGAAGAGGATCGAGGCCGATCTGGAGATCTGACTCCGGCCCCCTGGCCCGCGCCTCACGGGGCGCGGGTTCTGTCCTCAATCGCCGGACGGGCTTGGTGGGTGCGGGTGCCCCGCCCCGGCGGCGCGGGGTTCCGTGGTGCGGGTTTTGTCCTCAATCGCCGGACGGGCTTGGTGGCGCGGGTGCCCCGCCCCGGCGGCGCGTTTGCCCGGTGGGTGGGGGTCCGGGGTCC